>PKUE01000144.1 GCA_002869685.1 Desulfuromonas sp.
CCCTGTTTTCTCAGCCAGTCGGCGACATCCGATTGCCGAGAAAACGCATCCCGTTGTTCACGGCTGCCTATATACAATGCGGCATGGGTCCAGAAACCTGGAATCCCCACATTGGTCATATACCATTCACGCCGCTCCAGCAGAATATCTCCCGGCTCCAATTGCGTACGCAATGTGTCAATCTGATCCATGGAAATCAGCGCCTGTCCTGGCCGCCAGACCTTGGTATTGCCCATCCACTCGGCCACCCCTTTCTGCACCGGCAGCCAACTGCTATTTCCCCAATCCTGAACAATCTTGAGGCCATTCTTCAAGGTCAGAGAAGGCCCCTGCCCTTTGCCTGCGGCCAGAATGATGCGGCTATCCTGCGCCGCCCAAGAAGAGAGTTGTTCATCCTTTGCAGCCCCATAATAAACAGCCACCCCCTCAAACGCTGTATAATGACTGGCCTTGATCACGTTCAGATATTGATATTTAAACTGCGTGTACAGACCAGCCTGCAACCCGAGTGCCGCATCCCCTTCGTTAAGAATGATATCAATGGCAGGATGCCGTTCAAAAATCGGAATGATCTCCAGCGCAGCACGGTATTGGGTCAAGAAAATCCCCCGCGCCAGATGGAAAGCCTTACGCCGCGCCTCCTTGCTCTCTCTATTCTGGAAATCTTTAACCGTCGCAAACAGGTGATCGAGCGTCAGATAGCTATCCACCAATGAATACCAATAGCTCCGAATCTCAGAGCGCGTCTCAGGGCGCAAATAATGCTCCGTCGCCTCGTCATCCGCACGAAACAAATCATCCCGTGCCGTGATCTGCTGTTGCAATTGCGTCAGATTGTCACGCAGTGTTTTAAAATCATTCAGATCTTGATCAAGCGGAGACGACAAAGTAGAACTTGTTGATGGAGTAGTATCAGCTACGACAGGGGAAAATAAAATACCTCCAACAAAGAAAAAGGATATGGCTATAGGCACAAGAAAACGTAGAAGCTTAACCCGTACAGGGAAACGAGTCTCTCTTTGATCCATGACAAAATTAACTCTCTCGAAACGATAGGTGGGAATAACAGGTCCAAAACAATAGAATCCAAACAAAACATGTGGGGCATTGTAGCCGCACCAAAACAGCACAGCCAGCAATATTTGCGATCAGTCATTGGAAAATATATAATCTAGAGACGTCCCGAATCCATATCATCAAAAACAGCATGAGAGCCCATTTGATACCAAAACATCAAATCACCATATTGGCCTTCGCCTTATTATCGTCAACAATCACCAGCAATGCCATGTCTGCCGCATCACCCTCTTTCAGCCAGTGGCTTGATGCATTGCGCCATGATGCCATCGCAGCGGGGATTTCCGTTGTAACCGTCGATAACGCTCTTTCAAGGCTTCACGAGCCGAAGAAAAAAGTGTTGCATCATGATCGCAACCAGCCGGAGAAAAAAGCAACCCTGACCCAGTACATGGCGGGCAAAATCAACCGGACTCGCATTGATCATGGCCAGACGATGCTGGAGCGCTACCCTACCTGGCTGGGGCGCATTGAAGATCGCTATGGTGTGCCACGTCGCTATCTGGTCGCCCTGTGGGGGATTGAAACACATTACGGCGCCTATCCTGGTAATTTCCCGGTGATTCAATCACTGGCAACATTGGCTTATGATTCGCGACGCAGCAGTTATTTTCGCCAGGAGTTGTTAAAGGCATTGCAGATTCTCGACGAAGGGCATGTCACTCTGACGCGGATGAAAGGTTCCTGGGCCGGAGCCATGGGGCAATGTCAGTTCATGCCATCGTCGTTCTATCATTTTGGCGCCGACGGCAACGGTGACGGCCGGATCGATATCTGGGGAACGGTGCCGGATGTCATGGCTTCTATCGCCAATTATCTGCACAAGGTTGGTTGGAAAAGCGGCCAGAGTTGGGGTCGGCAAGTTGACGTTCCCTCCGGACTTGATGAAAAACTGATTGGCCTGAAAAACAACCTGCCCTTGTCCCAATGGCAACGTTATGGTGTACGGCTGACAACCGGGGCTTCGTTGCCAACAACCGAGCTACGCGCGTCCTTGATTGCACCGGAAGGATTGCACGGGCCGACTTATCTGGTTTACGACAATTTCCGCGCCTTGCTGCGCTGGAACCGTTCCCACCTGTTTGCCCTCACCGTCGGGAGTCTGGCGGATCAACTGCAAAAAGCCCCGTAAGCAGTGATTCAAGGCACATGCTCAAGAGCCATTTTTACTCCCTTCTCATACTGTTTGACCACTCAGGACAAACCAAAAGCGGTAAAAATTAATACACCGTATGTAAATCGGCAAAAATCTATATAAATAATCCTAAAATTAATGATTTTGTTTGCAACAATTGAACTTATTTTCTCAAGCCGTTATGATCAATGACTTATTTGTCGAAGGGTTGTTATGGCTAAATTTCTAACTCCAAAAGATCTGGCACAATCACTGACACCGTGGGGCATTTCTAAAGCACGCCAATCGGCCGGTGAATTACTGCTATTGGGATTTCTCGCTGGCGTGTATATCGGGTTTGCCGCCCATCTGGCTACCGTTGTTGCGACAGGGGACTTTGCCTGGATCGGGCTGAAAAAACTGGCGATAGGCAGTGTCTTCAGTGTCGGACTGATGCTGGTGATGATTCCCGGCTCCGAACTGTGGACCGGCAATACATTGATGAGTGTTGCGCTGTTGGAGCGTAAAATCACCCTTGGTCAGATGCTGCGGAACTGGGGACTGGTTTACTGCGGCAACCTGCTGGGGTCGCTGTTTCTGGCCTGGATGATTGCCAGTCAGACAGGCTTACTGGATGGTGCGTTTGGCGCCACGGCGATAAAAATCAGCCTGGCGAAAGTGGCTCACGAGGTTCCCGGAACCTCTCATAATCTGGCCTATTTTTTCCGTGCCTTGTGCTGTAATTGGCTGGTATGTCTGGCGGTTCTTCTCGCCATGGCTGCGCAGGACATCGCTGGAAAGATACTCGGCATTTTCTTTCCTATCATGGCGTTTGTGGCCTCCGGATTTGAACATGCCATTGCCAATATGTACTTCATCCCCGCCGGGATTCTGGCCCAACAGCAACCGGCGGCTCTCGCCAATGCGAATATTGAACCACTACAGCTGGCCAGTTTGAATTGGCAGAGCATGTGGTCGAACAACCTGTTCGCCGTCACTCTGGGCAATGGCGTTGGCGGTGCCCTATTCGTTGGAGCCATCTATTGGTGGCTTTACGTTCGCCCAATCCCCCCCCGTTAATTGTCACCCTCTTCCTCCATTGTGTCAGCGGATAACATCTCTATATTTTTCTCCGCAAACGACCAATGAAACAATTCACACACTAATCAAGCAGAGCGTTAAGCACCTCTATCTTAAAGACTTTTCTGTAACTTCCCTGACTTTTACCATTGACACTAATTATTATAAAAAGGAAAATGAGAGGATATTCCAATCGAAATTCCCTCTTAAATTCTCTTTCTGCCAGCCTCTTCACATCGCTTGGCCAGGTTATTTTTATGGGACGTTTTTCCTTTCTTTTTTTGCTCCTTATTCTTCTTGTTCCAATACCGGGGCGGGCACTTAATTTCAGCGACACGTTCCAGGTCCATGGATTCGCCTCCCAAGGCTATATCAACAGTACAAGCAATAATTTTCTGGCACACAGTCGTTCCGGATCGATCAAAATGTCCGATGTTGGCGTCAATGCCAACTGGCAGCCATTGGATTCGTTACGTTTTGGCGCCCAGGCGTATTATCGGAATCTGGGCGATTACAATGAAAATAGTGTGGTTTTGGACTGGGGCGGAGTCAGTTATCAGCCGTTTGACATCATAGGGATTCGCGCCGGAAAAGTAAAAATGCCCTTGGGACTGTATAACGAGGTCCGTGATTCCCAATTTCTACTACCGATGGTTTTCCTGCCCCAGAGCATCTACGACGAAAGCCGACGAGACAGCAATCTGGCCTATATTGGAGCGGGTCTGTTTGGCAATATCGACTGTGGTCGCTTTGGCGATATCGACTATCACCTGTTCAGTGGCGAAACAGATTTCCCCGATGAAAGTCAGTTACAGCAAAACAATGTCAGCTCGGCAATTGCAGCGATCGATCGTAACAACGCGGTTCCTGCCAGCAAGAAGAACTCTTTAATCCCTGACAGTTACGAGTCTTTGGACCGTGAAAGCGATGACCTGTACGGCGGCGCTCTGGTCTACAACTCCCCGATTGGTTTGCGTCTCGGTGCCACACTGATTCACAGCAAGGCCAGCATATATCTCAATGACTCCTCCGAAGCGGCCGGAAACACTCTGACCCACAAACGATTTGTCTTCTCTGCCGAATTCAGCACCGAGCAGTGGCTGATCGTCAGCGAATATGGTGAAACGGATCGCACGACAACTATGTTCGGTTCGACAACACTTGACGGGCCATCCCAGTCCTGGTACGTGATGGCTTGCTACAGCCCGTTTGAAAACTGGACTTTTTCTGTGCTTTACGATGAATTTTACCGCATGAAACACGATAAGCACAGTGATGATCGGCCACAGTCAGAGCCCTATACCGGCTGGCGCAAAGATATGGGCTTTGGCATCCGTTATGACATCAATCCCTGGTGTAATGTCAAACTGGATTACCACTATATTGACGGCACTGCGATGCAACTCAGCGTTATTAACGAAGATCCGAAGCGCTACTGGAGTTACTTCGCCGCCAGATTGTCGGTGGTGTTCTGATGAGAAGTCTCGTACTGGCACTGCTGTTTGTCCTCATTGCTCTGCCGCTGGAGGCCGTTGCAACCCATGACGTCGTGTCGATTATTGTCCCGGCGGGGCTGGAGGTCGAATCATTGGATCATTCAGCGGTTAACCGAATTTTTTTGGGAAAAACCAAGCAGTGGCAAAACCACGAGAGTATTATTATGACGGTCAACAAGGACAAAAAGGCGATGGCGTTGTTCTGCGAGCAGTTTGCCCACAAAACACCACGCCAGTTTTTCATGTACTGGCGCAAGCAACTCTATAGTGGCCATAGTATGTTGCCGAAAAATTTTGACACGGATCAGCAGATTATCGATTTTATCGGCGAACATCCCAACAGTATCGGCTTTATTGCAAGTCCGATCACCGACCCACGTGTCAAGGAGCTGGTTATTTCCCCATGAGTCTCTGGTTTCGAAGCATACGTTCGAAAATATGGCTGTGTGTGACCATTGTCTTACTCGGCTATTTTGCCGCGACATTGATCGGTTTTTACGTCAACATCTACCAATACAACCGTCTTTCCCACCTCCAGTTGACCCATCTTCCGTTAGCAACCTTGGGGGACCGGATTCTCAATCTGTTTGAAAATCAGTCCGAAGAATATGAAGATGCGTTTTTGCTGGCCGAAAGTGAACTGTCTGCTCAGGCCGCTGAGTACAACAATGTCATCATCGCCGAACTGGACACATTGATCCGCACCATGGAGAATGACCAGGATTGTCCCATCAGTCATGATAAATTGCTGCAAATAAAAACCGACTACCTGAACTTCACCGTCCTAGCCACGAACGTTCATCGACAGATTTCCAACGAAACATTTTCCGTTTCCGGTCAGCAAATTATCCAGCGTTTTGGCGAGGCTCAACGGAGTTTGCAGGACGAATTTCACGCTCTTTCCACCATTCTCGGTAACTCACTTCTGCTCGAAATTGAGCAACATAAAAGTCGAGCATTAAACAGCATCATCGTGTTGGCCGTTATTTTTCTGGTTGTCCTGCTCATCGTTGCTCTGTCAGTGGGCCGCGTCTCCACGTCACTGCTGGTCACTCCGCTTAAAAACATCCAGAATAATGTCGAACGCTTTGAACGTGGTCTCAAACCCACGCCCCCCAATAACAACGACAGCGCCGACGAAGTCAATCAACTGGAGACCGCTTTTTGGAACATGACCGAACGCCTTGGCAAAACGATGGTATCCAAACGCTATCTGGATAATATTATCAGCAACATGTCCGGTGCATTGGTTGTTCTCCAGCCCGATTTGACCATCACCAAGATCAACCAGCAGTCGCTACAACTGTTCGGTTATGCTGAAGCTGAAATGATCGGTCAGCCGCTGTCGAAACTGATCGCGTGCAACGGTCAGGGCTCCGACAATCCAGAGCAGATCAAAAAATTGTTCCGCGGCGAGACGGTCCGCAATGCCGACGGCTGCGCAACCAGCAAAAGCGGTCAGGAGATCCCGGTCCATTTTTCCGGGGCTCCGATGTACGATGACGACGACAATCTTTCCGCTCTGATCTGCGTGTTCAACGATGTCACGGAGCTTAAAGAGGCCGAAGAGAAACTGACCCGATTGGCCCACCACGATCCATTGACCGGGCTGCCCAACCGCAATCTGTTTTTCGACCGCCTTGAGCACGCACTGCACGATGCCAAACGGCATGGTCGTATCTTTGCTCTGCTGTACCTCGACCTTGATAAGTTCAAGCCAATCAATGACACCCTTGGCCACGAATTTGGGGATCAGGCGCTGCGGGAGGTCAGTCAGCGCCTCAATAAAACATTGCGCAGTGATGATACGGTTGCCCGTGTAGGCGGCGATGAGTTCATCATCATCCTCAACGGCCTTCCCGACAGTGCCGCCACGGAACCTCTGGCGGAAAAAGTGGTCAAAGCTGTTTTGGCTCCACTGAAAATGGGCTCATTGACTCATCAGTTGGGCGCCAGCGTCGGCATCAGCATGTTTCCACGCGATGGCAAAGATATGGACACCCTGATCAGTCAGGCCGATAAAGCCATGTATGCCGCCAAAAAGAGTGGTGGCAATGGCTATTGCAGCGTTGGAGGCAGCTACGTATGCTGCGAAGAGCAGCAACAAAACTCGCCATCCTGTTAATACCGCTATCCACTTCGGCCTGCCAGCTACTGCTCGGTATAAAACACTTCGGTCTCTTTTTCGGCCACCAGATCACGCATCGGATTACTTCGATTGAACACGTGATTGTGCAGATAAAACAGCAATGTAAAGCCGCCCACAGCCATATTCAAATCCACGATGACCGTACACAGAGCAGTACCACTGATCATCAATCCCTCACGGTTGGTGATATAGATCTCCCGTTCATCCCGCCGGGAAAAAAAATCTTTCCACTGATACCAGCGTTTCGTCACCAGCTGTTTGAGATAAAGGCGTAATGGCATAAAATCAAACACATCGCAACCGACCTTCATCAATACCCCGACAAAAACGGCTTTGGGAATGTAATTGATCCACTCCTGAAACAGCAACATCTCAACAAACACAAAAACACCGGTCATCACTCCGGCCAGGCGTAGATTGGCCTGTTCTTTGAGCATCAGCACCGAACGGATTGTCGCCTGAGCTCCAGGAATCCCGCCGACAAGGGCGCAAGCCCCCGTGGCCACACCCTGAGCCATCAATTCCTGATTCTGGCGGGTCATCTCGCCACTCATTTTATCGACAACCAGTGAGGTCAACAGCGTGTCAAGGTAGCATAACAACGCCAATTGCAGTGAAAACGGCAATGCCGCTGTCACGGAGGTGAGCGACCAGTCCTGCGGCCACTGCTGGTGAACAAAGTTGACAAAATCCACGCCAGCAAAAGAACCTTCAAGCTGAACTCTTTCGACGTGGGGACAAAACAGGGCGCAGCCCAGCGATACGACAAGGATCGTCAGCAGCGTTGACGGTAAAAAGCGGGCACGCCGTCCCACCAGCCGCCGCATCAGTGGTGCCAGGGCAAAGATCAGCACCAGAGTCAGCAAGGCAACAAAGCCGTTTGCCACGACCCCACCCGCTAATGCCAGCTTCTCGCCCCAGCCGAACACGACTGACAACTGATCCAGCCAGATCATCAGGGCAATCCCGCTCATAAAACCGGACACCACCACGTTGGGGACCATGCGGATGAATCGCCCCAGGCGCAACAGGGCCATGAGCAGCAGCAGGAGCGCCGTGAGCAGAAACACCAGATTGACAAACTGGTCCGCGCCACCCTGCCCCTGCAGGGCCATATGATCGTAGGCGAACGCAACCACCAAAGCACTTACCGCACTCATCGGTGCCGTAGGGCCGGAACATTGAACCCGTGTTCCACCAAGCAGCGCTGTCACCAAAGCAATGACTCCGGCTGACAGCATCCCGGAAAACGCCCCACGCCCGGAAAGTATCCCCAGAGCAGCGCCGAGACTTAGCGCGATAAAGCTGACGGTGAAACCGATCACACAGTTGCGTAAAATATTTTCAAGTGACAGTTTTTCAGAACCATTCACAAGCCCCTCCCGGCACAACCTGTCTCACTTAACAGCCCAGGCATCGTCATTTCAAAAAAATAAATGGCGCGATTCTTTATGAAGGCTATATCAAAAGAGCAAAGAATCAATCAAAAGGGATAAAAACATAAAACCTGTAAATTCAGTATGTTATTTATTCTCAAATCGTTGGAGAAACACCCAATTTATTATATTTCAACACATAAAAGGGAGAGTGGAAAACAGCGGGTTCGACGGAAAATCCCGAAACGGGGATGAAGAAGAAACGCCCGACTCACCTGGATGGCGAAGCGGGCGTTCTTTGCTGAAGCAGCAAAAGAAAAGAGGGGTCAGGCGTGATTATCACGAAGAAATAGCGCACTGAACAGATCGTAGCTGGCCTGCGCCTGAAGGCTTTGCCCATCGTTGCCATAAAAAGTTCGGGGCGAAAACATCCCTCCTGCGGCCACCTGTTGTTGGTAATCACCACTGGTCGGGGCCTGTGCAGCATCAAAAGACACCACTTCAAGATCGGGATACCGCTGGCGCAACTGATCAGCCAGGCGTTGCGTCAGATATTCGGCAGCATCGCGACCGCTTAAGCCGAATTGGGAAATTTCGTCCCAGATCGCACCGGCGCTCCTGCCATCGGCGTTGCTTTCCATGCGACTCCACCCATTTTCCAGCACATTGCCGATAATTTTTCCATTCGATTGAAACACCGCCAGCAGTTTGGTCTGGTTCTGCCGTTCAATCTGAGCGGCAATCTCCTGAGGGGATCTCTCCACCGGCAGCTGAATTGAGTCCAAGGTGTCATCAAATTTCAGCGCATTGGCCGGAATCGCCAATGGGGTCAGATCGGCAACGGAAAAACGTGCGGGGACAACAGAGAGCGACGACAATGAAGACATGCTGGACTCCTATCGATAAAATCCTGAAAATTCTGCTTTCTTTGTCTATCGGTTACTATTCTCTCTTTCTTTACGCCCTGACGCTAAAAAGATGAATTTTCAGATAAATCGTGACGAAGATAGACAAGCCAACCTGTACGCGGCTGCCGGCGTCAGCTCGTTCGTCATTTGACGTCGCGAGGCAAAACGTTGCGGTCAAGAGCGAGGTGGTTCCGTTGTATAGATGGATGTTGCGGCGGCACTCTGAGCCAGAGCTTCCAGCTCAAGCCGTTTGGGCCGGTTGAGGAGATTAGCCAATAAGGATAACGCCGCATAAGCCATCAACACATTGAGACTCTCCCCCAACAAAAACAGAACAAAACCATAAATAACGGGAACTTCACTCAGCGCCAACGAGAAAACCATGGCTGTGTGGGCACGGGCAACATACACCGGTGCCGTCGCTCTGCCGATCATCTCGTTATTCATGGCGTGACCATCGTTGCGATAACGGGCCATCATAAAGGCTCTCACCCGACAGGCCACGACCACCATCAGTGGACCCAGTCCCCAGCCAACCACTTTAGCTATTGCCAGATGCTCCGGGGCAACGTCAACCGCAACGCCCTGCGCGCGAACCAGAAAAGCGATCCACAGATACATACCGACACTGAGCGTCATCCCGCCCCAGATGATCCATTGCCCGAGCATTGCCTTGTTGTGCAATTTTTCCCGATCGCCACCTGCCATTGATTGTCCCCTTTTTCCTGTTGCCATGAAAGAAGGCGCCCCCATTGAGGCGCCTGATTAAACGCATGCTAAATTCACTGTGGTTGCAAACCAGTCAAATCCTGGCAGACCAAAGCGGCGGTTAGAAAAACCATCCCATCGCGTTGGGCGGGGCTGTTTTCTCTTCCAGAGCTTTCATCCCCTTAATACAGCGGACCACCAACCAGATCACCCAGGACAGCAAAATCAGATAGCCGACTAGAACCATGGAAAGAACCACGCCGACGAAAATATACAAGGCGCCGATCCAGAAAGTTCTGATCTGAAAGTCGTAATGACTTTTCAGCCAGTCCGGGGCATCCCCCCGATAAACATAGGCCATGATAACCGCAACAATGCCGGTGAATCCAATGGCGATCCCAACCAGATAAAGAATATAAACGAGTCTGGCAGTTCCTTCCGTTGACTTTTTAATCTCCACGGCCTCTTGATTCATGCGGATGCTCCTTTGACAGGTGGGAAAATAATGCGTTCTCGAATACGACGAATAAACCGGCAGGGTGCTGCGCCAGTCCAACCCGCCCCCTGGTACAGCGAACAAAATAAACCACCGAGGCAGAAACTTCTACAATTCTAATACACTACGACAATACAGTGGCAGAAGGCAGGGGGGCACAACAGGGAAGGACATAGCAAAAACAACGGTTCGGCAAAGCGGAGAATAACGTGCAAAGGCCCAGGAAACACTTGGTTCGGCTAGCAATTTTGGCTTTAGACCAGCAAAGCATCATGAATCCAGCAGGCATTCACGATCCTGACTTTTGGCTTCGTAGTAGCGGGCTTCGAGCAAGGTCCCTTCCGGGTCGCGAAAATAGATCGAAATCCCCTGCCCGTGTGCTCCCCAACGAGGAACCGGCCCGGTTTCAATCGCCACCTGATACTCCAGCAACCGTTCATGCAACGCCTGCCACTGGCTTTTACTCACCGCCATGCAGAGATGATTCAACAGGCCCCGTTGCTGCCCCGGTTGCTTCCCCCACAACGTTTTCGGAAACAGGTCAATAATGGTATTGGAATTCAGCCGTACTGACGCAAAAGGGACTTTTCCGGCCCGATAGGCGCTCAACCGTTCACTCGGTAACTCAAGAATCTCGGTATAAAATTGCAGCATCCGATCATCGTCTTCAACGTTCAGAGCAATATGATCCAACAGACATTCCATAATCGCCTCCTTGCTATAAGGGTGCTGGAAGATCACCAGAAGTCAAATGACAAAAACATCCAGCCCGCCGCCCTCCGATGCTTTTCTGGAGCAATCAAGATATACGATCCCCGCCCTTGAAATGATCGGAAACAGTGAATAGATTGAATTGTGCGAGGAGGAACGTATGCCTATTTACGAATACCGCTGCAAAAATTGCGGAAAAACTACGGAAAAACGGGCAAAGTCAGGCCAGCAGGAAATCATTTGTCCCCACTGTCAAAGCACCGCTGAACGGATCGTCTCCGTTTTCTCAACCACTTCGACCAGCGGAAACACCTCGGGAGGATGCCTGCCAAGCTCAGGTTTCAGTTGAGGGTAGCGACTCTGAAACGGCGTGACCGTTTCCCCCAACAACAAAACAGGGGCATTGACTTTACAAAATCAATGCCCCTGCTACTTTCATTTTCGGCGGAAAATACTATGCCGCCCGGCCGATGGTTTCTCCCACTTTCACCAGGGTTTCAATCCCTTTGGCACTGTTTTGGCGCAGATCTTCATCAAAAAGAACAGCATCCTTCTGAAACACCAACACCACAGTGGAACCGCCAAAATCAAAGTAACCTTTTTCCTGCATCCGTGAGACCTGGGTGCCCTGATAGGTTTGATGAATTCCGGCAACACCAAATGCCCCCACTTCCATAAACGCCACTCGACCGAAACGCTCCGTATCCAGTAGCGTGTAAGAACGTTTATTGACGCAGAACACTCGCGGCTTGGCTTTCAACGCCATCGGGTTAACGGAATGATAGTCTCCCGCCACTTTTACCTCGTCAACAACGGTGGCATCGCAGGGAAAATGGTAGCGGTGGTAATCAGCCGGGCACAGGCGCACAACAGCCACTTTACCGCCGACAAATTCCGGCATCGGTCGATCAAAAAGAGCTTCGATACGATCCTCCACCCCTTTCACCGTGACCAGGCTGTCCCCTTCAATATCCTCATAAACCAGCAAACGGCCATCAGCCGGACACAGGAACAGTGAAGGATCGGATGAAAATGGACGGGCGTCTTCTTTGAGCTTGCGGGTAAAAAACGCATTGAAGCTGGCATACTGTTCTTTTGCCTCGGCAAACTCACCTTCATCGATGTTCAAATCGGCAATGGCCGAAGCAATCTTGCCTTTACTGAGCGGTGAATCAAAATACCAGCCCAAAGCCGAACTGAGCCAGGAGGTTCCAAACAACAGCCGGGAACACCATTGGCCACTCATGGTTTGATAAGCCCACTTGATGGCCGCATCTCCCATAACGGGTTCCTGACACATCTTCCCCGACTGGCGATCAAAATACTCAACAGTATCCAACGATTTCCCCCTTAATCTTAAGAACTGACGCCTAACCACAGCGCCGTGAGCAGCAACAACGAGCCGAACATGATCCCCTGGGCCTTCTGATGTCGGGCGTTGGCGACAAAAGCGGCCAGAGAATTCCCTCCGACGATCCACACCATATTTGAGGACAGTGTCAACATCAACAGGGCCAGAGCCAGAGCAACAATGTGCTGGCCACTCCCCGGTCCCGGCGTGTAAAACTGGGAAAACATGATCGTGGGCACGATCAGAAATTTGGCATTGAGCAGCTCGACAATCACACCATCGCGAAAGGTCAGCGGTTTCATGACCCGCTCGTTATGGCACGACATCTTGAAAAACTTGATCGCCAGGTAGACCAGAAAGGCCACCCCGGCATATTTAATTCCGGTGAGGATCTGTGGCGCGACCGACAGAATAAAATCGATGCAGAAGCCAACGGTCAAGGTCTGAAAGACGCCGGTGATATTTGCCCCGAGCCAAAACGGCACCGTCCCCCTTACCCCGAAAGTGCTGCCGGAAGCGGCAAACAGGATATTGGCAGGCCCCGGACTGATCACAATCGGCAACAGGGTTGCCAGCCATAAAAACACATTCTCTACGTTCATTCTTTTCTCACCATACGTCTAAACGACCATTTCCAATAACGCACGATCATACGCCTGTTACCGGGTGGAAAACAACCCTCTTGAGGTGCTCTCAAACACCCTCATCCCACGCGTCAGGTAAGAAAAAACAGCGGCTCTCCACTCTCAGCAAAATAACTGAGACAAGCATTGGAATCAGTCTCGGCAGATCAACAAATCGGCCGTTTCATTTTATAGCCACCAGTAATTTCAAAACCATTATCCTGATAAAATGACACCGTCCGGTCAAATTCAGGCAACGGTGGCGTGCACAACTCAAGCCGGGTCCAGTTTCTCTTCTTCGCCTCAGCCGCCAGCGCATCAATCAGCTGCCGCCCAACCCCTGAAGAACGATAGTGCGGCTGCACATAAAACTCCTGAATGATACCGAAGGCGCCTTCGGCATAGAGCGAATAACTCTCACACAGGGTCCCAAAACCAACGATCTCTGCGCCTTCAACGGCAGCAAAAACCGTATAGTGCCCGTTATGCAGATACTGCTCACATAAGCGCACCGCTTTGGGCACATCAACATCAAAGTGTTGGATACCGGTGCGTTCTATAATTTCATTGGTCAGACACACCGCCAGCCGGGCTATATCTTGTGCCCGTGACCCATCTATTTCAGTAATAGTCACCATCGACTTTCCCTTTCGCAACCGGTGAATCCGGCATCGCAGTATTCCACGCTCGTTCCTCATGGCACAGCCCAAAAATCACTGACAGGAAACAATTTGACAGTAATGATAATTTAATGTACCAAGAGAAATAAACTTTCTCACATCTCTAAAATACAGCCATACCAGAATGTGACAATTCATCGCTACGCTGATTCAAATAAAAAACCAAAATCGCCACAGCTGAAATTCCGTCAACCGACACTAACCCGCGAGGACCAACAGATGTCGCAACCTCTTTACCGCATAACGTTTCAGGGAAAACTGCTCTACGGTTTCGAACAGAACGAGGTTCGCGACAATCTGGCCAAACTGACCAAGTTTGACGAAAAATCACTGGATCGGTTATTCTCCGGCGACGTGGTCACCCTTAAAAAGGATCTCGATTCCCTTACGGCGCAGCGTTATAAAGAAGTGCTCGATAAGACCGGAGCGCACTGTGATATGATTCTCCAGCAAGAGGATGGCAGTAGCGATCAGGCCTCCCAGTTACCCCCTGAAGAGACAGGGATAACCTGCCCGAAATGCGGCGCGGCTCAACAATTCGGGGACAGCTGTAGCCGCTGTGGCATTCTGTTCAGCAAGTACCGCCAACGTCAGCAACGGATCAACGAGGGACTTCCCCCGGCGCAAGACACCCAGCCCGCTCAAATCAGTTACTTTGACCACCATCAGGAACAGCTGTTTATCCTCAAAGCCTTTGGCGTGATCCTCGCCATCATTTTGCTCCAGGCGTTTCTCAGCCAATTCATTGGGCTGTTTCTGCTGTTCTTCCCCGTTATTTTTCTGGTTTACATCAGGTTCAAAGCGGCCAGTGAAGATCGCTCACCAACGG
This sequence comes from Desulfuromonas sp., assembly GCA_002869685.1. Lineage (GTDB taxonomy): Bacteria > Desulfobacterota > Desulfuromonadia > Desulfuromonadales > Desulfuromonadaceae > Desulfuromonas. Next base: position 14,599 of record PKUE01000144.1, read on the forward strand.
AGGTGCTGGCTGAGCACATCACCCTGATGCCGGTAATGTACACTGCCGAGGAACGTAAGAAAGAACATGTTGCCTGGGTAACTTACAGCCTGATTCTATTCAACCTCTTTATGTTCTACGGTTTTGAAATGAACACGGATCCACTGTTCATGGCAAACAACCTGATGTTCCTGCCGCTGCAACCGACCGTACTGAATGTACCCATCAGCCTGTTCAGTTCGATGTTTCTCCACGCCAACAATCAACACCTGTGGGGAAACATGTTGTTCTTATGGGCCGTTGGTACGGTGGTCGAAAAACGGATTGGGCCCAAACGATTCATCACCTTTTATCTGCTCACAGGCATTGCCGCCAACCTCTGTTTTCTGATTGTCCATGGCATCATTATCGGCGGTCCAGCCCATATCATCGGGGCTTCGGGTGCCATTGCCGGAATTATGGGCCTTTATGCCGTGCGCTGTTACTTTAAAAGCATGGTGTTTCCACTGCCGATCCTCGGGATTTTCTCCCTGTTCCTCCCCATTTCATTGAAAGTTCGCCTCAACGCACTGGTGCTCATCGGCCTGTTTTTTCTGGCGGATTTAAGCGGAGGCATCGGCCAGATCACGGGTCATGCCTCCATGGTTGGCCACTGGGCGCATATCGGTGGCATGTTGTGCGGAATTGGACTGGCCATGGCATTTAAACTGAGCCAACAGGCCTTTGAAGAACGCCATCTGGAAATCGGCAGCAACAGTGTTCACAAGCAATCGCCCGGAATGAGCCTGGAGAGCGGCGAAGAATCCCTCAACCTGATTCTCAAAGAAAACCCTGAAAATGTCGAAGCCCTTCTCCTGCTGGCACAAATAAAGACCAAGTTTCGAGCAACACCGGAAGGGGAACAGCTGTACACTCGAGCCCTCGGCCTGTTGTTAAAAGAAAACCGTCTGCCTGAGGCCGCAACAACCTTCGTGGAATTTCACCGTCTGTATTTGAAAGGGATTGATGGCAGATCGCTCTACCGCCTGGCAAACTACTTCAATCAACAAAATGAACTTGAGCATGTTGCCACCTGTCTGGAGCTGCTGTGCAACGATCCACAGACATCAGGGGATCTTTTGGAAAAATCGTTATATCAATACGGCAAGGTTTTGGAATCTCTGGGCATGGAAGATGCCGCGGAACACTACTTCTGCCGAATTTTGGACCAGTTTCCCAATTCGCCATTCAGTCAGAAGCTTCAACTACAGCAGCAACGCGGTTGACAGCCACCGCCGCTTCAATCGGGCGGTTCAGCGGGATAGACACAGCGCTGGTGCTCATAATCATACGCCCCACCAGCATCGAGACATCGATCAATAACCAGCCATCGGCTGCCATACCAATACAGGGCGGCGCCAAGTCCGAGCAGCAGCAACCAGCGCAGTGTTTTTCCCGTCATTGTCAACCTCCGGCGCATCCATGCCAGCGAGAGAACCACCCGCCGGATCTAAAAAGTGATGATTTCAAAACCACGCTCCCGATAGCCAGCCATGCCCGGATGCCCCGCCATGTCATCGAGCAGCGTCAATCCCTGCTCCTGCGCTGCGGCCAACGTCCCCAGCTTGGCTGAACAGGCTTTGCACACCCCATCAACCAATCCGGCCTGCAGACATTTTTGCCATAACGGTCGAAGCGGACTGCCCTCTTTGACACATTCCGGCACCAGTTTGACCGAGGCCCCTTCAATAACAATCTTCGCTTCATACCCCTGTTTCTGCAAATCAAGTGCATTAAGCAGGACATGGATGAAACACATCGGTTCACCATTGAAAACAAACAGGGCAATTTTCTTCATGAACAGACTCCTTGTTGGTCAAGAATTTTCCCCACTCCAGGGTGTTGACAGAGCGTTGGCCGAGCGTGGACGACACAACGTACATTCCAACACCAGATAAACCACAGCCGCAGTGAGCAGGCCGTTGAGCGGCGGCAAACCCGGCAGAAAGTGGGCAGCCACACAACCCGCCAGCCATGCCACGAGTGCTGACACGCGAAGCTTCGCGTCGAAAACCGCCGAACTGCACCACCGTTGGCAGCCATGCAAAAAATAATCACTGATAATGATCGCCCCGATTGGCGGCAGACACGATCCCAGCAGCGTGAGAAAGCCGACGAAATGCTCATACAACACGACGGCGCACAGCGATCCGAGCAGCCCATTAACCAGCACCATCACCTTCTTTGAGCATCCGGTGATATTGGCAAACGCCAGCCCCGACGCATACAGGGCACTGTCGTTGGTGGTCCAGATATTCAAACCCAACACCACCATGGCTGGCACAATCAGCCCCTGACGCAGCATTACTTCCGAGATGTCGGCCTGCTGATATAAGGCCGCACCGACAGCCCCGAACACAAACATCAATGAATTCCCGACAAAAAACGCCAGTACAGTCGTTGCGACCGCCACGCGGCTGCTACGGGCAAAGCGGGTAAAATCCGCCGTCAGCGTGCCGCCACTGATAAAAGAGCCAACACATAACGTCAACGCCA
>PKUE01000046.1 GCA_002869685.1 Desulfuromonas sp.
AATGCGTTTTATTTCAACAATTTACGTTACATCCCTGTTTATCTTATGCGGTTGCGATGTCAACACGACTAATTCGGCACAAAGCGGAATCCATCTCCAGCCCAGCTCGTACACCGAGCTAATCAGCGCCTTTGATCAACTGAATTATCATTGGGAAACATTGGAGGAAGGGGTTCCGGCGTTCACACTTGATCGTTTCCCTCACGACATGGGTGCGATTTATGACGTTAAACTGAAAAAGAAGCTGTTCTTTCTCAGTCTGTTGCCCATGGTGATCATGCAGAATGAAGCAATCCTTGAGCAACGCAACCACCTGAAAAACCTTCTTAATACAACGCGACCGTTGACCAGCGAACAGAATCGCTGGCTGGCAAACCTGTGTCGGCGTTATCAGTGTCCGGGTGACCCCGTCAAGGATGGTGCAATCCGTCAAAAACTTTTACAACGTGTTGATATCGTTCCGATTGCTCTGGTCCTGGCTCAGGCCGCCAATGAATCAGCCTACGGCACATCGCGTTTTGCCCAAAAGGCCAATAATATTTTCGGCCAGTGGACGTTTACCCCGGGAACCGGCCTTGTCCCTTCCGACCGTCCCGCAGGTGCGACCTATGAAGTGCGTAAATTCAACACCTTGGCAGACTCGATCCGTTCCTACATGAATAATCTCAATACCCATCCGGCCTATCAGACATTACGGGAAAAACGCGCGGCCCTACGACAGGCGGATGCCCCTCTGGAGGGGAAGAAACTGGCGGAAGGTCTGCTTAATTATTCGACCCGCCGCGACGCATACGTTGATGAAATTCAAAGCATGATCCGTCACAACCGTTTGGCAAAACTGGCTTCGGTAAAACTGCGTAAAGAGATTCAGCTGGCCGGAGCGCCACTGCTGCCACATCATCAACTCAGTTCTCGCAACGCCAGCAAGGGGGTTGCTCGCAGTTCCTTGTGATCAGGGATGAATCCACAACTGGCTGAACCAGTACCAACCACCCTTGCGGCCTTGCGCCGTGAGGGTGTATTTGTTTCTGCGCCCCTGCAATGGCTGGGTGGCGACCACTTCAAACAGTCCAGCCTCTGCATCAACCTGCCGGGCCAACACGGTCTCCTGCCCCTGAACATAACAGCGCAGGGTCGCTAACTCAATCTCATCACCGTCCAGCTTGAATTGAAGGACCGGCGGGTCCTGATCACCAAGTAACGGGCCGCCGGGAGAAACAACCGTGACGGTCATGGCATGCATGGCCAGTTTCTTCCTGAATCCGTCAAAGGTCGCGTAGCCTCCTCCCATGGGAAAGCGAGGCAACGCATAACGCGGAGCAGCAGCAGTGATCACTCCCGACTGCTGAGCCGCAGCCGCCTTAAAGCCCAGCTGACGGATCTCACTCATCAGTTCAGAAGAGTATTCGCCATAAGGATAAGCAAACAACTGAGGCTGCCGACCAAGAAAACGGGCAAATACTTGCTGCGCTTTCTCAATATCCTGACGTGCCCACTGTTGCCATGCCGCGTTCTCCATTTTCACCTGTTGGCTGACAAAATAGGGATGGCTGGCAGAGTGATTGCCGATTTCAATACCCTCGTCCTGCAACGCCTTGAGTTGCGCCCAATCCAGATAACTTTTTCCGCCAACAGCATCCGTATTGACAAACAATGTCGCCGGAAACTGGTATTGGCGCAACAGAGGCATGGCTCCGGTTAAAAACGACTCGTAGCCATCATCAACCGTCAGAGCAACACAGCGTTCAGGCAGAGCCTCACCAGCTTCAAGCAACGCCACGATATCGCCCAGCGTCATTACCTGATAGCGGTGTTCTTTGAGATAAGCCAACTGCTGGGCAAAAACATCGACGGCAATATTGGTCGAAGGATAGCGGGAATCACCGAAGCGATGATAGACGAAGACGGTCGCCTGATCTGCCGCAACGCCGGATATCGGCAGCAATGAGGCGATCAGAAACAAAAGCCAGAAAAACGGTTTAATCATTATTTTTATTGTCTCGAACAATGGTGCGCAGATAACGGCGAATACTGTTCCGCGCGCGGGGAGTGATGGCCCAATCGAGCCATTTCGGTAAGACCCCGGGTTGTTCAACCGTCTCAATCTGCACTTGGTCGCCATCCATCAACGGGGTCTTTAATACACGGGTTTGACCATTAATTCGCGCCCGGAAAGCATGAATGCCTAGCTTTTCATGAATTTCGAATGCAAAATCAAGAGCACTGCTACCCTCCGGCAGCATGCGACATTCACCATGCGGGGTATAAACCTGAATTGTTGCCGAAGCCAACCGCAAATGGTCGATATCGAAAATGGACTCACCATCAAGCAGACTGCGCATCAAACCGGCAAAGTTCTCCCGGCGGAATTCAAATCCCGGTGCCAAGACACCGGATTCGTTGAAGCGCTCAAACTTGCGAGTCGTAATCTGGATCCTCAAACGATATTCACCCGCTTGAACGGTCGTCTTGATTGCCTGATAGCCGTGCTGGGAAGGCGCATTGAGATGATCGCGCAATTTGCCGGTAATCGGCTGGTAAAGACGGTGCAGTAATCCCAGAGCCAGATAAGCGTCCATCGTCGAATCCACCAGCACATCAAGACTGTACAATGCAGCGATTCCCCGCCCGACACGCATGGCCCCTTCCAGTGAAAAGGAGCGCCAGTTGTCTTTCAGGGTGACGTTAAGATGGTGACGATTGAACTCTGTCGTAATGTCATTACGAATTTTTCGCCGGGCGGAGTCCGAGCGTTTATTCAACTCACTGACAACGCGGCGGTAACGTGCGGCGCGACGCGGATAGAGAACCGACAGGGACAGGGATTCCAGCTCTTCGGCAACTTTACCCATGCCGAGATGGCGTGCCAGAGGGATATAGACCGTGCGCGTCTCTTCAGCAATCAACACCTGTTTTTCCGGCTTAAGTGCTCCGATGGTTCTCAGATTATCAATCCGGTCCCAAAGCTTGAGACACAACACCCGAATATCTTCAATGGCCACCAGGATCTGATTCCGATAGGTCTCGGCTTTCAGGATTTCACGACTCAGTTCGGCATCCTGAACTTTCGTCAACCCCTTGACCAGCAGCGCCACTTCACTGCCGAACGCTTCTTCAACCTCTCCCAGCGTCACCGGCGTGTCTTCAACAACATCATGCAGCAGTGCGGCAATAATCGAAGAGAACTCCATCCAGTGCCGTGCAGCGAGATGAGCCACCCGCAACGGATGAAACAGATAAGGTTCGCCGGATTTTCGTTTCTGCTCAGCGTGAGAACTCTGCGCCAGCTTGAACGCCTTATTGAGTTGTTTGATACCGAAGTCAAGATCCGTCTCGCTCAGGCTGCCCCCATGATGGGTCACCAGAAGCTCGGCAATCTCATTCATCAGTTTTTGGATATCACGCTGATAGGTCTTACTATTCATACCTGGTCCTGAAAATAGGCAAATCCCACAGTCCACATCTCCACGAGTGAATCACCGATCCCTCCAGACAATGGCCTGACTCTGTATATTGGCATTGAAATTCTATTCTTACGCAGCGGCGTTCAAATGTCCACACAGCAAGCGTAATCGATATCACCCTAGCCTGGGGGCCAGCTCAATTGACGACCCGCCAGCAGATGATAATGCAGATGGCCGATCGCCTGGCCACCATGTTCATTACAGTTATTCACCAGCCGATACCCCGGCTGTGCGACATTAAACTGGTTCGCCAGCTGAACCGCTACCTGATGGATGCGGGCGATGATCGGGCCGTCATCATCACCGACATCATTCATCCCCGGAATGTGCTTGCGGGGAATGATCAAGATATGGACCGGCGCCTGGGGATCAATGTCATTGAACGCCACGACCAGATCATCCTCATAAACAATTTGCGCCGGGATCTGTCCGGCAACGATTTTACAGAAAAGACAGTTGTCCTCCATCTTCAGCTCCTTCTTTACTCCGGGCAACAGAACGACTGCGGCGTTCACTTAGCGGAATCACATGCCACCGCCTTCTCGCTGCTATTTTATGCAATCTTTCGTCGTGTGAAAACAGGATAATCTGGTGGTCGGCACTTAATCGCTCCAGTACGGTGACGCTTTCGTGCAACCGATCACCATCCAGATTGATCAAAGCATCATCGAGAAAAAATGGCAACGACAGCGACGGCACAAGAAAGTGGGACAAGCCAAGCCGAATGGCCAGACAAACGGCATCCATGGTTCCCCGACTGAGCTGCTCGAGAGCAACCCACTGGCCATTTCGACTTTTCAACCGGGCGGAAAAATTCTGCTCCAGAGCAATTGCCGAATACCGACCCTGCGTCGCCTTGCGCAGGTATTTAGCGATCCGGTTTTCAAAGCAACGCAGACTGCTGCTGTTGAACTCGTCCAAAGAATCCTGCAGCACCTCAATGGCACAACTCAACACCTGTTTCTTTTGCTCCAGCTCGACCAGTCGCTGCTCAAGATGGTGCCGGCGACGGGCGTCAACTTCAGCGTCCGCCAGACGGCCGAGCAAGATCGCTTCCTGACGAACCAATCCGAGCAGGTCTGCCTCACGCAAACGAATCGACTCATCCAGTGCATCAAGCTTGGCCAGCGCTTCAGGCAATTCTTCGGGTTTCAGATGGTGGGAAGCAGGTGAGGTCTCGGTGCAAGCGGTTTGTTCAGGGATCGAATCGTCCTGAGTTGCCGCGACAACAGCAGGTTCATCCTCCATACCGTCCAGAACAACCCAACGCTGCAGGGCTTCACGATGGAGGTCAAAAGCTTTCTGGATCCGCACCAACTCAACCGCGGAGGATGCCACGCCAAAAGCCTCAAACTCGTCATCCAACGCTGTCAACTGTTGCTGTTCCTGCTCGCGTTTGAGTTCGAGAGCCGCCAGTTTTTCCTGCAGGCCATGGCAACTGCGCGAGACTTTGCGCCACTGACGGGCATACCATCCCCACAGCGACAGTGATCCTGCTACGGCCAGCCCACAGGCAATGAGCAGCTGTTGCGGCACAAAAGCATTCACGAGCAGCGCCATAATCGCCAGACAGAGCGTAACCAGCAAAGGGCGTTTCCAATCGGGATGTTTCATTTTCTGCAATCGGTCGCGATAGGGGATCATCTCCGATTGCAGGGCGATCATCTGATGACGCACATCGTCGGCCTGGGCTAACAGGCGAGGGAGCCCTTCCGGAACAGGAATCGGAATCCCCGCCCCTTTCAGTTGGGCTTCGAGCTGTTGCTTCTCCGTAGGCTCGGCGACGCCCCTCTCTTCCTCGTCACTATTTTCTTCAACGATCGCTTCGCTAACCGGCAGCGCGCCCTCTTCTTGAGCCCACAGCTGCTGAATCCAGGTGACATAGTGACGTCCTTCCTCAAGTTGCAGCTTATCTTCACCAAGCTCCAGTTTCAGAGATGCAATCTCCTGCCGAACCGTATCGAGGGAGGCCAGCAGTTCGTCATTATGCCGTTGGCGTTGATCACAGTCCTGAAGGGCCTCGCGTACCACCTCGAGTTCCCGAGGCGACACCGCCACCGGACTCCACGGATTGTCACTGGTGACAGCGGCAAAATCATCGTGTAACGAGCGCAGTACCATTTCACTGTCACCCTGGGTGAAGCCGGACAGAATCGTCCGCAAAAAACGCTCAAACTCCGTTGCGGTCGTCGGAAATTCCCCTTGAGCGACAAACTGAGTTGCCCTGAACAATGCTTCGTCACTGATCCCCAGCAGGTTGCGCAACAGGGTGGCATACTGCTGATGTGTTTCGGAATGACTGTTGACGGCAGTTACGGCACTAAAGTGGTCAATCGGCTGGTACATGCCATCATATTGAAACAAATCCACCTGATCAGTGAGGATATTCCTGGCAACCTTGATGTTGCGCTGCTGACTTTCGAATTGCAGACTGGCCTGGCAAGCTTGCTGTCCACCCCAAGGTTGGTAGCGCTGCTTATCGCCCACACCGAACAACACCGCTGCAATAGAGGCCATCATGGTTGATTTGCCCGCTTCATTGGGGCCTACCACCAAGTTCATACCTCGCCTGAATTCGAACGATTTATCACTGAAGCGACCAAAACGACTCAGCTCTAAACTGCGCAGGATCATTCCGCCTCCCCCGCAACGGCATGGAAGCGATGCAACAACTCGCGTACGGCCCGCTCATAAACAGCCCGCTGATTCTCCCCGGCATCTACAGCCATTTCAACTAACCTGCGGCACAAAATACCACGCACGGTCTCTTCCTGAGCCATTTGAGTCATATAATCGCTGTTGAGAAAATGGGTCTCATCCACCATGGTGAGAAAAACAAACTCGTCACGATGCCGCTGCGCAATGGCTTCGACATCAAAGAGTTCCTCAATATCACCATGCAGTTTCAGCTGCAACGCCAACTCATCACTGGCCTTTTCGCTGAGAATTTTATGCAGTTTTTCCTCGGCACCATGGCCATCAAGGACAAGGTTACACTGTTCAAAACGCAAGTGCTGACACGGCAAAGCCTGACATGTCGTCTGCGCTTCGCCAAGTTCGACCAGAGAACAATAGCGCTGTGCCGGTTCCTGAAAGCTCAACCCCTGAGGTGCCCCGGGGCAATCGGCGATCGGCTGACCGTCATCGTTCGATAACTGCCCGGCACGACGGTTGCCTACCATGACGTAATCAAGTTGCCATGATGTGATCGCTTTGGTCCAATGGGCCAACGGATCCTGATAGGGGTTGGGACGGTGTTTGAGCTTGTGACTGTGAAAAGCGCCAAGATGAATCCCCTTTTCCCGGTTTCGCTGCATGAACCCCAGAGCGCCATCACCGGCATCGCACTGCCACGGTAAGGTGTACAACCACACCGGGCAATGACCATCTTTCACGTTAAGAGGGCTGCCATTGGCCCGAGCGGAATCAACAAACCATGGGCTGAAATCCGCGTGATGGTAAATCGAATCCGGGCCTAACGGTTGATCGTAACATCCGGCCAGAACCACCAGCCGGATCGCTGCGGGAAGCGCTTTAAAACGGTGGATCACCGCCTCACGCAACGCCTCTTCGGGAGCATGGTGGGCAAACAGATTACCGGTAAAAACCAACAGATCAACACCATGCTCAGTGGCAAGGTCAAGGATCGTATCCAGGACTGAAAGCTGGGCTTGGGACAAACGGTCACAAACCGCCTGCGGGTAAAGCATCTCGGCACCGAGATTCAGATCACAACTGTGGAGAACTTTTATCATGGCTTTCCGTTCTCAGAATCACAGCGCTTCAGATGGATGAGAAATTCCCGATTGCCCTTCGGTCCCTGGATAGGGCTTTCGCACAGGTGACACACTTCGCAGCCGAGAGCGACGGCAAACTCCTTGATCTTGTCGATCACCTGCGCATGCTGCTGTTCATCACGCACCACCCCCCCTTTGCCGACATTGCCTTTACCCACTTCAAATTGGGGTTTAATCAGGGCAATAATATCGGCCTCGCCAGCTAACAGTGCCAGGGTTGGTGGCAATACTTTCTCCAGAGAAATAAACGAGGCATCAATAACAGCCAGGTCAGGAGTTGCATCAAGCTGATCTGCGGTCAGATCACGGATATTGGTCCGCTCCAGATTCACAACACGCGGGTCTTCTCTCAACTTCCACGCCAATTGTCCGTAACCGACATCAACAGCAAAAACTCTGGCAACACCATGTTGCAACAGACAATCGGTGAAACCACCCGTAGAAGCCCCGACATCCATGGCAATCCGGCCAGTCAGGGGCAGTGCAAAACTCTCGAGCCCACCCTGAAGTTTGAGGCCGCCCCGGGAGACAAAAGGCAGGTCGCCACCACGAACGCGGATCGCCGCATCTACGGCAACACGCGTGCCCGCTTTATCGACAACCGCATCGTTAACCAGAACATTGCCGGACATAATCAGGGCTCGCGCCCGCTCTCGAGACGAACAATATCCCAACTCAACGACGCGCTTATCCAGGCGTTCTTTAACGGTAGACATATGATGTGTTCGCTAATACAAAATAGGAAAATTTCTGACGACTTGCGAAGGGCCTCGTAATGACTCCAAAACTATCACAGAGCCTATTGGCGGGCAACCGTACAACGCGGATTAATCGTTAGAGCGTCTTTTTTGAAAAAAGCAGAGGAGTGCGGAAAACCTGTCGGTTTTCAGATACGGCACAAGTCGAGATAAGCCTCGCGTCCACTGAGGAAATTGACAATCTTTACCCCCATGCCAGCATGTTTCACTTTGCGGATCAGGTTGGGGGGGACTTTGCGCGCCCAGTGAACACGTCCTTCGAGGCGGACAACAACGTTATCTGCCAGTTCGATCTCCATCAGAATATGTTCTCCCGGATTATAGACAATAAACGATTTGATGCATAATCCGGTGGCTGAAACGTCGGAAGTGAATCCGACCTTGGAGGGGATTTCGGCACCATACAAAACACGCAACCGCTTTTTCACACGCCCTTTACGACGCTTATCGACCATCAGGCATCTCCTGTCCAGCAACCCTGTTCATATCAATATTGGTATGGCCCAACAAACTATTTTGACGGGGGATTCAACAACCCTTTTAACGCAGAATTGATTAATTCCGCTGCCGGTTTCGCCAGACTTTCAGCCGCCTGGCTGCCAGCTTTCTCTTCCAGCTTTCCCTGAAGACGCTCAGTCACTTTCTCCGCGGCTTTATGGCCCAAAACAGTCAGATTATAGCCGAGACTGGGACGATCGTAACGCCCTGAAATCAGTAACGGAACACGTCCCCAGCCATCTTTTTCCACCAGAAGATTTTTAACTCTCTCCCCGGGCTGCATCTCGTTAACAACTTCGGGAGACAAATAGATATCTGCAGTCGCCGCAATCTCTTTGGTAAACGTGACCGTCCCTTTGGAAAGCAGACGCGCTCGGCTACCGTCAAAACGACTGTCGTAATTGAGCTGTCCCCCCGTCGGCAGCTTGAAAGTTCCCGTTCCCTGCTGAAAACGGAATACGGAAAATTCGGGTAAATTGATCAGGCTGGACAGTTGTTTCATCAGCGCGGTCCCTTCCATTCTGCCATTGGCAATAGTGTAATCGCCGTTAGCAGAGAGGTTCTGCTGAATCCGCAGCCACTGCGTGCCCGCCCCCTTGAAATCAGTCTGCATGCGACCGGTTCCTGTCAACACACCGGAATTTTGTCGGCTAAACTGGGTCACCAGAGCGTCCAGATCCATATCACGGGCATCAACATGGCCTTGATAGACGAACCCTTGACGGCGCAAATCGATCTGCGTCGAGACGCGGAAGGTTCCGTTCGCCAGGCGTCCAACAACATTTTGCAGGTCCAGAACATTGCCGTTTAATGCGAAATCACCCCGCACGCCGGACACCCGGACATCCTCCCACACCACCTGTTCAAGCGTCAGATCTCCACGAACGACTACGGGAAGGTCCACCGGGCCCGGCTCGTGCTGCTCACGAAACCCGCCGGGATTGCCACGATCAGGGGAGGACACCCCTTTTGAGTCAGTTCCCCCTGTAGTCGGCTCGTCAGCACGTATAACCGTGCCATTCGATTGAGCCGCCACATCAAACAGCTCGCCACGCACCTGCACAACAAATTCGGGGACAGGGCGCTGCCAGTGGTCACTATGGACGGTCAGGTTTAACGTATTGTCACCAAGGCGAATCGCCAGATCTCGCGCATCCAGCTGCTTCCCGGCAATTTCCAGCTGACCGTCTATCTGTGGCCGTCTCCCCCCCGCCGTCATCTGAACAGCGGAGAGATCAAGTCGTCCATGCTGCAATAGAGCCTTGCCCTGAGATAACGGTCCTACCAGCTTCCATTCGCCATCCAAGGATCCGGCCGGATCGTAATTGATAAACTGGCGACTTAAGACGCGCGGCAATTGCTGCACCACGCGACGCAGTTCCCATTTGGGTGTGGTCACCGTCAGATCCAGAGCCGGGACATCCATCAAGCCGGTCACCGTTCCCTGCGCCACCATAGCGATGCCGTCGATATCAGCCTTAAACGTTGTCACCTGAATTTTTTCCCCGGGCCGATCAACGGCAACATCCAGATCGAGATCGATCTGTTTTGCCTGCAGGGGATAATCTTTCATCGAATTCAGCAACAGGTCCAGGTCGGTCAGGCTCAGTTTGCCAACCAAAGAGAGAGGCGTCGATTTGCCCCCACGAATACGCACATCACTGTTCAGTGTCAAACCATCCAAACGACCATCAATCCAGCTACGATAGTAGGGTTGCAGTGGAATGAGATCGAGATGATCGGCAATAACCTTCAGATCGAAGCTCTGGGAGCGCAAAGAAAACGTCCCCTCGATATCCACCGGTGCGCCATTGAATTTTCCCCAGAACACCACACTCGCTTGCCGCTCAAAAGAAAGATTGCCGACACGCAGGTCGAATTCCGACATTTTGTAAATATGGGGCGGTGAACCAAAGGTATTATCTTTGAAAAGGATCTCCCCACGACTGATGACCAGATCGGAAATCAGCAGATCCATGTCGGAAGCGGATGGAGTGGCGGGCAACGATGATGCGGAAGCCACCGGCAGCACTATCGCCTCCTGATTCATGGCGAGATTAAACCGGCCATCGGTCAGCCGTTCAATATTGACCTGAGGGTGCTCGACTCTGACTTCGTCAAACACGACCCGTTGCATCAGCAAAGGCCAGAGCTGGTAACGTAAAACAACTTTGTCTGCAGCGACTAAAAGATCATTGCTGTGGGGATCCACAACCGCCAGCCGGGTCAGAGTTACGCCGGAAAACAGGCTGACATCCACCGCTTCAAGATGAATTTTGCGCTGAAGTTTTTGTTCAAGAACAGGAACAACAGCATCTCTGATTCGCTCTGGAGTGACCAGAAGATGGGCAGCCACCAGCAGAACGCCAAGGGTGACAGCTGAAATCAGGGCAAGTACGCTCAGATATTTTAAAATTCTGCTGCCCATATCGTTTTCTCCAGAAAGTTCGCAACCACGATCAGGTGCGTCATTTTATGTCATGTTTTTGCAGTATAGCAGAAAACGCATGCCCCACATCGGCCATTGCACAGGCATCTCCCCTAGCCCACATCAAATGAAAAAATAATTATGCCTCCTTGCTCATAATAAAGCAATACAACAGAAGCGGTTACTCATCTTCCTCCAGCTGCAAACGTATTTCTTCAGGCAATGCATGATACCCGCGTGGCAAAGGTGCCTGCGGAGCAAAGCGCCGATAGGGGCACCCCTCAGGAAGAACCCCCATGGCAACAATCTCGCCATTCAGCACCACACAACCATCCTGACATTGTTCGCGCCGCGAGTAGACCGTACATTCGCAGGTGTTGAGATCGAGAAAACGACACGGCGTTGGCGTGAGAAAAATCTCACCCTGGTAATCAACTTTTTCATAACAGCACCGGCCACATCGCCGACAAAGTGCTTCCCACTCCGGGCTGCCGGGCCGTTCCTTTAAATCAGTCACGCAGAGCTCCAAGCACCGCTTTGACCTCAATGATGATATCACTGGCTGCCGGACTCTGTTCCCAGCGTAAAAAGGTTTCAAAACAACGTGCAGCTTCGCGTTCCTGATCCTGGTCAAGATGAAGGTACCCCAAAGTCAACCAGGCGGGTGCGTAGGTCTGATCTTGCTCGAGAGCCTGGCGTGCATAGTGTTCGGCTTCAGGAAACTGGCCCTCTTCATACAGCAGTTCGGCTAGATTCCCTGCCGCTTCAACATCTTCGTTATCCGCTTCAATAGCCTTGAGATACCACGCTTTTGCAGCGGCATTTTCGTTCTGTTCCAGGCACAGGTCTCCGAGAGAATTCAATGCGGCAACACACCGTCCATCCGCTTCAAGGGCTTGCAGAAAAAGTCGCTCTGCGGCGGCATAATCCTGCTCGGAGAAGGACAATAAACCAAGGCGCACCAAAGCCTCGGCACCGAATTCATCATCAGATACAAGGCGTTGATAACTATCGCGCGCTGCCTGCAGCTGATCTTGCGCGTAATATTCATCGCCCAAAGCAAGGATCAATTCGCCGCCGACCTGATCACTTTTTGCCCGGGTTTCCAGTAACTGCAAAGCTTTGCGACTCTGATGATTTTCCGACAAGGCTTCAGCCAATAAGACAATCAGTTCGTCATTGTTTTCATGCTGAGGCTGAACACGGCTGAGAACTTCCACAGCTTTTTTGGCCTGCCCCTGTTCAAGAAAATCTGTCGCCTGCTCGATAACGTGCTCAATGGTTTGCATTGTTTATTCCTATTCAGACGGGAAGATCGAAATAACATTCGATAAAATCCATCACCCCCCAGGGAGAAGGATCAATTTTAGCAACTTCAACATCCAGTGTTATAGCCAATGTCTCCAATGTCATGTCGTCAAGAAGAATATCCTCTCCCTCACGACAAACAACATCAGGAATCAATAAAACCGGCGGCAACGACTGCCCTTTCAGTTGCTGGACAATATCTGTACCGGTCAACAACCCGGCTACGGTAACCCCGCCACCGAAAAAGTGATTCCTGATGACATAGATCTCCAGAGCACTTTCGGTCAGACGATTAAATTCGCCGACAAACTCCTGCAACTCCCGCGCGGCCGACTCCCCGGTAACGATCCCCGCTCTGAACCCCGGATATGTTCCGGCCTGAGACAAAACTTCACCGGCATCCTGCCGAAACAGAGCAACCAGACCGACACCGTTTTCAATCTGGGCAAAATCCTCGTAAAAATCACCACTGGGGATCGGTTGCCCCGCCTGCAGGTAGAATTCATCGGCGGCAAAAACAAACCGGCTACCAAAATCATGCAGACACTGCTGCTGAACCTGAGCAATCTGGCCGATCACCTGAGCACATTGCTCAGGGCGGAGACGGTGCAACAATGGCAAAGCCCGGCGATGGCCGGTCAATCCCACCGGCACAACGGCAAGAGTCCGAATTCCCGGATACAAGGGCACCAGATCGGCTATGGTCTGATCAAGCACAGCACCGTCATTTACGTCTGGACACAAAACAATCTGCGTGTGCAACGTAATCCCTGCCGTGAGTAGCCGTTTGAGTAAGGGCAGTGGTGACTCGACGGGCCTCCCAAGCAGAGTGCTGCGAACCGACGGGTCCGTCGCGTGAACAGAGACATACAAGGGAGAAAGTTTTTGCCGGATAATGCGTTCGATATCGTCTTGCGTCAGATTGGTCAGACTGATATAGGCGCCGTACAAGTAGGAGTAGCGGTAATCATCATCGCGAACATACAGACTTTTTCGCAAACCGTCAGGCAGCTGACGTACGAAACAGAATTGACAGCGATTATGGCATTGGCGAGGTGCCGGCTCGGCAAAGGCAACACCGAGGGCTTCTTCAGCGTCACGCTCAAATTCGAGTTCCCACAGTTCGCCGTCACTCTTTTCGACATCCAGCAAAAGAGCTTCCCCCTGCACCAGGAGCTGGTAATCGATCTGGTCATAAACCGGCTCACCATTGACCGCGATTAAACAGTCCCCGGCACACAGATCCAGCTGCTCGGCGATACTGCCTTCTTCGACTGAAATAATTTCCAACATATTTTGCCCGAAACAAAGACAGGTCCCCGCTGCCTGGCAGACGAGGACCTGTCGCTAACCGTTATGATACGAAAGTGCGTTAGTCGCGGCCACCATGAAGTTTAAACAGGCCATCGGCGGAAGTGATCGACGAAATGGCATGCTTATACAGCAGGAAATCACCACCACTTTCAATCAACACACAAAAATTGTCAAAAGACTTGATATAGCCTTGCAACTGCTCACCGGACATCATGACAACAGTGATTTTAACGCGTTCTTTACGCGCCTGATTTAAATACTGATCCTGGATATTAAACGGTGTTTTTGCCATGATTTTCACTCCTTCAATAAATGCATTTAAATAAAATCTTCAATCCATGCAAGGATACTATCAAACCTACTATCGTAATCAACCCAAATTATCGACTTATCTTTACGAAACCACGTCAACTGCCGCTTTGCATAACGGCGGGTCTCCTGCTGCAAATCGGCAATTGCCTCTTCACGCGTGAGATCTTGTTGCAAATAACGCACGGCCTGATGGTAACCGATGGTCCGCATCGATTTTAACTGCGCATCATACCCGCGATCGAGCAATTGCTGGGTTTCCACCACCAACCCTTGATCCATCATCAGAACCGAGCGTTGATTAATCCGCTCATACAACAGCGGCCGATCCATCGCCATGGCGAATTTAAGCACCCGGTACGGTTGGTCCTTGAAGCCATGCTCTGTCTGCCAGTGTGACAATGGCGTCCCGGTCAGGGTAAAAACTTCGAGAGCACGTACAATCCGTGTTTGATCGTTCGGATGCAGCCGTTGGGCCAATTCCGGGTCACACTGGGCCAACTGCTGATGCAGCGTGCCTACCCCCAACTGCTGCTCTTTTGCCAGCAACCGTTGCCTCAGAGCCTCGTCTTCACCGGGCAGATCCAGCAACCCTTCTGTGAGCGCTCGAATATACAGACCTGTGCCACCAACAACAAGAGGCAAATGACCACGTTGATGGATTTCTTTGATCCGCGCATGGGCCTGCTCGGAGAAATCAGCCACACTGAACTTCTCATCCGGGTCAACAACATCGATCAGATGATGTCGAACCTCGCGTTGTTCTTCCGCGGTAGCTTTAGCCGTGCCAATGTCCATATAACGATAGACCTGGCGCGAATCCGCAGAAATCACCTCGCAGGGAAAGCGACGGGCAATCTGAACAGCCAAGGCCGTTTTGCCCGAAGCCGTCGGCCCGGTAACAACAACCAGCGGAATCCGTGAATCGTGTTTCATACGCGTCGGAACATCTTCTCAACATCGTGAAGCGTCAGGCGCTGCACAACAGGACGCCCATGGGGGCAGTGACGATTAAAATCCACCTCATCAAGCTGGCGGAGTAACGCCACCATCTCCTCCATTACCAACGCCTGATTTGCACGAATCATACCATGGCATGCCATTTTGATCAGAACATCATCAATCGCCTGCTCGGACACCCCACTGGCTCCAACAGAGGAAAAGTCATTCAGCATGTCACAAATCATTGTTTTAATGTCGGTTTTCTCAATAAAAGCCGGAACGGATGTCAGCGCCCAACTTGTTCCGCCGAATGGTTCAAGCGTAAATCCCAGCGATTCAAAATGCTGCCGATATTCCTGCAATTCAGCGTCTTCACGTAAGTTAAGTTCCAGAACATCGGGAAATAGCAACTCCTGCTGCTCCACACCCCCTCGCGCCAACTGCTGCTTGAGCCGTTCAAAACCAATCCGTTCATGTGCAGCATGCTGATCAATCAGGATCAGATCGTTCCCCTCTTCACAGAGAATATAGCTGCGATGAAATTGGCCGATTATTTTCAGCTGGGCGAAATAACCGCCGCCCGCAGATAAATTCAGATCGGGAGCGGCCTCGGAACTAAAGTCCTCCACGCGGGCAGTCGCGCCTGAAGGTTGCGGCGTTTCTGTCGCCAGAGGTTCATAACAGGTTGCCGCTTCGCGAACAACGTCGCGTGGAAGAAGCTGAGGAGCTTCCATTGGTGCAACGGGAGCCCGTTCCACATCCTCCGGCACAACCGTGCAGACCATGGGTGGCGCAACCGCAGAAACATCAGGTAGCTCACTGATTGGCACCGAAGTTGTCACTGACGCTCCCACTGACGGTGCCGTGGTCGTTTGACGTAACAGGGAACGAATTGACTGGCTGACAAAATCATGAACACCGCGCTGATCGTGAAACCGGACCTCGTGCTTGGTGGGGTGAACATTGACATCAACCTTTTCGGGATCCAACGTCAGAAACAGAATACAGACCGGATAGCGCCCCTTCATCAACAGCTGACGATAGCCATCAATGATTGCATGTTGCAACACACGATCCTTGACAAAACGGCCATTGATGAAGCTGTAGACCCCCTGAGTGGAAGAACGGTTCAATGACGGCTCTGCCACATAGCCGGAAAGATGCAGATCGGCATCGCCACTCTCTACGGCCAGCAATCTATCGACAACAGCGCGTCCCAGAACATCAGCAACCCGGGCCTTGAGGCTTTTCTGTCGATAGAGGTCAAGAATGGTCCGCTGATTGTGGATCAGGCGAAAGTGGACCTGGGGATGCGCTAAACTGAGGCGTGTAATAATTTCGGCAATATGACCGAATTCCGTCTCGTCGCGACGTAAGAATTTTCTCCGCGCAGGCAGATTGAAAAACAGGTCACGGATCTCAAAACGGGTTCCGACCGAGGCGGCTTCCGGTTCGTGATGGCGGACCTCCCCGGCAACCAGTTCCAATCGATTCCCCGTCTCATCCCCCTGCTGGGCACTGACAACCGCCAGCCGGGAAACCGCGGCAATGGACGGCAGCGCTTCACCACGAAAACCAAGAGAACTCAGATGGAACAGATCTTTTTCACTGCGTATCTTGCTGGTGGCGTGGCGTTCGAAACAGAGGAAAAGATCATCCTTGCTCATTCCGAAACCATTGTCGGCAATACGAATGATTTTTTTACCACCGCGCTCGACATCGATTGTAATCTCTGTCGCTTGGGCATCCAGAGCGTTTTCCACCAACTCCTTAACAACCGAGGCAGGACGTTCCACCACCTCACCTGCGGCAATCTGGTTGCACAGTGTTTCCGGCAAAATGGCAATCCGGTTTTTCTCCAGCGGACTTTGAGACACAGATCTTTCCCTTATAGACAAAAAAAGGCCGGCATACGCCAGCCTCTTACGTTCAACGGATCGACAGCCATAGCCAACGCATATCAGGTCCGGCGCTGCTCCATCTTAGCCAGCAAGCTTTCGATCTTGCTCAGGTGAGCATTGATGCCCTGCTCACCGTCCAGATTAGGCAACGTGGTCAAACCAAGGTCCCCGGCAACACTCTGGACAATCTGCGGAACAACTCCGGAAAGTTTCTGCAGATAGGCTTCAAACAAACAGTTATCGCATAACGTGTTGATCAGGCGGGGGACACCAGCCGAATACTGATAAATCATCTTGACCGCA
>PKUE01000127.1 GCA_002869685.1 Desulfuromonas sp.
GACAAAGTAGTCGGTAAAACCGTCATAAGCAGACGGCGGCAGCTGGCCGGTGAGGCGCAGGGCGTCTTTCATGGCGCCGAGCGGCGTGGCTGCGCTGATAGCGTCGATGGTTTTGGCCGTTGGGCCGTCAGTTGTCACTGCCGTCCAGTGAGTCATGTGCAGCGGAAAAGAGATCAGCAGCACCACCCGTGCCACCAGCGCCGGATTGAACGGATTATGGCCGAGGCCGCCGTATACCTGCTTACCGATGCCGATGGCGATCAGCGCGCCGAACAGCACCAGCCACCACGGTGCAGACGGCGGCAGGTTCAGGGCCAGCAGCACGCCGGTCAGCGCGGCACTGTTGTCGCGCAGCGTCAGCGGCGTGCCCGCCAGGCGGCAACACAGCGCCTCACAGCCCAGGCAACCGGTCACGGCCAGCAGCAAAACGCTCAGTGCTGCCGTGCCGAACAGATAGACGGAAACGGCCACGGCGGGTAGCAGGGCGTAGATTACCCGGCGCATGATTTTCTCCGTCGTGTCCGTGCCGTGAATATGCGGCGACGAAGACATGTAGACAAGCGATGTCGGTGATGGGATCACGTCAGGCACTCCTTTTGGCGGGTGATGATCTCCGCTTTGGCATAGCGCAGCATCTGCACCAGTGGTCGTGCGGCCGGGCACACATAGGTGCAGCAGCCGCATTCCATACACTCCAGTGCACCGTAAGTCAGGGCACCGTCAAAACGGCCACGCTCGGCGTAAGCGGTGATGGTGGCTGGCAACAGGTGCAGAGGACAGACCGCGATACAGCGGCCACAGCGGATGCACGGACCGGCTTCGCGCAGCGACACATCCTGGCTGCCGAACAGCAGCAGACCCGTGGTGCCTTTGACCACCGGTGTGTCGAGGTTGAGTTGACTCTGGCCCATCATCGGGCCGCCGACAATGATTTTGCCGATCTCCTCTCGGCTGCCGCCGCACTGATCGACCAGGGTGCGCAGCGGCGTGCCGAGACGAACCCACAGATTTTTCGGTGTAGCCAAGGCCGGACCAGCGACGGTCACCACCCGTTCGACCAGGGGACGGCCATAGCGCACGGCATCGCTGACGGCTGCGGCCGTGGCGACATTGTCGACGACCACACCGATGTTCGCCGGGTGACCGCCGGACGGCACCTGCCTTCCCAGCAGCACGTCGATCAGTTGTTTCTCCGCGCCCTGAGGATATGTGCTCGGCACGCAAATAACCTCCATGGCGTCAAATTTGCGGCTGGCGTGCCGCAACAACGCAATGGCCTCGGGTTTGTTGGCTTCAATGCCGATCAGCGTTCGTTGCACGCCGAGTGCCTGGCGCAGGATATCGGCTCCGTCCAGCACCTTGTCGCCCTGTTCCACCATCAGGCGATCATCACCGCTCAGCCAGGGTTCACATTCGCAACCGTTGATTATCAGGGTATCGCAAGAGTGCTGTTCCATGAGCGTCAGTTTGACGTGGGTGGGAAAGGTGCCGCCGCCCATGCCGACAATGCCCGCGTCGCGGATGTGCTGTTTGAGGTTTTCCGGGCTCCACTGGCGTGGCTCCAACGGTGTCAGGTCGGTGGCCCAGCGCTCTTCGCCATCCGGTTCGATGACGAAGGCCGGGAGAGCCCTGCCGCTTGGATGGGGGCGCGGTTCAATGGCCACCACGCTGCCGGAGGTCGAAGCGTGAACCGGGGCCGACACTTCGCCTTCCGCCGTAGCCACGCACTGCCCTTTGGCTACCCGATCACCGACGGCCACGCAGGGCTGGGCCGGTGTGCCGGCGTGTTGACTCAGCGGTAACACCAACTGGTCGGGCAGAGTGCAGGTCTCAATGGGGTGATGTGTCTCCCGCTTGTGGTCGGGCAGATGGATGCCGCCGCGAAATGTGGGTGCCGTGTTCATAACGTTGCTTGTGCCTCCGTTTTTTCAAGCTGGTGCACGGCCAGATCGATAATGCAGTGATTGGGGCAGACCGCCACGGCCTGTGCGGCCTGATCGGCATGATCATAGTCCACCCGGGCCAGAAACCGCTCGACAACATAGGCTTCGGGGACTGCTTTTTTGCACAGGCCGCAGCCAAGACAGCCGGTGTCACAGTAGCGGCGCACCTGGGCACCTTTGGCGTGACTGCGGCACAGCACGTGGACCATGGCGGAGACTGGAACCAGGGCAATGACTTGACGCGGGCAGGCGGCGGCGCAACGCCCGCAGCCGACACAGCGTTCGTGGTGGACAACCGCCAGGTCTCCGACGGTGATCTCGATGGCGCCAAACGGGCAGGCCGCTGCGCATGAACCTAGACCGAGGCAGCCGTCCGGGCACTGCTTGGGACCATCGGCCAGCAATTGCGCGGCATTGCAGTCGCGCAACCCGAGATAACGATATTTCATGACCGTTGCCCGGTTGTCGCCCCGGCACAGGACCAAAGCTTTTTGCGGCAGGGGCGGATGGGCGTCCATGTGCATGACTGCGGCGATCCGCACAATCATGTCATTGCCACCCAGGCAGCAGCGGTTCAGCTTGGCCTGTCCGGCGACGATGGCGGCGGCGTAACTGGCGCAACCGGCAAAACCGCAGGCACCACAATTGGCTCCGGGCAGGATGGCGACGATCTCGGTTTCCCGCTTGTCGATCACCACGGCGAACTTTCGCGACGCCCAGCCGAGAATCAGGGCGGCCACCAGGGCCACGGCGCCGAGGCTCAGGATTGCGGTCATCATGGTCGGTACACAATTGCAGGTGTTGTCATCATCTTCTTCCCCCGGATTACCATGGTGTCACACCTTGACCAGTCCCGAAAAACCCATGAAAGCGAGTGACAGCAATCCGGCGGTGATCAGGGCAATGGCCGTACCCTGAAAACACTTGGGCACGGCGCTGAGCTCAAGGCGTTCACGCAATCCGGCAAAGATCCACAGCGCCAGGGTGAAGCCGAGACCGGCCCCCAAAGAAAAGGCCAGCGACTCAAGCAGGCTGTGCTGTTTGCGAATGTTGAGTACGGCGATGCCGAGTACTGCGCAGTTGGTGGTGATCAGTGGCAGATAGATCCCCAGCGCCCGGTACAGGGCGGGACTGGTCTTGTGCAGCATGATTTCGATGAATTGCACCAGACTGGCGATGATCAGGACAAAGGCGACGGTCTGTAGATAACCGACGTCGAGTGGTATTAAGACGTGATAGTGAAACAGCCAGGTGGCCAGGGAGGCGATGGCCATGACGACGATGATCGCCACACCCATTCCTAATGAGGTGTCGAGACGCTTCGACACGCCCATAAACGGGCATACCCCGAGAAACTGGGTCAAAACGACATTATTGACCAACACGGTACTGACAAGAATCAACAACAGTTCCGTCATGCGTTTCACTCCATGGCAGAGGCGCCGAAAACGGGACTTCCCGGTATCTCACCAGGGAAGGGGGCACGCTCAAGACGTCAGTGAGACGTTTGCCGTGCGGTTGTCTGGGCGCCTGATTCAGTACAACGATCCGTAAGGGAACCTTCAATGTTTTATTATACTACTTATCGCGTAAAAGTGTCGGTGATGTTATTGATGAAAAAGGGGCGCGACAGTTGTTCTTTTTTAACGGGCAAGGTAGTCTGAGAGAAAAAATGCCTTCTTAAATGGATGGGAAATTTCATGTCAATAAATGAGATACCTCAGGGATTTCGCTTTGCCGTGCAGCTTGACGGCACGGGTTCGGCCCGGTCTTTGGAATGGTCTGAATTGCAGAACGGCGCCAGCCATGCCACGACCTGGATACATTGCGACTATGAAGATCCGCAGATTCAGGAGTGGCTGGAGCGACAGGAACTTGATGCCTTAGTGATCGAAGCACTGACCGCGGAAGACAGCCGACCACGGGTGGCGCTGTACTCTCCGGGAGTGCTGGTAGGCTTACGTGGGGTGAATAAAAATCCCGGTGCAGCGATGGAGGATATGGTGTCGTTGCGGGTGTGGCTTGATCCTGAGCGGATTATTACATTGAGTCACCGC
This sequence comes from Desulfuromonas sp., assembly GCA_002869685.1. Lineage (GTDB taxonomy): Bacteria > Desulfobacterota > Desulfuromonadia > Desulfuromonadales > Desulfuromonadaceae > Desulfuromonas. Next base: position 4,001 of record PKUE01000127.1, read on the forward strand.
TCCCTGGCGTCGGTGAAGGATATTCAGCAACAGCTTAAAACCGGGCGTGGCCCGACATCGACCCAAGGCTTGTTTTCGGAGCTGTGTGATCGGTTGGAATGGTATGTCAGCCAAATGATCGATGACTACGAAGATCAGGTCGAACTGATCGAACAGAGTGATCTGGCCGAGGATCATCTGCGGCGTCGCGAAGGGATCTCCCAACTGCGTCGCCGTGTCGTTACACCACGGCGTTATCTGGCGCCGCAACGTGATGCCCTGTCGCAGTTATCCGTTGAGCCGCCGCCCTGGTTCAACGAGCGCATCCTGATGCACCTTAAGGAAATTCGCAACCGGCTGCAACGCCACTTGGAAGATCTCGATGCCGTGCGCGACCGCACCGTGATTGTTCAGGAAGAGTTACAGGCGCAGGTGTCCGATCAATTGAATGCGCGCATGTACATCATCAATATCTTTGCGGCAATCTTTTTGCCGCTGTCGTTTTTCACTGGACTGTTTGGCGTGAACCTTGGCGGCATCCCCGGCGCACACGCCGATCTCGCCTTTCTGCTGTTTTGTGGCGGACTACTCGTGGTCGGAGCCGGTCTGATGTTCCTCTTCCATTTCAAACGCTGGTTGTGAGTCGACTGGAGGCTTTTCTCCACGCCATTGCCGCCAGACATTCTCTGACACCGAGCGAAGATGCAGATCGCGTTGCGGGAACGGAATGGCAATTCCCTCTTTGTCGAAGCGTTTGTAAATGGCGACGCTCAGGTCACTTTTCACATCAAGACTCTGGTCAAAATTATCCAGCCAGACGCGCAGCTTGAAGTCCAGCGAACTGGCCCCGAATGCGACAAACAGCGGCGAGGGTTCAGGGTATTTCAATACCGTGGAATTGTTTTTGGCTTCTTCTTTGAGAATCTCCAGCACGCGCTCGATGTTTTCACCATAGGCTACACCAACGTCAATGGTAATCCGTGCCCGCGAATTACTGTGGGTCAGGTTGGTGACTTTTTCCGAGATCAACTGGCTGTTCGGGACGATGATTTCCGCCTGGTTGTATGTCTCAATCACGGTGGAGCGCAGACCAATCTTACGGACAATCGCCCATTCGCCATCCAGAATGATCCGGTCACCAAGTTTGATGGGGCGTTCGAACAGCAGGATCAGACCGCTGATAAAGTTGTTGACGATATTCTGCAGACCAAAACCGATACCGATACCGAGGGCACCAGCTATAACGGCGAAGTTCTGTAGTCCGATGCCCAGAGCACCGAGAGTCAGCAGCAAACCACACGAAATGATCACGTAGTGGAGCAGGGTTTTTAGCGAATCACGCAGACCACTGTCCATATAGCGTGGACCGACCACCTCAACATCAAACAGTGAGCGGACCAGCCAAGACAGGGTAAAGGCCAGATACATAATCAAGACCATCATGATCAGTGTGCTCAGAGTCAGTTCGACATTGCCGAAGGTGAAACCCAGGTCTTTGATTTTACTCCAGGTGGTGGTGACACTGTCGCTGCCACCCCAGATCTGCACGGTATAAAGCACGGCGTAAACCGACAGGGCACCAACCATAAGATGATTGATCTTCTTGCTCAGGCGTGAGCCGAAAATTTTGAAAAATTTCCAGCTTTGGGCCCAGGGGTGACGCAACAGATAATCGACGCCACCCTGAGTCAGTCGCATCACCATGTAAACCATCAGTAACACAAAAACTGTTTTAATCGAGGCATCGACCAGACGCATGGATAAAGTGCTGTAACCGCCGAGTTGGGCGATCAATGAAATCGCCAGCAGAATGGCGCCGATTCTCTGGCCGATAATCAGCTGCCACGAGTCTTTGTTGCGGCGGCTCAATGCGCACATCCATACCAGAAGGGGGATGCCGACCAGGGACAATACGGCCAGATACAGGCGCAGTAACGGCAGCGGCAGCCCGATCACCTGCAGGAACATGGAGACCAGATAGATAAATGCCAGCAGCCAGATCAGCATGGCGTGGCGCCGCTCGGGGACGATTCCGGCAACAAGAATGCTGGCGGTAATCACGCTGATCAGGAGCAGATAAAAAGTCCAGGCCAGTGGCGGTGCCTTATAGAGAGGGCTGAGGGTGGCAAACGCCATGAACAGACCGGCCGCCCAGGGATGGCGGAAGAGGATGTTCCACTGAGAGGCGTCATTGTTTTTGCGATGCTTGCGTAAGTTGACCGCCAATCCCAAAGCTAGCATCAGTTGCATTACCGCAACCCACCAGTAATCGTGGAGATAGCTTTTTCGATACCACTGAACCAGCTTGAAGTTCTCTTTGACCTGGACCTTCAGCTCTGCGTTGAATTGCTGATAAAATTCACTGCTGAAAAAAGATCGGGCGGTTTTTTTAAAAATCTGGGCGCGCAGATTTTTCAGCGCTGTATCGATTTGCCGGATCGAGGTGTCGTTTCCGTCCTGCACCATCACCATTTGTTGCTGCACTTCAATCAGCTTGCCGCTGGTATCTGCAATGTTTTTCAGCAGTGCCGAACATTTTTCGACACTACGGTCAAAGTCGGCTTCCGGAAATTCGGTACGCTCTTTGACCAGGTAGATTTTCCATTCGCTCCAGAACGTTTTGCGTTGCTGCCATTGATTGCGCAGGTTGTCGAGTGTCGTCAGTTTTGCAGAAAGGCTGTCGAAGATAGTAGCCAGATTACTTTGTTGCGACACCAGAACACTGCGTGTTTCCAGCAGGCGTTCAAAGCTCCATTGTTCTGGATCGCCCAACTCTTTGATACGCTGGTCCAGCGTATGCTGTCGATCCATCACCTTGTCCAGATTGTCTTTAATCTGCTCCATGGCGGCGATTTCGTCGAGTTGGGTTTGAGTTGCGGCCAGGTTGGTGCTGAGTGTTGCCAGACGGGAAACGATTTCAGAGACCCCGGGGAAAACGGTGACGTCATTACCCGCATCGCTCGATGGAGGTGTCGTGCTGGGATTGGTTACGGAAGGCTGCTCAATAGAAGCGTTTGCTCCGGAGCTACTATCCGGGGCGCTCCAGGCAGGTGGCGCACACAAAAGCGCAACGAGAACACAGTAAGGAATCAGAAAAAGGGCACGCAATGTCGGCTCCTGAATAAAAGTTGTTGCAGCGCGACCGCCGGGGAGCGAGTCGTTTTCACCCATTCTACCGTGAAAAGTGCGCGGAGAGAACCGTTGTGCATAAAAAAGCCCCCGTCTCTTAAAAGAAACGGGGGCAGAAGTTCCAGACGAGGCAACAGGTCTAGAACCGGTAGCTTACAGAAGTGTTGACCAGATAGAGTTCACCATCGTAGTCGTCACCAAGATAGGCTTCACCATCTTCAACCCAGCGGTAAAAACCGCTGACAGCGAGAGTCAATGCTTCACTGAAGCGATACTCCGCTCCCAGAGTCAGATCCAGAGTCTCATATTCGAGGTCGGAATAGTCATCCGAGCCACTGTAGTCGAGGTAGCTCATCATGATGGTCTGGGTGTAGGGAAGATCGTTGGCGTCGAGATAGGCCACATATTCCTCTTCCGTCATGCCGGACAAGACGTAATCCACATAATTTTCATAGTAGATATTGTCGCCAAAGTTCGGATTGTCGGCAGAGGCTTCTGCTTTGGTCAGAGTCAGGTCACCACTGAGCGTGAGAGCTTTGGTGGCCTGGTAGGTGGTCGACAGATAGAGCACCTGCGCGGTGGTATCGTAATCAACATTGTCATACACCGAAGCAATCTGTTCTCCCATACTTTCCGAGAAGCAGCCGACATAAAGCGCCGTAGCGTATTTGCTGGTCGTTTTGCCGTACTGATAATCGTAACCGGCACTGAATGTCAGTTTGTCGTTCGGCATCATGAAGACACTGACACCGGCATTCCAGCTGTTGTTTTCCCAGTCGTTGTACGCTTCACCGTTTTCTTCAAAGGTGTATTGACCGTTGACGCTCAGCGAGAAAATACTGTTGGGCGTCCAGGTGCCGCTGGCTTTGAACTGATGATGGTTCTCGGCCACATTGCTGCCGGAAGTGGTGCGGTTCCAACTGCGCAGAACTTCGTAAAACGGCGAGTTGGTCGTCATGTCCAGCGGATCGGGATCGCTTTCCATCAGTTGGGTCCAGCCATATTGATACAGGTCGTTGTACCCCAGACCATTACTGTAGCTGAACGGTGTATCGGCATGCTCAAAGGTGTATTTTGCGCGCAGATTGACGGACGAGACCGGTCGTGTGCTGATTCCCAGTTCGAAGGTGTTATAGGTTGTCTCTTCATCGTCGAGATACGCTTCATCCTGCAGGCTACTGTCATACTCTTTGTAGTTAGTGTTGTCGCGATCGACAATTTTATAGGTGTATGCCCCAGTCAGCATGGTGCTGGCGCCGAGGACATAGGATGCGTCCACACCCGTTTCGAGGACGTCGCGGCTGGCGCTGGAAGGACGGGTGTAGTTGAAGTCCGACACCGGAATGGTGTCGGCACCAAACACGATCGACGTGTCGGCGGTGTATGAGGTCATATCGACATACAGATCATCACTGTCGATTTCATACTGCTTGGCATACGCTTTGAGACGCAATCCAGCAATACTGCGGTTGCTGACGCTGAAAAACAGGGTATCTGAATCGTATTCCAGATCGTTGTAGTTGTTTTTCGTGTCAGCACTGACATAGCTGCCGTACAGCGTTGTGGCGTCAGATGCATCGTAGCGCAGTTTCACGGTATCCATTTTCTTTTCAATGTCTGCCGTGATACCGATCTCCTGAGATTCGTTTTCGAACAGCAAACGATCAAAGTAGGGTTTGGCGAGCGTGTCATAGTAGTAAGCATTATCGACGCGACCTTCATGCGCATAGTCGTCGCTTTGGTTGTCGAATTCGCGCTCGGTGTGGAAATAGCTGGCGGTCAGCCCGGCCATTTTAAAGGTAGCGCCAATGCTGACTTCTTCGGTGGTCTGGTCGATCTCCTGGCCAACGGCTACGGTATGACACGGTGTGCATTGACCGGTCATCAGCGTGGTTTGCTGCCAACCGTGTTTTTCCTCATGGCTGAAACGGACTTCCGGTACCAGAAAGGGAAAAGACGGCAGTTGCAGTTTGGCGCTGGCTTCATGTTTGCGACGCTCGATCATATAGTCGCGTCCCTGATCCAGATCATTGAAGGTTGCTGTTTGCAGCCCTTCGAGGCCGACGGTGCCGGCTTCAGTGAGCAACGGAACCGCATTCGCTGCGATGATGCCATCGTAGATGTCGTGCTCGCCACCGGCATTGATACTCGGCTCAAAGCTGCCGTAGCCGGGGCCGCCTGTCGCTGAATAGTGGGGTTTGTCCTCAAACAGCAAGTCATGGCGCAGACGATGAATGAATTTTTGATAGTTGTACTTTGCGCGCAGCATCCGCTTGATATCGAAACGGGCCGACGCTTCACTCTCTTCTTCGTCGGTGTATTGACCTTCCAATTCGATGCCGACGCCGTTTTGGCGCACATCGAGTTCAAGGCCGCCGCCAATAGACGAATCCATGGATTCATATTCGGCGGTTTTATTCAAACTGTCATCACTGCTGACACCGGTGTAGCCCAGATTGATGGATCCTTCTGACCAGTCGGCAGCAATGCCGCTGGTTGCCATCATCAGGACTAGAATGGATGCCAACAAAACATAGGTACGAAGTACTTTCATAATTTTCATGCCTCCTTGTTGGCTATCGCGTCAAACGGCTACCGCCGCCCGGGGTGTAGAGTGAGGGCAGGTCAGAACCGTGAACACTGGGGTGACACTGACTGCATCGGGTCATCATCGCCATTTGCATGGCATGTTTGTCATCAATGCCGGAATTGACAATGGTGTTCAGAATATTCTGAGCGCTGGTGCCGATAGCGGCCACTGATGGGTCAGAAGATGACGCCAGTTCTGCATACTCAGCCAACGCATCCGTGTTGGGACGGAAGTTGGTATGGAAGTGCAGCTCATGGCATTGCAGACACAGGAAAGGCTCCGTCTGTTTGATCAGGTTGTCTGCAACGGTGCCGTGGGGGTTGTGGCAGATGGTGCAGTCTTCCATGACCGGCGCATGTTCAAAGGCAAAGGGGCCGGACTGATCCATGTGGCAGGTCAGGCACAGCTCGTTTTTACGTTCGTCGGTACGCAGCATGGGGCGGGTCTGGCTGCCGTGGGGGTTATGGCAGTCGCTGCAACTCATTTTGCCTTCTTTCACCGGATGGTGATTCGGCATGTGCATTTTTGCCCGCACATCCTGATGACAGCTGTAGCACAGTTCGTCTTCCGGTTTGCTCAGCATGGCTTTGTTGCCACCATCGTCATGGACAACGTGGCAGTCGATGCAACCGATACCGTAAGCGGCATGGGTGGAATGGTTCCACTCCATGGTTTCCCCCTCAGTGTGACAGTTTTGGCAGATCGCTGACGCCTGTGCGGCATTGAGGGCAGAGAAACTGAGGATCTTCTCTGTATCGCCCTCGTCGATATGCTGGCTGGCCGGTCCGTGGCAGGATTCGCAGCCCTGATTGTCGATACTGTTGGCCAGGTATTCAAAATCAGCTAACAGATTGTGGATGTTGTGCTCAAAGGCCTGTCCTAATTCCTCGTGACAGTCGAGACAGGCGGTTGAACCAACGGCTTTGGCTTCGGCGATCTGGGGAATCGTCGCGTCCAGTTGTGTTCCCGGTTGGGAGCAGGCGCAAAGCAGTGTTAATAGCAAGGCGCTGATCCCACCGGCAACAACACGAGTGTTGCGGTGTTTCTTCATGTTTCCTCCTTTTTCCATGATTGTGTACGTTCTATTATTGGGATATCCAATAGTAGACATGATGAAATACGATGGAAGATAGCGCCTTGATATGGGTAAGTCCAATTCAAAAAAACAATCCATATTCATGTGAAAATTGAACATTGTTATGATCTTGTAATAATTTTGTTGGGCTTAGAAGAGCTTCTTCTAAGGGGTGGTAATTTTGTACAACATATTGTTAATACTTATAGATTGAGAGAAAACTATCTGTTGAAAGTGTGGCAATGAGCCATGTTTATAGTAATGATTACTAGGTAGGATTATAAATTAAAATTTCTTGCGGTTTTTTTTGCAGTGTGTATTATAGCTGAGTCATGATGTGAAAAACGGCTGGTTCGGCGGGGATGATTTGTCTGATGAGTCCGTAATTTTTTACATCGCTATTTAATCCAACCTATAAGGAGGAATACACATGAAAAGAGGGATTGCACTGGCATTGTTTTCAGTCGGACTGATGGCGCTTGGCGTCACGTCGTCATTTGCTTCAGATACTGAACTGCGTGCCCAGGCCCAGGGGATGTTTAAGCCGATCCCCCAAGCTGCACCACAAATCAAAGACAATGCTGCCACGGCAGACAAGGTTTTACTCGGCCAGATGCTCTATTTTGAGCCCCGTCTTTCCTCGTCACAACTGATTAGTTGCCAGACCTGCCACAATGTTGGTCTGGCCGGAGCGGATCTGCAGGAAACCTCAACAGGGCATGGCTGGCAAAAAGGTCCGCGTAATGCGCCGACTACTTATAATGCCGTGTTTAACACTGCCCAGTTCTGGGATGGTCGTGCCGAAGATCTGGCGGCCCAGGCCAAGGGACCGGTTCAGGCTGGCGTTGAGATGAGCAATACTCCGGAGGGTGTTGTTGCGGTACTGAAGTCGATTCCTCAATATGTGGAATTGTTCGGTAAAGCATTCCCCGGCCAGAAAGATCCGGTGTCATTTGACAACATGGCCAATGCCATTGAAGTGTTCGAAGCCACATTGCTGACGCCGAACGATGCGCTTGATCGTTATATGGCTGGTGACGACAATGCCCTGAGTGCTGATCAGAAAAAAGGTCTCGAGTTGTTTATCAACAACGGCTGTGCATCATGTCATGACGGCATCAATTTGGGCGGTAGCGACTACTTCCCGTTTGGTGTTGTTGAGCAACCGGGCGCCAACGTTTTGCCTCTGGATGACAAAGGTCGCTTCAAGGTGACGAATACTGCTTCTGACGAGTATGTGTTCCGTTCTCCCGCGCTGCGTAATATTGCGCTGACCGCTCCTTATTTCCACTCCGGTAAAGTATGGAGTCTTGAGCAGGCCGTTGCTATTATGGGCAGTTCACAGCTGGGAATGGACATCAATGACGAAGAAGTGGCTCTGATTGTTGCATTCCTCAATGGTCTGACAGGTGAGCAACCGGTGGTTACCCATCCGGTTCTGCCGCCCAGCACGAAAACAACGCCTAAACCGATGTTGCAGATTGGTGGAAGTGCTCACTAAACCTGACTGCGCACTGAATTGAAAAAGCCCCGCATTCGAACGAATGCGGGGCTTTTTTTGTGGCGTAGCAGATTTGCCTTAGCGCAACATCTTGATAGGGGATGCGTTTTGCTCAGTCGTGAAGCGACTCAGCATCTGTTTAAGCTGGTCCGCCTGGCTGGAAAGTTGCTCAGACGCTGCGGCACTTTCCTCGGCATTGGCCGTATTCTGCTGGGTGACCTGGTCGATTTGTCCCAGACCTTCATTGACCTGGGAAATCCCCACGGCCTGTTCTTTTGACGCAGCAGCAATTTCGGCGACAAGGTCCGTAACCTTAGTGATACCACTGTGGATCTCGACCAGCGCTTCGGCTGTGATATCCGCCGTGTGAGCGCCGTGTTCGGCTTTCTGGACTGTTTCTTCAATCATTTCAGCTGTTTCGTGAGCAGCTTTGGCGCTGCGAGCTGCCAGATTACGCACTTCTTCGGCGACGACGGCGAATCCTTTACCGTGTTGTCCCGCCCGAGCCGCTTCGACGGCAGCATTGAGAGCCAGCAGGTTGGTCTGGAAGGCGATTTCATCGATGACTTTGATAATCTTATTGATGTTCTGACCTGCTTCATTGATCTCGTGCATGGCGTCAACCATCTGTTGCATTTGCTTGTTGCCACGCTCGGCGGCATTGCGTGCCTCAGCTGAAAGGGAGTTTGCCGTATTGGCATTCTCGGCTGTTGTCGTTGTTTGTGCGGCGATTTCATTCATTGTTGCACTGATCTCTTCAAGCGAAGCCGCAGACTGGGTGGCTCCCTGAGACAGCGATTGGCTGGAGTCGGAAACCTGCTGGCTTCCGCTGGACATTTGTTCACCGGCTATCTTGATGTTGCTCATAACATCACGCAGATTATGGGCCATCTCGTTAAGTGCTTTGCCCAGTTCGTCCCGTTCGGAATGGATCGTAATTTCCTGGGTTAAGTCCCCTTGGGCGATCGCCTTAGCCAGGGCTGAGCGTTCACGGACACTTTCAACCAGACCGTTGACAATGGACAGCAACTCCTGGGTTTCTGTACGGGCGCCAAACGCCTGACAGGTACGGCAGTCCTCACCGCGCTGTGTGCGAATGCAATCTTGTTTAGCCGAAAATGAACCACTTTCCACCCAGCATTCGACAACCTTGCCATAGCTGGAGCACGAGGGCTCGTTGCATTGCATCACCTTAGCACAGTCGATGGCTTTGCCCAGGTCGAGGTCAACATCGGTATCCCCTTTGGAAACCTTGTCGATGGTGTCAATCGCTTTGCGCAGTGGGCCGGTGATGCTGCGCGACAGCCACAATACGACCGGAATGATGATAAAGACAAAAATGCTGGTCATGGCTATGGAGAGCACTTTAAATGAGCTTGCCGATTCATTTTTAATTGCCGCAATGAACTGCTGCTTGGCTTCTTCAACATTGTCAATGTAGACTCCGGAACCGATGACATAATCTGTTCCGGGAATCATTGTGGCGTAAGAGAGTTTCGGTTGCAGACCTTTACCGGGTTTGTCGAAATGGTAGGTGACAAAACCGCCGCCTTTACCGGCCAGTTGAGCCAGGTCGCGAATGAAATAGACGTCGTTCTCATCTTTGGTATTGCTGAGATCTTTGCCGGTCAGTTGTGGCTTGCCCGGAATGATAATGATGATGCTGTCGAGTGTGGTGACAAAAAAATAGCCGCTGCTGTCATCACCATAGCGGATTGGCTCAAGCATGGTTGTGATCATGCTTGTTTGTGCGTCGGTCGATTCTACGTCGTCTAAGGCGATGGAGAGCAATTTTGCTGTGCTGTCGACTTGATCTTTAAGCTGGCGCTTGTGTCCGTCAAGAATGGCCAGAGAGGATTCGCTGATGCCGAGATCTCCGATTTTGTTAACCAGAGACTGGTACGACAGGCTGTTGATCAGAGTGAATAAAAGCATCAACATAACCAGAACGGCAACCTTTTTGCCGATGGTAAACGTTTTTAGAAAAACAAAAATTTTTTGCATGAAAACCTCCGAACAACCAGGATAGGCCTAAGTGGAACGTCTACGATGTTGAGGAAAATATCATAATCGACTCAGGGGAAAAAGCAATAAATGAGATAATTTTATTGATTAGAAACGGGTTGTTTCTAAGAGATGATTCGGTCTTTGAACTTCTTGTCGAGACTGGTTATGATGTCCCGGTAATGGAAACATCGTCAATGATTGACGTGAATGAATAGAAAATGGGGGAGACATGACATCGTCCCGGACCAACTCTGACTCAGGCAGCAAAGGGCCTTCAGGTCGGGGAAATTATATGACAACGGCTTGCGCTGCCAGAATTAAGGCTGAGATCAAGGATCTGCTGTATGTTCAGCGTCCCGAGATGGTAAAAACAGTCGCCTGGGCAGCGTCCAACGGTGATCGTTCGGAAAATGCTGATTATATTTACGGCAAAAAAAGGTTGCGGGAAATTGATCGTCGGATCCGTCATCTGTCCAAACGAATGGATGCGGCAATTATTATCGATCCGGTCAGCCAGAAAGCGGTGGCTGGTGAGCGGGTGCTGTTCGGTTGTACCGTAACGATTGAAAATGAGGATGCCGAACAAAAGGTGCTGTCTATTGTGGGTGTGGACGAGATCGATTCGGTTCGCGGGCGGATCAGCTGGGTCTCTCCAATGGGACGGGCGTTATTGGGCAGCAGCGAAGGGGATGTGGTGACGGTGAAAACCCCGAATGGTAACAGGGAATATGAGGTGGTTGAAGTGGCCTATCAGCCTCTGGACTGATGGCGGGGACACACGCCACCTTGCACGCTTCAGCCGGTGAACTCGACGGCTGTGACCTGGTTGCGTCCGGTCTTTTTTGACTGATACAGGGCGTCATCCGCAGCCCGGATCAGGTGCTGGGCCTGCATGTCACTATGGGGAACCGTCGTTGCTGCACCAAGGCTCAGGGTGACATTCGCGGCAACGTCTGACCCTTTGTGCTCCAACGCCAGTTGTTCGACATGACTGCGGGCTCGTTCCGCGTAGTGGGAAACTTCCTCTGCCGAGAGATGTGGCAAAAGGAAGATAAATTCTTCGCCACCGTAGCGGGCGACCAACCCGTTGCTGTTCCCAGGAAGGCTCGTTGCCAACGCCTGGGCCACGCGTGTCAGACAGTAATCTCCCTGCTGGTGACCGTAGGTGTCGTTGTAGCGTTTGAAAAAGTCGATGTCGCACAGGATGATGGAGAGAGGCGTGTTTTGCTCAATGCAGGTTTGCCACTGAGTCAGGAAACTTTCGTCAAAAGTCCGTCGGTTGGGGATTTGTGTCAGGCCATCAATACGGGCGATCCGTTCCATAGCCGCGTGGGCCTTTTCCAAAGCTTTTTCGGCCTGCTTGCGATCGGTGATGTCTTTATATTGTGCCAGAGTGCCGGGTGTCCCATCCAGAGTGATCAATGGTGTTGTCGTCATGATATAGTTGGTGACGTTACCGTTATCATCCACGATTTCAATATCGGTCTGGCTGCCCTTTTTCCTTGAAGTGACCAACTGGCACTCCTCTTTGCTGAGGAGTTCTGAGCAGGGGTGGCCGATGACATTTTCACAACAGCAATCGAGATGCTCCAACATTTTTTTGTTGGCGCGAACGATGATGCCATCATCGCGGATGACGATCATCGGGTCGGCGCAGGCGGAAAAAATCTGCTCCAATTCCATGTCGGACATCTCTGACTTCAGCAGTTGTTCGTTCGTCCGACTGATGTAATCTTCCAGGGCGTCGGCCATATCCTGAAGCTCAATGCATTTTTCACAGTATTTTCCCTGGCGAGATTCAGGACGGTGAAGAGACGCAGGTGCTTCATTGGGGGATGATGTCACAGTCAGTCTCCAGCTCTGGTGAGAATTCATTAAAACGGTAACAAGCCTGTTTTAACACATTTTTCTTCGCATTAACAACTGCGATTTCATCCTGTGATACTTGGGAGTAATTTCAATGTATTTTGCATGAAAGAAAGATCTGATTCTGGTGTCAACGAGAGGAACTCATGGCCTTAAGTGAATTTGAACTTGTCCGTCTGAAGCGTCTTTTTCAGGCTTATTGTAGCGTGCGAGTCCCTGAAGAACTAGCCGATAAATTGCGGTTCGATTATCGTATTCGCGATGACAGTGTCATTCTTTACGAGTCGCGTCCGCACCACCTGAAAGTGCAATTATGGTATTCAACGGCCATTGCCCGCTTTGAACGGGACCACGAGAATAAGGTGTGGCGGCTGTACAGTGCTGATCGCAACGAAAATTGGATCCCTTATCATCCCCATTGTTGTGATCGTGATATCGAACGGTTGCTGGATAGTGTCACTGATGATCCCACCGGCATCTTCTGGGGGTAAGAGAACGTGGTTGCCTAAACTTTAATCGGCAACGTGTTATCAAATGATAAAAATGGTCATCCTTTGCACAGTTTTCGACAGAACAGGGCCTGTCCTTATTGTAATTTCAGTAGGTTAGTAGACATGGCCAGCCTTTTGCAAATCTTTCCAAGCGACGCACGCTGTTTTGTTCAGGCCACGGATGTTGTTGAGCGATGGCCGGGCAGGGTGTGATCACCGTTTCTGTGTCAGATCATGACATCAAACAACCTTCCCCTGGTTGAGAGGCCCAACGGCGTGTTTCTCGGCAAGAGGTTTAATGACTCTTGTGAAAGGACATGCTGTGTCTGAAAAACCCAAGATCAGAGATTTACTCAACGAAAGTGCCTGCGAGCACAACGATACCAAAAAGAAAGCCTGCAATACGACAACGCCTGGGGCGACCAGTGGCGGCTGCGCGTTTGAAGGGGCGCAAATCTCACTGTTCCCTTATGCGGATGCGGCCCATCTGGTGCATGGACCGCTGACCTGTTTAAGTTCTTCGTGGGAAACCCGCGCCACCCCGACCAGCTATGAGGGCCGGGATTTGACCCAGATGGGTTTTTCCACGGCGGTAACCACCAATGATGTCATCTTCGGCGG
>PKUE01000125.1 GCA_002869685.1 Desulfuromonas sp.
GAAGCACGCGGAAAAGGTATTGGTGCTCTGTTAGTCGCCTATGCCATCAATGCCCAAGGTGCGACCAACGTTGACGTCAATGAACAGAACGGTCAGGCGCTGGGGTTTTATCAGCATCTGGGGTTTTCGGTCACAGGGCGCTCACCCGTTGATGGGCAGGGCAAGCCTTATCCGCTCCTGCATATGGCGCTATAAAATAAAGAGTGGGCGGTCTAAATCATTGGTTGCGCGCGCAATTTGTCGTAGCTACAGGTGTTATGTTTTAGAGGAGTTCATTGGTGGGTTTAGAGTTGGACCACTTCTTCATCCTGACGGACAACCCCAAAGACGCGGGTGATCTTTTGGTCTCCATTGGGCTGAGTGAAAGCTTCAGTCGGGACCATAAGGGCCAAGGTACTTCAAATCGGCGCTTTACGTTTTCTAACGGCATGCTTGAATTACTCTATTTACGTGACAGCCGAGAGGCGAATAATGGCCCCGCGCAAAAGATGAGATTTCCGGAACGGATTCAAAAAGAAAATGTCTCACCGTTTGGCATTGTTCTGATGAGAACAGAGGATTCAAGCTCAGGAATGCCGTTTAGCGGGTGGAAGTATCAACCCGATTATTTTGAGCCACCCAATGCATTTCACGTTGGCGACAATTCTGAAATTTTGGAAGAGCCCCTGTGCATTTACGTCCCATTTGCAGGTCCGGTTAGCCGAAAAGAAACAGGTACATTTAAGTCCATGAGTCATGTTCAGCTCTCTGTCCCACTTGGCGAAATGTCAGAGACACTGCGTGCACTGCAATCGGTCGATCGACTTCTAATTGAGCTTGGGAGTGAGCATCTGGCAACGCTTACATTGGATCATGGGCGGAGTGGATTATCCAGCGACCTTCGTCCTGACTTGCCATTAGTGATCCATTGGTAGGCTTCACGTGTCACGAATGGCTGCTTGGGCTGGTGCATTACGCTGGGATTCATACCGTTTCTGAGCCAAGCCGTCCGAAGCCGTATTCCGCGTTCAATTTCACAACGCTTTGATGGTCGTTTTTTTGGTGAGGACCGTCTCCAGCACCTCCATCTTACGTCCACTCCCGGTCAGATAGAAAAACACATGCACGGCAGGATCTTTATCCGGTAAGTGGTGAAAGCGCGCGGCGAAATGTTGCAGCTTGATTCCTTGGCCTTGAATGCGTTGCAACTGCTCCGCGACGCATTGCTTGAGAAGTGCCTGCTGGTCGTGGTCAAGGTCCAGATCGAAAAAGTCCGGCGCATTGCCCGGCGTCAGTCGCTCGGTGAGGGCGCAGTCGCGGGCAAGAATGTCGAGCAGGATCGGCTGCTGGTCTTCGTCAGCCTGATGGCGGATAAACGCCGCCAGCTGTTCAAACAGTTCTTTTTGCCCCAGCGGAAAGCGCAGCACGTTGCGCTGTTGCCAGTCGCGGGCAATGGCCAGAAACGCCTCGCCCATACTCTCGTAGTGATTGCCAAGATAGCGCAGCAGATTGCGTGCCCGACCACAATTCCAGGTCAGATCCAGCACCCGGCTCAGGGCGCGAATTTCCTCCAGAGCGTTATAGCCCATGGTCGGTGTTGCCAGCACCCGGTAGGGCGGATTAGGGTCGAACACCAGTTGATGGTGTTGGGCTTGCTGGCGCAGCGGTGCGCCCGGCAGCAGTTTCACCGTTTCAATCTGCAGATGATCGGGGTTGAGGGCCATCACCTGATCAAATCCCTTCACCATCTGGGCCATGTCTTCGCCCGGTAATCCGGCAATCAAGTCGAGATGCAAGTGGACATGGGTGGTTTCGATCAGGGCGCGAATGTTGTCAAACAACTGCTGCTGCGGCGCATGACGTTTGATGGTCTTCAACGTCTCCGGCAGGGTGGACTGGATGCCGATCTCGAACTGAAACATGTCGTCCGGCACCGTCTTGAGCAGTTCCAATGTGGCCTCATCGAGCAGGTGAGCGCCGATCTCAAAATGGAAATGGCTGCAGCGGTTGTGCTTCAGGATAAAACTGAAAATGTGGTATGCGCGGCACGGGTCGTAGTTGAAGGTGCGATCCACCAGCTTGATTTTGGGAATCTCGCGCTCCATCAGCCACAGCAGGTCACGCTCAATGCGCTCCATGGAAAACGAGCGTACCCGTGTATCCAGAGCGCTCATGCAGAAGGCACAGCTGTACGGGCAGCCGCGGCTGGTTTCGTAATAGACAAAGCCGCGTTCGCAGTCCATCCAGCCGCTTTCAAAGGGGGAGGGGATGCTGTCCAGCGATTCGAGCAGTGGGCTAACACCGCCGTCAATAAGCTGTCCACCATCGCGTTGTTCAATGCCCGGTATCGGCCTTGGTTGTTCTTTGCTCTGCCAGGAATGGAGCAGGGCGCGTAGCGGTTGTTCCCCTTCGCCATGGATGATGGCGTGGATGCCGGGATGGTGCTGCCACAATGGCGTGGTTTCGTAACTGACTTCCGGCCCGCCGAGGACGATACGGATCTGCGGCGCCGCCACCTGCAGGGCATCGACCAGTTCCAGGGTGGCGATGCGGTTCCACAGGTAAACGGAAAAGGCGATCACATCCGGCTGCTCTTTGAGCAGTTCGTAGAGCACGTTCTCTTTCGGCTCGTGCAGGGTGAACTCACGGATGAGCAGTTCGCC
>PKUE01000134.1 GCA_002869685.1 Desulfuromonas sp.
CATCTTAGCAGAAGATGACAAGGACTCTACTGTCGAGCAGTTATAAACACCTGTTAAAAGGAAAAAATCCCCAGGTTCAGATTGTTATTCTTCTTCGGGCAACTCCAGCCCCAAAGCTTCCTTACGAGACAGCTTGATCTTGCCCTGGCGGTCAACACCGATACATTTAACAAGGACTTTATCACCCTCGTTAAGAATATCCGTCACCTTGCTGACACGTTCTTTTGCCAGTTCGCTGACATGGACCAGACCATCGGTACCGGAGAAAATTTCCACAAAGGCACCGAAGTCCATCACCTTCTTAACCGTACCGTTGTACAGCTTGCCTACTTCAGGGCTCTGAGTGAGTTCCTTGATCATTTTGGCAGCCGCTTTGGCGGCATCACCATTGCTGGAAGAGATGTTGATACGACCGTCATCCTCAATATCAATGCCACAACCGGTCGCCTCAATGATGCCACGAACCGTTTTACCGCCAGAACCGATAACCGTACGAACCTGGTCCGGTTTAACAAACACAGTGGTAATGCGAGGTGCATAAGGAGACATTTCTTCACGAGGAGCATTAATCGCTTTTGCCATCTCACCGAGAATATGCAAACGACCTTCTTTGGCCTGAGCCAGGGCACGTTGCATGATATCGCGGGTAACACCGGCAATTTTGATATCCATCTGCAAAGCGGCAACACCTTCTTTGGTGCCGGTAACTTTGAAGTCCATATCACCCAGATGGTCTTCATCACCGAGGATATCGGACAGAATGGCAATATCATCGCCTTCCTTGATCAGACCCATGGCAATACCAGCCACGGCGTCCTTCGCGGGAACACCCGCATCCATCAGCGCCATTGAGGCACCACAAACCGATGCCATGGAAGAGGAACCATTTGATTCGAGGATCTCCGAAACAACACGTACGGTATAAGGGAAATCATCGAAAGAAGGCATGATCTTCGTTGCCGAACGCTCAGCTAACATCCCGTGACCAATTTCACGACGGCCGGGGAACAGGCGCATGCTGGTTTCACCAACGCAGAACGGCGGGAAGTTGTAGTGCAGCATGAACTTTTTGAACTCCATCCCCTGAATATTGTCCATACGCTGCTCATCGCTGGCAGTACCCAGAGTTGTGCTGACCAGAGCCTGAGTTTCACCACGGGTGAACAAAGCACTGCCGTGCGCACGGGGCAGAACGCCAACTTCACAGCTGATGGGGCGGATCTCGTTCATCTTGCGGCCGTCAATACGAATCTGATCTTTGGTAACACTCTGACGAACAACACGCTTTTCAATGCTACCCATGATCGCAGAAATCTCCTCGCTGCGACCTTCAAACTCTTCAGCAAGTTGCTCCTGAATGTCGTTGCGGATCTCTTTCAAAGCAGCATAACGCTCTTGTTTGGCGCGAATGGTAACCGCTTCTTCAACCCGACTCTGTGCCAGACCGATAATTTTCTCTTCCAGTGCCTTATCGGTTTCGGGAACAACGAACTCACGTTTTTCAACGCCAACCAGTTCAGCCAATTTGGTTTGCATCTCGATCAAAGGCTGGATGGCCTGATGACCAAAGAAAACAGCCTCAAGCATTTCATCTTCACTGATCAGGTCCGCTTCACCCTCAACCATCATAATGGCGTCTTTGGAACCGGCAACAACGATTTCAATATCGCTTTGCTCCTGCTGTTCCAATGTCGGATTGGCAATAAAGGCACCATCGACACGACCAACACGCACGCCGGCAATCGGGCCATCAAACGGAATGTCAGACACGCTGACGCTGGCAGAAGCCGCCAGGATCGACAAAGTGTCCGGATCGTTAACACAATCCGCAGAAATAACCGTCGGGATAATCTGGGTTTCATACAGATATCCTTTAGGGAACAGTGGGCGCATGGGACGGTCAATCAGACGACAGATCAAGGTCTCACGCTCTGTTGAACCACGCTCGCGACGGAAAAAAGAACCAGGGATTTTGCCACTGGCATAAAATTTTTCCTGATAGTTAACGGTAAGGGGGAAAAAATCCTGGCCATCTCGCATCGTTTTTGCGGAAACGACCGTACAGAGAATTTTGGTTTCTCCATAAGTAACGATGGTTGCGCCATCAGCCTGACGGGCCATTTTACCCGTTTCAATGGTCAACGGTTGGCCATTAAATTCAATTTCTACTTTTTGGTACGCCATGTAAATCTCCTGTTGTTATCGCATTTTTATCGATAACGTTTTTGAAACAAAAAAAAAGGCTACAGGAGGTTGGCCTGAGACAAAATCCGACCCATACTTCAGGTCAGGTTTCCTCTCCGGACATCCTCCCAAGCCACCTCAAATCAAAAGGCAGCAATTCCCATTTGGAGAATTGCTGCCATCTTCTTAACGACGAATCCCCAGACGGGAAATGATGCTGCGGTAACGCTCGACGTCGTTCTTTTTCAGGTAGTCCAGTAAGCGACGACGCTTACCGACAATCTTCAACAAACCACGACGGGAATGATGATCTTTCTTGTGGGTACGGAAATGATCTGTCAGATAGGTGATCCGCTCGCTGAGCAGTGCGATCTGAACTTCCGGAGACCCGGTATCTCCCTCTTTGGCTTGAAATTCCTTAATAATTTCTTGCTTTTTCTCTGTGGCCAACACTAGTGCCATCTCCTTTCAAACGCTTAAAGTCCGGTTTCCCGGTGTAAATTGTAAAATACTGCCAGTTCTTACCATATATAAATAGACCTGTAAAGGCCAAAGCGTGCCCTATATCCCCTGCGGAAATACTTTCAGCAGCTTGAATTCACCCCGCTCTTCCAATTCATGACCGGGATCATACTGGGCAATGGCCATCAGTTGCGCCTCATTCATCAGGCAAACCGTTTCCATGACCGACACATCAGCAGTTAATTCAACATCTTCATGCCGTGGAGGTATGCCGTCAACCAATCGCGAGCGACCACTTTCCAACAACGCAACCGTCGGCAATCCGGCCAGTGCTCTCATCGCCGGTAACAATTGATAGTCACCCGCCATCAGCTGCTCCACACTGATCGCATCAGCAACATCGAAACCACCACTGCGCGTCCGCCGCAGCTGCGTCATGCAGGCCCCACAGCCTAATGCCTCACCGATATCGTGACAGAGCGTCCGAATATAGGTCCCCTTACTGCAGTTTACCGTGATGGCAACCTCATCCCCATCTTTACCATCAACGTTCAAAGCGCCAATAGTGATGGAACGTTTCTGCCGCTCTATCTCTACGCCCTGGCGTGCCAGACGATACAGTGGAACACCGTCCTTTTTCAGCGCCGAAAACATCGGCGGGACCTGATCAATCTGACCGACAAATGTGCGACACACTTCCTTGACCTGGTCAAGAGTGATCCCCTGCGCCGACTGCTGGCGCACCACCTCACCGGTAATGTCCTGTGAATCGGTCACAAGACCAAGGCGCATGGTTGCCTGATAGGTCTTATCTGAGGCCATCAGGTACTCGATTAAACGGGTACACTGGCCAACACCCACCAACAACAACCCGGTCGCCAGAGGATCCAGTGTGCCCGCATGCCCGACCCGGCGGACTTTACAGGCACGGCGCACCCGTTGCACAACCGTATGGGACGACATCCCCTGCGGCTTATCAATGGCAATCAGTCCATTCATTGAGGCGTGGTATCCGCTCCAAGACGCGCAAAAACGTAGGCATGTACCTCTTCCAGAGAACCCTTCAGCACTGCGCCAGCAGCATTGTGATGACCACCGCCACCAAGTTCTCTTGCCAGAGCGCCGACATCTACCGTTCCTTTGGATCGCATGCCTAATTTATAGACGCCAGCCTCCATTTCACGGAAGAACAGAGCGACCTCGACACCATTAACCGAGCGGGGATAGTTGACAAAACTATCTGCGAGTTCAGGTCCCACCCCCAACTGATCAAACATCTGCTGTGTCACAGTCATGGCGGCAAATTGACCGCAAGGCGAAACACGCAACGTATTGAGCGACAAACCAAGCAGTTGCAACCGTTCAACTTCCTGACTTTCGTAAAGACCACCGGCAACCATCCAGGGATCGACACCAAGTGCTACCATTTTACCGGCAATTTCAAACGACTCAGGATCTGCACTGGAATAGCGGAACGATCCGGTATCTGAAAGAATTCCGGTATAAATGCATAAGGCCACTTGTGATGAGATCGTATAATCACACTGCGCCAGAACGCGGTAAAGCATGGCAGCTGTGGCACTGGCATGGTCATCGACCAGATAGATATCGCCAAAATCTTCAGAGAACGGATGATGGTCAATATTGATCAATGTAGTTGCCATTTTTCGCGCAGGAAGTTTGGCGCGGCGCAACTCACCAACATCAAGGATAATGATGACGTCAAAATGCTCATCCTCATCGACCTGTTGTACAACGGTGTCGGACCCGGGTAAAAAAGTGAATTTTTCAGGGACGCCATCAATATTGTAGGCGACAACATCCTTTCCCATTTCCCGCAGCGCATTCGTCAATGCCAGAGTTGATGACATGGCATCACCATCCGGACCCTCATGAGCTGCTACAAGAAAACGCTGACCTGATGTCAGGGCAGCAACGGTCGCCTGCAAAGGATCATTCTTCGTCATTTTCACCCATCCCGGCTTCTTTAAGAAGTGACTCGATGTGATTCCCGTAAGAAATCGACGTATCATACTTGAAAACCAGTTCAGGGACATGTCTGAGCTTCAGACGCTTACCAAGTTCGCGACGCAGAAAAGGCACGGCACTATCCAGTCCCTGTTGAGTTTCGCTAGCGTCTGAATCTTCTCCCATGACAGTAAAATAAACTTTGGCATAACGAAGATCCGATGTCACATCAACAGAAGTGATCGTCACAAATCCAACCCGTGGATCACGCAATCCGCGCAGAATAATGGCTGAAATTTCCTGTTGAATTAATTCGCCAACGCGATATGTCCGTTGTGTACTCAAACTTTGTATCCTTCTTAACGGTGCTTTTCAGCGCCCTGAAACACAACCGCCAACAGAAACCATCATAGATTCCGTTGGCAGTTGTCGTTCTAATCTATGATTAAAGCTCCGTTTTGGTTTCTTCCATCTCGTAAGCTTCGATGATATCACCCACCTTGATATCGTTGTACTTCTCAAGGCCGATACCGCATTCATAACCGGTAGCGACTTCCTTGACGTCATCTTTAAAGCGTTTGAGAGAGTTCAACGCCCCCTCCCAGACAACGATGCTGTCGCGCACCAGTCGAACCTGCGCATTGCGATGGACTTTGCCGTCGATGACCATACATCCGGCAATGGTACCCACCTTCGACACATTGAAAGTCTCGCGAACTTCGAGTCGACCGAGATGTTTCTCGCGCAGTGTCGGGGCCAGCAAACCTTCCATCGCGTCACGAATATCGTTCACCGCATCGTAGATAATGCTGTACAGGCGGATATCAACACCTTCTTTTTCAGCAAGCTGGGCCGCTTTAGGCTCAGGACGGACACTGAAACCAATGATGATAGCATCAGAAGCCGAAGCCAGCGACACGTCGCTTTCAGTGATACCACCAACACCCGTATGAACGACTGTCAGGCGACAGGTATTCGTGGTCAGTTTGCTCAACGAATCCTTAACGGCTTCAACAGAACCCTGGACATCGGCTTTAACGATAACTTTAAGTTCTTCAACATTACCCTCCTGGATCCGGGCATAGAGCTGATCCAGTGACAGGCGGCTGTTCTTGGCCAACTCTGTTTCACGGATTTTCTGCTGACGATGCTGAGCAACCTCTTTGGCCGTCTTCTCATTTTCAAGAGCATGCAGGGTATCACCGGCATCGGGCACACCCTGCAGACCGGTCACCTCGACAGGAATTGACGGTCCCGCTTCTTTGACCTGCACACCACGATCGTTAATCATGGTACGTACACGGCCAAAATGGAGACCTGCGACAATGGGATCACCCACACGTAAAGTGCCATCCTGAACCAGAACGGTTGCCACAGCGCCACGGCCCTTATCGAGACGTGCTTCAACGATGGTCCCTTTACAGCGTTTGCTCGGATCAGCCTTCAGTTCCATTACCTCGGCCTGAAGCAGGATCATCTCCAATAACTGATCAAGGTTCTGCCGTTTTTTGGCTGAAACCTCAACGAAAATGGTGTCGCCACCCCATTCCTCAGGAACCATCTGAAATTCTGTCAACTCCTGCTTAACGCGTTCGGAGTTGGCACCCGGCTTATCGATTTTGTTCACGGCAACGATCATCGGGACGCCAGCAGCCTTGGAGTGACTGATCGCTTCTTTTGTCTGCGGCATCACCCCGTCGTCGGCTGCAACGACCAGAATAACGATATCGGTAACCTGTGCACCACGGGAACGCATGGCAGTAAACGCTTCATGGCCCGGAGTATCAAGGAACGAAATTGTTTTATCATGCACCTGAACATCGTAGGCACCAATATGCTGGGTAATACCACCGGCCTCACCGTCAGCAATATTGGCCTGGCGAATCGCGTCAAGCAGACTGGTTTTACCATGGTCAACGTGACCCATGATGGTCACAACGGCCGGGCGTTCAACAAGATTGGAACTTCCTTCTTCGTTATCAATCTGCAGATCTTCACTGCCCAAGACGCTCAACTCATCAAACGCAACGTTCTCAACTTCATAATTGAAATCAGCCGCCAAAATTGCTGCAGTTTCAAAATCGAGAGGATGGTTGATCGTAACCATACTTCCCTGACGCATCAGTTCACGAATCAGGTCGTTGGCCTTTACCCCCATACGTTTGGCAAGTTCACCAACAGTGATGACATCACTGATGCGGATCTTACGCTTAATTGCTTTGGGAACAGTGATTTCTGTTTGCTTGGCCACCTTCTGGTTTTTCTTGCCGCGTCGCAGTTTGCCACCGCGATCCGGTTCAAAAACTTCCATTCGGTCTCTACGACGACGTTGCTCACGCCCGACACCGGCAGCGGCATTGTAATCACTGTTTTTCCCTTTTTTCTTCTTATTCCGGTTGGCACGATCTCTCGAAGGATCTTCCACCGGCATTTCTGGTGCAACAGTCGTCCGATTAGCTGCCGGACGTGGTGCTGCGGCTGCCGGGCTCTGGGCCGGACGCTCTGGTCTCTCGGGCCGTCCACCCGTTTGAGGCTTGCGTGGCTGCCCTTTCTTTCCACGGGGCCCACCTTCGCCGCGCAATGCCGATTGTGGCAATTCAACACGACCAAGAATTTTCGCGCCGCTGCCTGACGGCTTGGCTACAGCTTCGGTTATGTCAGACGCAGGGGTAACAATTGAAGCAACATTACGAGTTGCCGCCTTGCGCTTCACTGGCTCAGGTTTTGGTTGCGGCTCAGCTGCTTTAGCAGGCTCCGCATCAACAGTGGGCTCTTCAACGACCGGAGCCTCAACCGTTTTTTCTACGGCAGGTTCAACCTCAGCGGGGACGTCTTCAACGACCGATTGAGGTCCCTGTGTCACAGGCGCTTCGACTATTTCGGCAGCAGGAACTTCTTCAGAGGCCCGGGGCTCGTCCTGACTCGGCTTCTGTGCGACAACAGGCTCGCTAATTTCTTCAACAGCCTCCGGCTCTTCGGCAACAGGCTCTTCAACCACAACTTCTGGTTTAGGCTCTTCGACCGGCTTGGGGGGCTCTGCTTTACGCCGGCGACGGATTAAACCAGTGTTGATCCGTTTTTCATCAAAAACAGCTTCTGACGGTTCTGAAGGCTCTGATGTTTTTTCCTGCTTTTCATCCAGGGATCGGACGACCTCTTCATCGACAACGCTCATATGACTTTTCGCCTCAATTCCTGCCTGCTGCAAACGTTCAAGCAATTCTTTGTTTTCCAGACCCATTCGCTGTGCCAGTTCATAGATTCTAATTTTTGCCATCAGAATTCCCCCATTACATCTCTATATCGTTGCAGCTCGTGATTTAATGTTTGCGCCAGTGGACTTTCTTTCAGAGCTAAAACGCTGCGCTCCGACAGACCTAACGCGTGTCCCAAGGTCGCTTTATCAAAACACTCAATCAGCGGTATGCAGGCACGTGCAGCCTGTTGCCGCACCTTGTCACCAACACCTTGTGTGATATCACAAGACAGAACCACAAAGGAAAGCTCCCCCGGTTTCTTTAATGATGACAACACCAGCTGACTGCCACTGGCAACCAATCCGGCCTTGCGTGCCATGCCGATCAGGTTGAGAATTCGTAACCGTATCTGGTCACGTAATCCTTCGATCAGCGTGTCGATGTTTACATCGACTTGAGCATTTTTCAAGGACCGTGCAAACGCGCGGCGTTGCACAGCCCGGGTAATACAGCTGTGATCGAAACAGGTATACGTCCCTCGTCCCGGCAGCTTGTGCTGATAATCAACAACGACCTGTCCCGTCGGGGTGGCAACATAGCGAACCAGTTGATCCTGATCCGCACTGCGCCGACAACTGACACAGGTTCGTTCCGGGCGATGTTTCTGTTTCGTCACGTAACGTTACTCTTCTTCCTCAGTCGGAGTTTCTTGTGCCTCGACCACCTGATCATCAGCAGCCAGAACTTCCTCTTCAACTTCTGTTGTTGCCTCTTCTGCTACTCGAACATCTTCCTGTTCGATCTCAGCAGCACGCGTCTCGCTCTTGATATCAATCTTCCAGCCGATCAGGCGCGCGGCAAGGCGCACATTCTGACCCTTTTTACCAATGGCCAACGAAAGTTGATCGTCGGGAACGATGATCTCCATCGCCTGCTCTTCATTGTCGACGTAAACACGCGACACATCCGCAGGAGCAAGTGCGGCACAAGCAAAACGGGCCATATCAGGCGTCCAGGGGATGATGTCAATCTTTTCACCACGCAGTTCGGAGACCACGTTCTGAACACGGGAACCTCGCATACCGACACACGCACCAACCGGATCAACATCAGGATCGTGAGAGACAACGGCAATCTTTGCCCGGCTACCCGGCTCACGGGAGCAGGAAACAATTTCCACAATTCCCTCAGCAATCTCGGGAACTTCGGTCTTGAACAGTTCAATCACCAGACTCGGATGGGTGCGAGACAGAATGATCTGCGGACCCTTCGGTGACATTTTCACCTCGGCAATATACGCACGAACACGATCAGCCTGACGATAATTTTCGCGGGGAACCTGCTCACGGTGCGGCAACAAGGCCTCAGCACGGCCAAGGTCAACAATCAGGTCGCCACGCTCATAACGGCGTACAATACCATTAACCAGTTCACCAACGCGATCCTTGAATTCATTGTAAATGCCTTCACGCTCAGCTTCGCGGACTTTCTGGATAATGACCTGCTTGGCTGTTTGTGCGGCAATCCGGCTGAAACTGCCCGAATCCATCTTCATACCAAGAGAGTCACCACACTCCACGTCAGGATCAATCTCGCGCGCTTCTTCAAGATCGATTTCCTTGTAAGAATCCTGAACTTCATCAACCACGGTCACAAACTCAAACAGTTCAACCTCTCCCTGCTCGGTATTGTAGTGGGCTTCGAGCTCACGCGTATTACGATATTTCTTGTTAGCCGCTGACAAAACTGCCGACTCAAGAGCTTCAACCAGAATCTCCCGGTCAACACCTTTGTCTTTAACGACCTGATCAATGACGTGGTTGAGATTAGCAACCATTTTAACTCTCCTATGTAGTACTCGCTAAATACCGGCACAGTAGAACTGCGGCGGGATTATATCCTCTAAAACTGTGGTTCGAGGTTGATCGCTTCAAGGCTGTCCAACGGCAGATCAACACGGCCACCAGCCTTGTCATTCTGCTCAATGGCAACAATACCCTGCTCCAGACCAAGTAACGTACCAATAAATGTTTTCCGCTTGTAGCCACGCATATCCGGATCAACGGCTTCAAACGTTTTGGCACGAACCATCTCCCCTTTGAAACGCTCGAAATCGGCAGCCTTTTTCAATGGCCGATCGATTCCCGGCGAGGAGACTTCCAGACGATAAGCCATTTCGATCACTTCTTCGACATCGAGAATCGTACTGAGTTCACGGCTAAACTCCGCACAATCGTCAAGATTAACCCCACCGGGTTTATCGATAAACAACCGCAGCAGCCACTCTGAGCCCTGTGAAATAAACTCGATATCGACAAGCTCCAGCCCCAACTCTTCAATGATGGGATCGGCTATTTCGCTCACTTTATTTAAAATAACTTCTTGAGACATAGTTCCTTCACCAGTAAAAACCAAACCGGTAAAACAAAAAAAAGTGAGCCACAGCTCACTTCTCATAAATGAAAAGATTTATCCCCGAGTATTTAACACACTCGGCAAACCATGACAAGAAAAAAGACACAACCTACGGATATGTCTTCACTCTACGCTCAAGGCTGTCGCCGCTCCAGAACGGCCACCGCTTCGGTGTGGCAGGTTTGTGGAAACATATCAACGGCCTGTATCGAAACGACCTGATAACCCTGTCCGAGAACCTTGAGATCTCGCATCATGGTCTGCTGATCACAGGACACATAAACAATTTTCCGTGGTCGACAGGCCAAAATCCCATCCAGCGCTTCCCGCGCACCACTACGGGGCGGGTCCAGTACGATCACATCAACGGGCTCTTGCCACTGCGGCATAAAACTTTCCACCGCACGGGCGAAAAAACGGGTATTTTCAAAGCCCTGTGCAGCACTGTTGCGCTTAGCGTAATCAATGGATAAGGGATAGTCTTCGACGCCGACAACGGAGGCCGCACGTCGCGCTAACGGCAACGAGAAGTTGCCCATTCCACAGTACAGATCGAGGACACGGTCCGTCGCAGAAACATCGGCGCGGGCAATAACCAGATCCACCAATGCGCGGTTTTGTTCAAGATGGACCTGAGCAAAACCACCGGGACCATAGCGTAGCGCCACGGGCGGCTCATCCACCTCGATCACCAGATCCGCTTCTCCGTGCAACTGACACAGCGAGGATTTGCGCCCACTTTGCACCAACACGGCAGCATCCCAGGATTCGGTCCGTTCATATAACCACTGGTGGAAATGGTCCGGTTGCGCTCCGAGAAAATGAACAACAATGCGACATCGATCATCACTGCCCGTTGCCACGTCAATCTGCGGCACAACTGAAGCATAGGCACTGCCATCAAACAGCTGACGCAAAGGGGCGATCAATGCCGACAATTGCGAAGCAATCACCGGACAATGATCAATATCAATGACATAGTGGCTGCCACGCCGAAAAAAACCGAGGACAAAGCCGTCTGGCGTATTGTGACATTTGAACTGGACACGACTGCGATAGGCCAAGGTCTGCCGTGCAGGCACCAGAGGCAGGACCTGAGCCGGATCAATATGGCCATGCCGCTCACAGCTGTCGGCAAACAGTTGTTGTTTCCAGCGACATTGCTCGTCGTAAGGCAACTGCTGCCAATCACAGCCACCGCAATCGCCAAAATAGGGACACGGCGGTGTCTGACGAACGGCTGACGGCTCAAGGACCGCCATCAGTTCAGCGCGTGCATAGCGCTTTTTGTTCTGAAAAATTCGGCATTGCACCCGATCTCCCGGCACAGCCCCCTGAACAAATACCGCCTTACCGTCGTGATGCCCCAGGCCGCTACCCCCGTGGGCCAGTGTCGTAATAGTGAGTTCGACGATCAACGCAGCCCCGCCAACGGTTTGACTTTACGCACTTTAAGTGCCTTGAGAAACTTTTCCGCAAAATGCTCTGCCGTCATGTAGCGCAACGTATCCCGGCGAAAAGAAGACATCACCTGAGTCTTTACAGTGTCAAGCTGGTCACCACTGACGCCCATCCGTTCAAGTCGTTGGAACACCTCTCTGCGCCCATCGGTGAAAACGATAAAGACATCAATCTGAACGCGGTGATAGTCGCCATAGTAACGGATGGTTTCATCTCTGAATTCAACGGTCAGACCGTTATCCAAAACAGCACACTCAAACAGATCACTCATTGTTTTCCCCCTGGCCATCATGGCCTGTGTATTTGTTCAACTCGCCCTGAACCCAATCGATACGACTCCATAATCCACGCAGAATACGCACCTCACGGGAAGTCAGGCCACTCTTGCCGAACAAGCGGCGAAAGGAACGCAGGATATGATCGGGGTTCTGCGGATCGAGATAATCAATTCCAGCCAGAGAGTCTTTCATCTGCTGAAACATGCCTTCAACCTGATCCACTTCCGCCAGATCCGGCTCCAGAAGTTCGCCACGCTGTTCCAACCCCTGTTTGGCGACTTCGTAAAGACAGACCGAAACGGACTGGGCCAGGTTCATCGACGGCATCTCATCACAAGTTGGAATGGTCAGGAAGCGTTGACATAAATCCAACTCTTCATTGAAAAGACCACAATCCTCACGCCCGAAGACCAGTGCCGTGGAGAGCGCCGGAGAAAAATCACAGATCACCCGGGCCGCCGCATCAGGATGAAGGAAATCATCGCGGTCGCGATAGCGACCGAATCGGCGGGTGGTTCCGAAGGCATAATGACATCCCTGCAAGGCTTCTTCAACAGAAGAGAAAATTCGGGCATTTTCAAGAATATAACCAGCCTTTACAGCCATCAAACGGGCTTCATGACACAAATGATTGGTCTGCGGGTTCACCAGCCTCAAATCATCAAAACCAAAATTTCCCATCGCCCGGCATACCGAACCAATATTCAGTGGCCCCTGTGGTTCCACCAACACAACGGCCAATGAGGGCCGATCCAACGTCTTTTCAGGCATAATCCCCTACACAAAACTGAGCCAGTGTGGCCGCTACAATCGCCGCGGTCTCCGTACGTAAAATACGTGCTCCCAATGAGACCGGCACCACACCATACTGTTGCGCCTGCTCAATTTCTTCACAGGCAAATCCCCCTTCGGGGCCGATAATCAAGGCAATACGATCCGGCCGACTCGAGCCGACCCCTTCGCGAAAACTCCAAGCCGCCCCTTTTTCACTGAGCAGCAGCTTAACATCCCATTCGGCCAGAGACTCCAACACGTCTGACCACTCGCACACTGCCATCAGTTCGGGCAGTTGTGCCCGTCGACACTGACGCCCGGCGCGCAAGATCACATCGGGCCAGCGGTGCGATTTCTTCTGCCCGGCATCACGCTGTTCCAGCGTCGTTGAATGTTGCGACACAAACGGGACGATCCGGTCAACACCAATTTCAGTCAGCTTCTGCAACACCAGTTCAAAACGCTCTTTTTCGGGCAATGCCTGATAGACACAGATCTCCAGCGGCGACTCCACCTCAGAAAGTAACTCGAACGGTACAACCAAGGCGCCATCATCATTCAGTTGGCAAATCCGGGCACGAAAGCAGCGTTGCAGGGAATCCACAACAGTGACGATGTCACCGAGACGGGCTTGCCAGAGGGTCAGTGCATGTCTTGCCGCTGCACCAAGAGCCGCTTCTTGCTCCAACTCCAGAGACAGGTCACAAATGATACAACTCTCAGCACCACCGTTATTAACGCATACGAGGTTCACAACCGATCTCCCTCCATGCCTTAAATCGATCACGGGCCGCGTCGGTCAGGGCCTCATCGTACGTTTCGGCAAAGTCGATCACATGTTTGAACTGGCGCATGAACTCGACCCGACAGGCACGTCCGGCAATCAACACCGTGGCGCCATTGGAATTGCGCTCCTGGGTACCGATGGCAATGGCTTCTTCATGACATTCTACAGCGCCATTATCCCAGACATGAGGCAAAAACGACCCCTTATTCCAGGTCCACATAAAACGATCCAGCGTCAGCGCCTGATTGTCATCTTCAACAAGGATCAATACCCTCTTATGGCCGCTAAAGAACTCCTCGGCCAGCTGACACAGATGTTTGGCTTTTTCCGGTTTTTTCAGTTTGATGAATTCAACGACTGGTGGCATGACATCCTTTATGTGCGTTGTATTTCAGGCGTGGCTGTTGCGGAAAACTTCACCTGTTCGTATAAGCGCCTATGGACAGGTCGCGCTTTTTGCGCTCCCGCCATTGGCGACAATGACATCATCGAAAGTGCGCAAAAAGATCCCGGCAAGCGTGCTACGAGTTCCTTCACATCCCCCGGTCACGCCCTCAATTCAGCACGGCTGAACAAAACGAGCCTGTCATCCATGCTCCATAGAAAATAAAAAAGCCGGGGAAAACCCGGCCTTTTTATCACAGGATCAATTGTTTCGTCCAGCGTGTTCGAATCAGTTCTGGAGTGCCTGACGACAGAACTCAGCCCCTTTTTCAAGAGCCTGGTAATTCAGTGGCAAAAAGCGATGGTTGCGCTCAGGAAGCACGACCTTGAGTGCTTCTTTGACGGTCTCCATTGCCACCACCTTGCTGTATTCGACATAGGCACCAAGGACAACCATATTCACCAGACGGGCATCACCGATTTCCAGCGCCATTTCATTGGCCGGAATCAAAACCTTCACCACATCAGCACGACTTGAACCATCGTCATCAATCAAAGAGGAATTAATCAGGGCAAAACCACCCTTACGGACACGTTCGTAATATTTTTCCATGGAGAGTGGATTCAGCAACAATGAAGCTTCCGGCTCACCCACAACCGGGGAGCCAACCTGCTGATCCGACATCACCACCGTACAGGTGGCGGCACCGCCACGCTTTTCAACACCATATGCCGGGAAATATGAGGCATTATTCCCTTCCATAATGGTGGCATACGCCAACAGATTGCCGATCAGCAGAATCCCCTGTCCGCCGAATCCGGCCATAAACACATCATGATTCATCATAAATTCCTTTATAAATATGATCTGCGCCAGTTATCCTTGGTCACAGTCCTTGTAGACACCCAACGGAAAATAAGGGATCATTTCCGACCCCACCCGCTCATTGGCAGCCAATGGGTTCATTCCCCAGTTGGTCGGACAGCTGGCCAAAACTTCAACGAAGGCAAAACCGTTGTTTTTAACGGAAGTCTCAAACGCTTTTCGGATGGCCTTTCCTGCCTGAATGGCATGCTTGGGCGTATCCACCGCAACACGGACGGAATATGCGACACCTTCGAGATTGGCGAGTAACTCCGCCATTTTAATGGGATAACCATCTTTGGCGACATTACGTCCACCGGGAGACGTGGTGGTCTTCTGCAATGGCAATGTCGTCGGAGCCATCTGTCCCCCGGTCATCCCGTAAGTGGTGTTATTGACAAAAATGACCGTGATGGGCTCGCCACGATTAGCCGTATGGATAATCTCGCTGGTACCAATAGCAGCCAGATCGCCATCGCCCTGATAGGTAAATACCGGGCGTTTGGGATGGACCCGTTTGGCACCGGTAGCCACGGCTGGTGCGCGACCATGAGGGGCTTCAATGACATCGATATCGAAATACCCGTACAAAAACACACTGCAACCAACTGAAGCGACGCCAATCACCTGATCTTTGATGCCGAAATGATCCATGGCATCAGCCACCAGACGATGAATTGTCCCGTGATGGCAACCGGGGCAGAAATGGGTTTGAACGTCCTTGAGGGACTCGGGCCGGGCAAATACTTTTTTCATTTCTGTAGTCATGCGGTCACCTCATAACGGGAACGGATCTGGGCTAGGAACTCCTCAGGGGTCGGCAATGACCCGGCTCCGGGAGGACGTCCGTAAAAATCGACCCCGACACCGGGTGCCGCCAGACGAACATCATCAACCATCTGCCCGTTATTGAGCTCAAAGCACAGAATCTTGCCCGCTTTCTCGCCAAACTCTTTAAACGCAGCTTTCGGAAACGGAAACAGGGTAATGGGACGCAACAGGCCAACCTTCATCCCCTGTTCGCGGGCCAGACGCACAGCGGTCTTGGCAATCCGCGCGGTACTGCCATAAGCCGTCACCAGCAGTTTTGCATCCTCCAAACCAATGCCCTCGTAACGTACTTCCTTGTCCTGCAACACTGCGTATTTGGCGTGTAAACGGTTATTGTGGGCCTCAAGTTCACCATCACCGAGGTAGAGGGATTTAACGATCTTCTGTTCCCCGGCTTTACCGTCACCGATCAAGGCCCAATCTTTAGGGGCAAGATCACCAGGTTGAACATAAGGGTGTGGTTCAAGGGCTTCCTTCATCTGACCGATCACCGCATCAGCCAGGATCATCGCCGGAACCCGGTAGCGGTCCGACAGATCGAAAGCGAGGATGGCCATGTCGTACATCTCCTGAACACAATCCGGTGCCAGAACAATGATGTGATAGCCGCCATGTCCGCCGCCTTTAGTGGCCTGAAAATAGTCTGCCTGGGAGGCATCAATGCCACCAAGGCCGGGACCACTGCGACAGATATTGACGATCAGACCGGG
>PKUE01000014.1 GCA_002869685.1 Desulfuromonas sp.
GGTGTAGGTTTAGGTAAAACACATCTTATAAATGCGATAGGAAATGAAATAATTTCAAAAAATAATAACATAAAAGTTAGTTACTACTCTTCAGAAAAATTCACGAATGAGTTAATTAATTCAATAAGATATGGAAAGATGGATGAATTTAGAAACAAATTTAGATCAATTGATGTTTTATTGATTGATGATGTACAATTCATTGCAGGAAAAGAAAGAACTCAGGAAGAATTTTTCCATACTTTTAATTCACTTTATGAATCACATAAACAAATAGTAGTAACATCTGATAAATTTCCAAAAGAGATACCTGGCCTAGAAGAACGACTTAGATCTCGTTTTGAATGGGGATTAATTGCTGATATTCAACCTCCTGATATAGAAACAAAACAAGCTATTTTAGAAGCCAAAGCAGAATTAAATAATATTGATTTACCTTCTGATGTAGCACTATTTTTATCAAGTTCTGTAATAAGTAACATACGCGAACTAGAAGGATATTTAATAAGAATAGGTGCTTATTCTAGTCTTACATCAACTCCAATTTCAATCGAGATGGCAAAATCTATTCTTAAAGACATAATTGTAGAATCAAATAAAGAATTGACGATTGATGATATACAGAAAAAAGTATGTAACCACTTCAATATAAAAATATCTGACTTAAAATCATCTAAAAGAATTAAAAATTTTGTTTTACCTAGACAAATTGCAATGTATTTATGTCGGCAGTTAACATCATGCTCTTACCCTGAAATTGGTGAACATTTTGGTGGAAAAGATCACTCAACTGTCATTCACGCAATCAAAAAAATTGAAAAAAATATGGAAGAAGACAGTTATCTGCGAACGACAATTAAGTCGATAAAAAATACTTTATTACCCTCATAACCCTGTGGTTAAGAGAGTTAAAACTGTGGATAAATAAACATCATTGAGTTTTCCCCAAAAAAAAATTATTATCAACATCTCTATCCACACATTGAAAACTAAAAAAAACTTTTATTTTCAGCTATTTATAAAAAAATAAGATATCCACAGCTCTTACTATCTACGACTATAAAATCTTTTAAAACCTAATAAAAAAAGAGAGCGTTGAAATGAAGATAACGACAAACAAATCAGAATTTTTAAAAGGGTTAACATTAGTCCAGGGTGTAGTAGAGAAAAAAAAGACACTCCCTATTCTCTCAAACGTTCTAATTGAAGCAAATAAAGAAGATCAACAAATTACTCTCACTGCAACAGATTTAGAAATAGGTATTAAAACTAATTTTAAGTCAGAGATATTAAAAGAAGGTAAAATTACAATATCAGCAAAGAAAATTTTTGAAATTGTTAAAGAATTAACAGAAGAAATAATTGATATTGAAGTAAAAGATAATAATTGGATTGAAATAAAGAATGGTAAAGCAAAATTTAATATTGTTGGCTTATCTGCAGAAGAATTTCCACTAATAAATGACAAAAATACAAATGATGATTTAGAATTAAAAACAGAAGTTTTAAAAGAAATTATTGACAAAACATTTTATGCAATTTCACATGATGAAAGCAAATTTAATCTTAATGGAATATATCTTCATAATATAAATTCAGAAATAGGTAATTATCTAAGATTTGTAGCTACAGATGGACATAGACTCGCACTAAAACAAATAAAAAATGAAGATAATTTTGAAATAAAAAATAAAGGTATTATTTTCCCCAAAAAAGGACTATCAGAAATTAGAAAAATTACTGATACAGATGAAAAATCAATTTTTATTTCAATTGTTGATAATAATGCAATATTTAAATTAAATAATACAACACTTGTTATGAGACTAATAGACGGTGATTTTCCAGATTATAATAGAGTAATTCCTGATTTTTCAGAAAAATATTGTTTGGTTGAAAATAATAAACTTCTACATTCATTGCGAAGAATTTCTCTACTAGCAAATGAAAAATCTAAAGGAATAAATATTGAGTTTATAAATAACGAAATAAAAATTTCTTCATCAAATCCTGAATATGGAGATGCAGTTGAAAGTATTAAAACGACCTATAACGGAAATGAAATGAAAATAGGTTTCAACTCTAAATATTTGTTAGATGTAATATCAAATATTGATACAAAAGAAATAAAATTACACATAAAAGATAATATGTCTCCTTGTCTTATAGTACCGTCAGATAATAATGATAATTTAGCGGTCATAATGCCAATGAGAATATGAATATAAATAGTATAGAGTTGAAAAATTTTAGAAAATTTGAAAAATATTCTGAAATTTTCTATACCAAAAATTTTATTTATGGACTAAATGGGTCAGGTAAATCGAGTATTCTTGAATCTATTAGTCTTATAAGTAATTTAAAATCATTTAAGAATAAAACTAAAAATAAAGATATTATAAATATAAATCATGATATATCAGAGATATTAGTTAAAAATGGAAATGAATTAAAATTAAAGGTAGACAATAATAAAAAAATTTATCTGAACAACAATAATTGCGATGCATTAGTTTTTTTATCTAAAATAAAATGTATTTTTTTTATTACAGATGAAATTCACCTTTTCAATAAAGGTCCATCAGAAAAAAGAAAATATTTCGATCAATTAATTTTCAATTTTGATACTGGATATTTAAAAAAACTTCATAGTTATAATAAAATTTTAAAAAATAGAAATATAGCTTTACGTAATAATGATATAAAAATATTAGAACTTTGGAATCAATTATTTAAAGAATATAATGATTTGATAAATGAAACAAAGGATAAATATATAAATAATATAAACGATATATATAATGATATATACGAAAAAATTTTCAAAGAAAATTTAAATTTAAAAATAATTAGAATTAAAAAAAATACAAATGATATTCTTTTGGATAAAGAATTAAAAGAAGGTAAATCATTATATGGTAACCATTTAGATGATTATAAAATAGTTATAAATAATAAAGATTATGGTTTACTTTTATCCAATGGTGAAAAGAAAAAAATATTAATCACACTTAAATTCACACATAATAGTATTTTTTTTAAAAATCATAGTTTTTTTC
The DNA here is from genome assembly GCA_002869685.1 of Desulfuromonas sp. GTDB lineage: Bacteria > Desulfobacterota > Desulfuromonadia > Desulfuromonadales > Desulfuromonadaceae > Desulfuromonas. The sequence continues at coordinate 3,060 of PKUE01000014.1, forward strand.
CTACAATGTTAATTGATGATTTATCGAGTGAACTCGATTTTGAAACAATTAATAATATAATTTATTATATATCAAATATTGATCAACAAATTTTTATAACAAATATTGATAAAATAGAAATTGATAATTTCAATTACTATAAATTGTAACTAACCATCAATTTAAGGTGAAAAATGGAAAGCAATTACAGTGCCGATAATATAAAAGTATTAGAAGGTCTTACTGCAGTAAGAAAAAGACCAGCAATGTATATTGGTTCAACAAGTGTCCAAGGATTACATCATCTCGTCTATGAAGTTGTTGATAATTCTATTGATGAAGCACTCGCAGGATACTGTGATACTGTTTTTGTCACACTGAATGTTGATGGTTCCGTCACAGTTGAAGATAATGGTCGTGGTATACCAGTAGATTGGCATGCTTCTGAAAAAAAATCTGCTGCAGAAGTTGTTATGACTGTCCTACATGCAGGTGGAAAATTCGACAGTGATACATATAAAGTTTCAGGCGGTTTACATGGTGTAGGTGTTTCTGTAGTAAATGCTCTTTCAAATAAACTAGATCTCGAAATAAGAAGAAATGGTAAAATTTACCAGCAAGCTTATGAAAAAGGTGTACCACAATCAGATCTAAAAGAATTAAGTGAAACAATAAAAAAAGGTACAAAAATAACTTTCTGGCCTGATGATACAATATTTGAAACAGTAGAATTTTATTATGAAATTTTATCTAAAAGGCTTCGTGAATTGGCTTTTTTGAATGCTGGAGTAAGAATAACAATTACAGATGATCGTACTGAAAAAGTACAAGAATTCCATTATGAAGGTGGTATTTCATCATTTGTTGAATATTTAAATAGAGCAAAAAATTCATTACATCCTGATATTATATTTTTTAATGGCGAAAAAGAAGGAGTTCAAATTGAGGTAGCTTTTCAATATAACGATGGTTATGATGAAAAAATATTTACCTTTGCTAATAATATTAATACACATGAAGGTGGAACTCATCTTATTGGATTTAAAGCAGCTTTAACACGAACAATGAATGCATATGCTGCGGCAAATAATCTCTTAAAAAACATAAAAGCTTCAGTTTCAGGTGATGATTTGCGTGAAGGTATGGCAGCTGTTATCTCGGTTAAGGTTCCGGACCCTCAATTTGAAGGCCAGACTAAGACAAAATTGGGTAACTCTGAGATAAAGGGATATGTTGAAACACTTATCAATGAAAAGCTGGCTGTCTTCCTGGAGGAAAACCCTCAGGTTGCTAAAAAAATACTCGAAAAAGGTATAGAGGCTGCCAGAGCAAGGGAAGCTGCCAGAAAAGCACGAGATTTAACGCGTCGAAAAGGAGCCCTTGATGGTTTGTCTTTGCCAGGTAAATTGGCAGATTGCCAGGAAAAGGATCCTGCACTTAGCGAAATATATATTGTGGAGGGCGATTCCGCTGGTGGTAGCGCCAAACAGGGAAGAGATAGATCGAATCAAGCTATTTTACCTTTAAAGGGTAAGATTCTGAACGTCGAAAAATCACGTTTCGATAAAATGTTAACATCGAATGAAATCAGAACTCTTATAACTGCTATGGGTGCAGGTATAGGTAAGGATGATTTTGACATTGCAAAGCTACGTTACCATCGAATTATCATTATGACTGATGCTGACGTCGATGGTTCACATATTCGAACACTTTTACTTACATTCTTTTTCAGACAAATGCCTGAGCTTATTGAAAGAGGATATTTATATATTGCACAACCTCCATTATATAAATTGAAAAAAGGAAAAAAAGAAATATATGTAAAGGATGAAGAAACACTTTTAGATTATCTTCTTTCTCTTGGTGTAGAAAATTGTTCAATAGATATTAATAGTGGCGATAAAATTATAAGAGGTAAGCAGATCATACCAACTTTGAAGAATATTATAGATTTTAATGAATTGTTTAGTAAGATCGTGCATAAAGGAATAAAAAAAGAGCTTTTGAAAATTTTTGTTGAAGGTAAAGTACAATGTAACTTTGAGGATTTAGTTGATTTAACACCTCTTGTTGCTGATCTTCAAAATGCCGCACCACATGCTGAATTTACGCTTTACGAAAATCCTGCTCGTATTCTTTTTACTCTCGGAAGTGTCAGAGCAAGAATAGATCAGAAAAGTCTGGATGTTCTTTCAAGTCACGAATATAGATTGCTTTTGCAGTCCTATAAGCAATTAATTCCTATTTCAAAACAGGATAAAATTGAAATTTTACAGGAAGAAAAAGAGCCTTTTTCTGTGAATGATCGTCAGGAATTGCTTGATTTCTTTTTAGATAAAGCAAAGAAAGGCCAATATATTCAACGCTATAAAGGTCTTGGAGAAATGAACCCTGATCAGTTATGGGAGACGACTATGGATCCAGAAAAACGGGTTCTGCTTCAGGTTAAAATTGAAGATGCAGTTGCAGCTGACAATATCTTTACCGTTTTAATGGGTGATCAGGTTGAGCCACGTAGAGAGTTTATCGAAAATAATGCTTTGAACGTATCAAACCTGGATATCTGATACTGACGCCTTAAAAGGATTTATACATGCTATCTCAGCAAAATAAAGTAAGTGTAAATATCGAAAATGAAATGCGTAAATCCTATATGGATTACGCAATGAGTGTCATTATTGGCCGTGCTTTACCCGATATTCGTGATGGCTTGAAGCCTGTACACCGACGTGTCTTATTTGCCATGCACGAACTTGGTAATGAGTATAATAAGCCCTATAAAAAATCAGCGCGCGTTGTTGGTGATGTTATTGGTAAGTACCATCCACATGGTGACAGCGCCGTCTATGATACAATTGTTCGCATGGCGCAAAGTTTTTCTATGCGCAATCCTCTCGTTGATGGCCAGGGTAACTTTGGTTCTATTGACGGTGATTCTGCTGCCGCGATGCGTTATACCGAAGTTCGCATGGCAAAGCTTTCTCACGAATTACTAAGTGATATTGAAAAGGAAACCGTCGATTTTGGACCTAACTACGACGATTCTCTTTCGGAACCTCTTGTTTTACCGTGTAAATTTCCAAATTTACTGGTTAATGGTTCTGAAGGTATCGCTGTTGGTATGGCAACAAAAATTCCTCCTCATAATCTTGGGGAAGTTGTGGACGGTCTCGTCGCCATTATTGATGATCCAACACTCGGTTTCGAAGAATTGATTAATATTATTCCTGGCCCTGATTTTCCTACTGCTGGTTTTATTCTTGGTCGTGAGGATATTCGAGAGGCATATAAGACAGGTCGCGGTATCATCCAGATGCGCGCCAAAGCAATGATTGAAATTGATCGTCGCACCAGTCGCGAAAGTATCATCATCAACGAAATTCCCTATCAAGTTAATAAAGCTAAGCTTATCGAAAAAATAGCAACGCTGATCAAAGAGAAAAAAATTGAAGGAATATCGGATCTTCGTGATGAATCAGACCGTGATGGTATGCGTGTTGTCATCGATCTGAAAAAAGAAGCCGTTGCCGGCGTTGTCCTGAATCAACTGTACAAAATGACGATGATGCAAACTTCTTTTGGCATCATTATGCTCGCCATTGTTGGTGGTCAACCAAAAATCCTGACATTGCGGGAAGTTTTAGATCATTTCATTGATCATCGTAAAGAGATTGTGACTCGCCGGTGCATTTTCGAACTTAAAAAAGCAGAAGCCCGGGCTCATATTCTTGAAGGTCTTAAAATTGCCTTGGAAAATCTGGATGAGCTTATTCAGATCATCAAAACATCAGCTAACTCTCCAGAAGCGAAAATGCGGTTAATAGAGCGATTCTCGTTTAGTGATATTCAAGCTCAAGCTATTCTGGATATGCGATTGCATCGATTAACCGGCCTCGAGCGCGATAAAATTCTCAACGAATATCAAGAAATTTTAGCGCAAATCGCCCGTTTGAAAGAAATTCTCGGCAGCGAAGTTGAAATTCTCAAGATCATCAGAACAGAACTGATCGAAGTTAAAGAGTCTTACGCAGATCAGCGGCGCACTGAAATTATCGCCAAAACAAAAGATCTGTCTATTGAGGATTTGATCGTCGAAGAAGATATGGTGGTCACTGTTTCTCATTCAGGCTATATCAAGAGAAACGCCGTCTCTCTGTATCGTTCGCAACGTCGAGGTGGTAAAGGTAAGACGGGAATGCGTCCCAAAGAAGAGGATTTTGTTGAGAAGCTTTTTATAGCATCAACACATTCTTATATCCTCGTCTTTACCGATCAAGGAAAGGTTTACTGGCTCAAGGTACACGAAATTCCACAAGGTGGCCGTGCCGCACGCGGCAAGGCGATAGTTAATCTGCTTCAACTCGCTGCTGAAGAGCGGGTTATGACAATATTACCGGTTAAAGAATTTGTCGAAAATAAATTCATTATTGCAGCGACAAAAAATGGGGTGGTTAAAAAGACCGAACTTATGGCCTATGCAAACCCCCGCCAGGGTGGAATTATCTCCATGACGATAGATGAAGGGGATTCCCTGGTTTCGACACGCATTACAGATGGAACGATGGATGTCATCCTGGCCAGCCATCATGGTAAATCGATCCGATTTGCTGAAACGGATGTGCGTCCGATGGGTCGCACTGCCCGCGGTGTTCGCGGGATGCAGCTGGAAGGTAGTGATACGATCATTGGAATGGAAGTTGTAAATGACAACACCTCCGCCTCTCTGGTCAGCGTGACAGAAAACGGCTATGGCAAACGGACCAACTTAAGTGAATACCGAGTCCAGAGCCGGAGCGGCAAAGGGATCATTACCATTAAGACTTCAGACCGCAATGGTAATGTCGTTGATATCAAGTTGGTCAGCGATGACGAAGATCTGATGTTTATCACTGATCGCGGTAAAATATTAAGAATGCGGGTTGGGTCACTTTCAATTATCGGTCGGAATACTCAAGGAGTGCGGTTGATGGTTCTTGAAGAAGAGGAACGGATTGTCGCAGTCGCTAAACTCGCCGAGAAAGAGGAAGAAGAACTTCCTGATGAACTGATTGAAGATGACCAGGTTGAAGACATTTCAGATGAAATAATCGACGACCAAGAGGAACAGGAATAGTCGTGGTTAAAAGTATCGGGGTAATCGGCGCGGGCAGCTGGGGGACCAGTCTGGCAAATCTGTTGGCCAAAAAAGGTTATCAGGTAACGCTGTGGGCTTATGAAGCTGATCTGGTCGAAAGGATGTCTCAAACACATGTAAATGACCTGTATCTTCAGGGAATCACACTTTCCGAGAACATGGTTTTTACCAATAGAATTGAAGATGCAGCCAATAAACAGTGTGTACTGTTTGTTCCTCCCTCACAGGCTATGCGACAGGTATTGACCTCCTGTGTTCAATTCATGTGTTCGGAAACATTGATTATTTCGGCATCAAAAGGGATTGAAAATGATACATTGAGCCCGATGTCCGAAATTTTTCAACAGATTTTACCGAAAGAACTGCAACAACGTACAGCTTACTTATCGGGACCGACATTTGCTAAAGAGGTGGCGCTGGAAAAACCCTCCGCCGTTGTTGCAGCAGCTGAAGATGAATCTATCGCAGTTGAAGCACAGGAACTGTTTAATACCGAATATTTTCGCGTCTATACCAATGATGATGTGATCGGGGTTGAACTCGGTGGCGCTATAAAAAACGTTATCGCACTGGCAGCAGGTGTCTGTGATGGACTTGGGTATGGGTATAATACCCGTGCCGCACTGATAACGCGGGGACTGGCCGAGATGAAAAGGCTCGGTATCGCCATGGGTGCTAAACAGGAAACCTTTGCCGGTCTTGCTGGCATGGGCGATTTGGTGTTGACCTGCACTGGTGATTTATCGAGAAACAGAACCGTTGGTATTGAACTGGGTAAGGGTCGCAAGCTTCAGGAAATACTCGGTGAAATGACGATGATCGCCGAGGGGGTTAAAACAACTCTTTCGACATATCAATTAGCGGCTAAATTGCAGGTTGAAGTGCCGATCGTTGAGCAGATGCATGCAATTCTTTATCAGGATAAAGATCCTCGTCAAGCCGTGATCGAATTGATGCAACGTGAACTTAAATCGGAGTATGTCTGATGAAATGGTATGCCGTGCTGCGTAAAACAGTTCTGGTTTTTATCTTGTTGGTCCTGCCGGTTGTCGCCTGGGCGGGTCCGAAGGTGGTGATGACCACCAACCACGGTAAAATTATTATTGAGCTCAATGAGAAGCAGGCACCTGTATCCACAGAAAACTTTCTCAATTATGTGGACAGTGGCTTTTATCAGGGAACTATTTTTCACCGCGTTATTCCTCAGTTTATGATTCAAGGCGGCGGGTTTACGAAAACTATGGCCCGTAAAGTCACAAAAGACCCTATTATGAATGAGGCAACCAACGGATTGAAAAATAACCGTGGTACAATTGCCATGGCGCGCACGGGACGGGTTGACAGCGCCACCAGTCAATTTTTTATCAATGTCGTCGATAATTCGTTTCTGGACCATAAATCCAAAACGGCGCGTGGCTATGGCTATGCTGTCTTTGGAAAAGTGATCGAAGGGATGGACGTCGTTGATAAAATAGCTATGCTAAAGACGGGACGGAAGGACGGGATGAGCGATGTTCCGACTCAAACCGTGATGATCGAATCAGTTGAGCGTATGACTCCGTAAAATGCTCAACGCGGAATAAGGGGCCGTGATGACCACTATCCGCATCATGTCGTATAATCTTCAAGGCTGTAAAGACAGCGGGGCTGTCTTTCAGCTTATTGATCACTATCGCGCAGATTTTGTCGCCCTGCAAAATATCCAAGACCTTCCGGCCGGACAATCCATCTCGGCCCTGGCGGCGTTTACTGGACTTGATATCGTCAGTCATGGTGAAACCCGCGACCTGGTTCTGCTCTCCCGTTATCCCGTTAAAATGATCCAGACCTATGACCTTGGATATGGAGCTGGATGTATGAAAGCTGAACTGACCGTTGGCGATAAACGTTGTCAGCTCTACAATCTGGCACTTCATGGTGGATTATATCGCCGCTGGATCCAGATACGACGACTGTTGGGCCCGGACTTGTTGAGTAATGCTGGTCTTGTCTACCCGACGATCGTTCTCGGTGATTTTCTGGATATCGTTTGGATGGTTGGATCCCTGCGTTTTCACAAGCAGATGCAACGCATTTCTCCACCTCCATTTAAAGGGACCTACCCGGCCTATTTTCCTATTTTTGCCCGCGATAGGGCCTACGCTAAAGATGGCATTCGGCTCGAAGCCAGTTCTATTGATCGCAGCGACAAAGCGCGGCGTGCTTCGTTACACCTGCCGTTGATTATCGATATTGTTGTGGTGGATAACCGGATAGCTTTAACCGAAAAAAAAATGGCAAAACCGGCATCAATAAGGGCTGTCGCAGGATAATATCCCTGTGGATAACCTTGTGTATAATGTGGAAAAGACGAAAGTTCCATCATGGTTGTAACACATAAAAAGAACAAAGAATGGTTTACCGAAGTTATCGGGGTTTTAGACGAGTGTTATCCCAATGCGCAATGCTCACTCGATTTCTCGACGCCTTTACAACTGCTGTTTGCGACGTTGCTATCAGCCCAAACAACCGATGTTCGCGTTAATATCGTCACCAAGACACTGTTCAGCCGTTATACAACCGTTGAAGACTATGCGCGGGCAGATATCGACGATATTGCAGAGATTATCCGCAGTATTGGCTGTTATCGCGTCAAGGCAAAAAATATCGTTGCCTGCGCCGGGCAATTGTGCCGAAACTATGGCGGTCAGGTGCCTCAAACGCTTGAGGAGCTGGTCACCCTGCCCGGAATCGGCCGAAAAACGGCGAATGTTGTGCTAAGTAACGGTTTTGATAAACCGGGATTCGCCGTGGATACTCATGTGACACGGGTTTCAAAACGGCTGGGTTGGACGCGAGAAAGTGATCCGGTTAAAATCGAAAGAGAACTTTGCCGATACATTGAACCGGAACTCTGGGGACATACATCACACCTTTTGATTTATCACGGCAGAGCGATCTGTAAGGCTCGTTCACCCCAATGTGAAAATTGTCCGGTAGAGATGCTGTGTAAAAAGGTATTAAAGGGCTGAATTTAGATTCTAACGAGAAAAAGGCATCCATTGTTAACATGGATGCCTTTTTTTGTTTTAAATGGATCTGGGAGCGTTTTCAGTCCAAACGGAAGAAGTCGCGAGCTTGCGGCTTTTTTTCATCAAGAGCATAGCGGGTCGGAGCTGTTCCCGGTGCAAACATTTCAATGACAGAGGTTGGGCTGTCCTCCGGTTCTAGCAGGCCGGTTTCCGGATCAACGGGATGAAACTCCATGGTATCCGGAATGGGAAACGATTCAACCGGAAGCTGCGTTACCGCGTGTTGCATAAAGTCAACCCAGGCCGGTGCTGCAGCCTTGGAGCCGGTTTCATTTTTACCCAGTGGCCGCTCCTGATCATAGCCTACCCAGGAGATAGTAACCAGTTGCGGAATATAGCCGACAAACCAGGCATCCTTGAGGTTGTTGGTGGTGCCGGTTTTGCCGGCCACGGGCCGGTTGAGGGCCTTGGCGCGCCAACCGGTACCGCGTTGAACAACACTTTCCAGCATATTGGTGATCAGGCAGGCCGTTTCCTGCGAGATGACCCGCTGTCGCTCCAGTCGAATTAACTTCTGATCGCTGGCAAGACCATCGGGAAAGTCTGCCGGATCAATGGATTCAAGAATCCGTCCGTTGCGATCGGTAATTTTCGTGATGTAGGTGGGCGCCGTTTTGATGCCACCGCTGGCGAAAACAGAATAGGCGCGCGCCAATTCAAGTGGTGTCAATGCACTTGACCCGAGTGACATGGTCAGATCTCGGTTGAGTGGCGAGGTGATTCCCAATTTATGCAGGTAGCGAGCAGTGTAATTAATTCCAATATTATTGAGCAGTTTGATGGTGATAATGTTGTACGAATGGGTCAACGCGGTGCGCAATGATGTCGGCCCGTAAAACTTGTTGCCGTAGTTTTTCGGTTTCCATTCTGTTTGTTCCCCTTGAGCATCGGTTTCCTTGTAGATGAGAGGGGTGTCGAGTATGACTGAAGCGGGCGTGTAACCTTTATCAAACGCAGCGGCGTAGATCAGGGGTTTGATGGCCGACCCAGGTAAACGGGACGATTGCAGGACCCGGTTAAACTGACTGGTGGCAAAATCGTATCCCCCTACCATGGCTTTAACCGCACCATCCTGCGGATCAAGGGCCAATAGCGCTCCCTGGGCTTTAGGATACTGGTAAAGTTCGGCAGTGACCGGGCGGGAATCGGTCAGTTCAGTGATCTTCAGGTAAACAATCGAGCCCGTCGGCAGCAAGGTCGCTGCGTGATCGCTGCGTTCGTCATCGGAAAGTGCCGCGTATTGACTGTAGGGCATAATCTTGTAGGGTTCAGCCCACTTAACTGTATCGCGTGGCACAAAGACTTCATAAGGGCCGAGCCGAAATACCAGGCGGGAAGGTTCTTCGGCAACGAGAAGTGCCTCAATTACCTGATCGGCCTGGACAGGTTCCTTATCGATTTCCGTCGTTTGTTGATCGACAAATGCCAGCGCAGCAGACTGATCAAGAATCCGAATCGGACCGCGATAGCCCTGACGTTTATCATGGTGGTGAAGATTTTTGCGCACCGCCTCCTGAGCGGCTTGCTGCATGGATAAATTCATGGTGGTGTAAACTTGCAGTCCACCACTGTAGAGCATTTCCCGGCCATAATTCTGTTCGATATAGCGCCGTACCTGTTCACTGAAATAGCCGGTGCCCGCAGCGGAATTGTCCGCCCGGGGGTGGACGATCAATGGTTCGACGTAAGCTTGATGTGCCTGCTCGGCATCAATGTAGCCGTTGGCGATCATCCGTTCCAGAACATAGAGCTGCCGGTCTTTAGCGCGGTTGTAATGGCGGTAAGGTGAATAGCGGCTTGGGGCCTGAGGCAATCCCGCCATAATGGTGCATTCGGCAAGAGAGAGATCTTCGACGTTTTTATCAAAATAGTTTTCAGCGGCCGCCTGGACGCCATAGGCTCCATGGCCAAGATAGATTTGATTGAGATAGAGGTAGAGAATTTCCCGTTTGGAGAAGCGCTGTTCCATCCGCCAGGCCAGAATTGCTTCTTTGAATTTACGGGAAAATTTACGTTCCGGCGTGAGAAGCAGACTTTTAGCCACTTGCTGAGTGATGGTACTGCCACCCTGGACAATGCCACCCGCTTTAATATTTTTCAGAGCGGCGCGGAAAATAGAGATAAGATCGATCCCCTGATGCTCAAAAAAATTGGCATCCTCAGCTGCGACAAACGCCTGGATCAGTTGTTTGGGCATACGGTTCACCGGAACAACAATACGCCGCTCCTTGTAAAACTCGGCGATGGTCTGACCATCTTCACTATAGGCCCGGGTGATGGCTGGTGGTTGATAGTCCTCCAGCGTGTCAAACTCGGGCAGTGAACGGCTGACATAAAAATAAGCGCCGGCCAGACTGAACAGAGCAACTACAGCACACGAGATCCCTGCCAACAGCAGTATTTTCAGTAGTTTTTTAAACATCGTCACTCTAAAGAGAAAAGCCGGAACAACAGCTCCGGCTTCAGGTTATTCGACGGTAACACTTTTTGCCAGGTTACGGGGTTGATCCACATCGGTCCCTTTGAAAACCGCAATATGATAAGACAGCAGTTGTAATGGTATCGACGTGATTACCGGCATCAATTCGTCAATGATCGAGGGGACGTGGAAAATAACATCCGAGGCGGCAGCGAGATCGTTACAGCGCGAATCGCTGACAGCAAGGATCTGACCACCGCGGGCGCGCACCTCTTCGAGGTTGGAGATCACCTTTTCGTAGGTATCGTTCTGCGGAACGACCACGACGACAGGCAGATTTTCATCAATAAGGGCAATTGGGCCATGTTTCATTTCGCCGGCGGGGTAGCCTTCGGCATGAATGTAGGAGATCTCCTTGAGCTTCAAAGCTCCTTCAAGGGCAATTGGGTACTGATTACCACGCCCGAGATAAAGGAAATCCTGAACATGAATAAACTGGCGCGCAGCCGCTTCAATCTGCTGGTCCAGTTCCAGAGTCTCTTCCAGTTTGCGCGGCAGGGTCAACAGGGCCTGGATTTGCTCCTGCAGGGCCTCGTTGGACATAGTTTGCCGGACACGCGACAGATGAAGGGCAAAAAGGAACAGAGCCACAAGCTGGGTTGTAAACGCCTTTGTTGAGGCGACCCCGATTTCCGGACCGGCATGGGTGTAAATCACCCCTTCACTTTCCCGGGCAATGGAAGATTCCACGACATTGCAGATAGAGATCACCTTTCCTCCGCGCTCATGGGCTTCGCGCAGGGCTGCCAGGGTATCAGCCGTCTCACCGCTCTGACTGATCACCAGAGTCAATGTCTTTTCATTGACCAACGGTTGGCGGTAACGGAACTCACTGGCAATATCAACTTCAACACTGAGACGGGCCAGCTTTTCGATCAGAAATTTACCGACCAGACCGGCATGCCATGACGTACCGCACGCCACAATATACAGCCGGTCGATACTGGTAAGAAAATCATCGTCAAGGTTCAAATCGTGCAGCAGGACAGCATTTTTATCCTCGTTGATCCGTCCGGCAATGGTGTCAGCAATCGCCCGTGGCTGCTCATGGATCTCCTTGAGCATAAAATGCCGATAGCCCCCTTTTTCCGCCATCATCGGATTCCAGGTGATATGTTTCGATTGTTTTTTAACCGCCTGGCCATCGAGGGTGGTAACGACCATTTTTGCGTGACTGAAAACCACCATTTCACCATCGTTGAGGAAGATCATCTCACGGGTATGTGACAGCATGGCAGGGATGTCCGAGGCGACAAAATACTCCCCTTCCCCCTGACCGATGACCAAAGGTGATCCGGCTTTGGCCGCGATCAGCTGGTCCGGATGGTCCTTGCAGATCACGGCAATGGCAAAAGCTCCGCGCAATTCCGCCAGAGCGTAGCGGACCGCAGTGACAAAGTCGTGACATTGCCGGTGATGTTGCTCGATCAGGTGGGCGATGATTTCACTGTCCGTTTCCGATTTGAAGGTATGCCCTTCGCCGGTCAGGCGCTGCTTAAGTTGCAGGTAGTTTTCGATAATGCCGTTATGGACGACAACGAAACCTCCAGCTTGATGGGGGTGGGCATTCGCCTCGGAAGGTTTGCCGTGGGTCGCCCAACGGGTGTGGCCAATACCCAGTGAACCGGATAAAGGTGCTGTTTTGAGCCGTTTTTCCAGGTTGGACAATTTACCTTCTGCACGCGAGGTGCACAGCTGTCCTTCCGAAAGCGTGGCGATTCCCGCTGAATCATAACCGCGATACTCGAGACGGCGCAATCCGTCGAGAACAATTTCAACTGCCGCTTGCTGACCGATATATCCGACAATTCCGCACATATAAAAAAAGGTACTCCCTTAAAAACAGGTTATTTTTTCCGCTTGCGCCAGCCCTTGATCATCTTCTGCTCGCAGCGCGATAATGCCAGGGCATCTGGCGGAACATCTTTGGTGATGGTCGAACCGGCCCCGATCAGACAGTTGCGACCAAGGGTGACGGGAGCGATCAGTTGAGTGTCACTGCCGACAAACACCCCATCTTCAATGACGGTTTTGTGTTTGTTCACCCCATCGTAATTACAGGTGATGGTACCACAGCCGAGATTGATATCGCAGCCCAGTTCGGCATCACCGATATAAGTGAGATGACTGGCTTGGGAGCGCAGACCAAGAACGGCCTTCTTGGTCTCGACGAAATTACCCAGTTTATTGTGCCCCTCAAGAAGGGTTCCAGGCCGCAGATGTGCCATGGGACCGATGGTGCAATGAGGGCCAAGCTGAGAGTCTTCAAGAATAGATCCGGGCTTGATATGGGCATGATCACCCAGACAGCAGTTTTCGATAACACTCCCCGTCTGGATCGTACAGTGGCGACCGATCCGGGTCGCGCCGCGCAGGTGGCAATTGGCCTCAATCACCGAATCACTGTCAATAACA
>PKUE01000087.1 GCA_002869685.1 Desulfuromonas sp.
ATACGGCTCTTTCCAGAATCTGGCCAGCAGGGTGCGGATCAACAGATTCTGCACCAGGCTCATACGTGCATGGGGCGGCATCTCAAAGCCGCGCATCTCAACAATGCCGAGGCGGCCCGTCGGGCTGTCCGGCGAATAGAGCTTGTCGATGCAGAACTCGGCGCGGTGGGTGTTGCCAGTGACGTCGATGAGCAGGTTGCGCAGCAGTCGATCCACCAGCCACGGCGCAACCACTTCTCCCTTTGGGATGCGCGAAAAGGCGATCTCCAGTTCGTAGAGCGCATCGTCGCGCGCCTCATCAATCCGCGGCGCTTGACTGGTCGGGCCGATGAACACCCCGGAGAACAGATAGGATAAGCCCGGATGGTGCTGCCAGAAGGTGATCAGACTGCGCAGCACGTCGGGACGGCGCAGCATCGGGCTGTCGGCCGGGGTCGGGCCGCCGAGGGTGATGTGATTACCGCCGCCGGTTCCGGTGTGGCGGCCGTCGAGCATGAACTTTTCGGTGCCCAGGCGGCTGAGGCGGGCCTGTTCATAAAGCACCGTCGTATGCTCGACCAGTTCCTGCCAGTTGGCCGCTGGATGAATATTGACCTCAATGACGCCGGGGTCGGGCGTGACATGGAACCGCTCCAACCGCCAGTCCTTGGGGGGCTCGTATCCCTCGATGACGACAGGGAGCTTGAGGTGATCGGCACAGGCCTCAATGGCTGCCAGCAGAGTGACATAGGATTCCAGCGTCGACAGCGGCGGCATGAAAATGTGCAGCCTCCCTTCGCGTGCTTCCACACACAGCGCGGTATGGGGCACATCGATATAGTTGGGTTCGGCCATCTCGGCCGGGTCTTTATCCAACGTACTGGCCGCGTCGAGACTGGCGCGATCCGGCAACTCCGGCAGATCGTCGAACAGACTTTGCGGAGAGTCGATCTCCCGCTTGTCCGGGGCAATCCACGGCAGGCTGTCCAGCGGCAGGCGCAGGCCCATGCCTGAGTCGCCGGGGATTAAAAACATGCGTTCGCGGCGGAAATCCCACGGGCCACTCTTCCAGCGCTCGGCAAAGCGATCCCATTGCAGCGGCAAGGCAAAGCCCACCGGCGTATCGAGGCCGTGGGACAATACCTTGGCCAGGGCGCGACGCTCACGACCATCTTTAAGGTCGGCCTTGGTCGGGTCAATATTGTCGGGCATGCTGCCCTCTTTCCACAGCCAGTACAACGTATCTTCATAGCCGGGGGTCAGGTAGGACTCGCGCAGGCCGAGGCGGCGGGTCAATTCCCGCGAAAACTGTTCCGCCTGGGCTGGAGTGGCACCGTAATCGTGTTGAATGTCGGCTAGCAGCGCCGGGTCCTGCCACAAGGCAATGCCATCCTTACGCCAGAAACAACTGTAGGCCCAGCGCGGTAGCGGTTCGCCTGGATACCACTTGCCCTGGCCGAAATGGAGCAGGCCGCCCTCGGCAAAGGCATCACGCAGCCGCAAGGTCAGGTCATGCGCCAGCTGGCGCTTGTGCGGGCCGTCGGCGCGGCTGTTCCACTCGGCGCCGTCCATGTTGTCGATGGAGACAAAGGTCGGTTCGCCGCCCATGGTCAGGCGCACATCGTTTTCCGTCAACTCCTCATCAACCATGCGCCCCAGCGCATCAATGCATTGCCACTGTTCGTCGCTGTACGGTTTGGTGACACGCGGGTCTTCGTGAATGCGTTTAACGCTGTTGCTGTGCTCAAAAGTGACCTCACAGGGGTCGGTGGCACCGGTGAGCGGCGCAGCACTGGCCGGTGTCGGTGTACAGGCCAGCGGGATATGCCCTTCGCCGGCCAACAGCCCCGACGTGGGATCAAGGCCGACCCAGCCGGCACCGGGCACATACACTTCGGTCCAGGCATGGAGGTCGGTAAAATCGGCTTCGGGACCGGACGGGCCGTCGAGTGCTTTTTCATCGGCGGTCAGCTGGATCAGGTAGCCACTGACAAAACGCGCCGCCAGACCGAGATGGCGCATGATCTGCACCAGCAGCCAGGCGGTATCGCGGCACGAACCGATTTTCCGTTCCAGGGTGGTTTCGCAGCTTTGTACTCCCGGCTCCATACGCACTGAATAGTTAATATGCTGTTGCAGACGCTGATTCAGTTCCACCAAAAAATCGATGGTGTTGATTTCAGTGCGATCCACCTGGTCCAGCCACTGTCGCAGCAGGGGCCCGGCGTCTTCGCATTTCAGGTAGGGGATCAGCTCCTGTTGTTCCTGCTCTGAATAGCTGAATGGGTAGTTGTCGGCGTATTCTTCGACAAAAAAGTCAAACGGATTATAGGCCGTCATGTCGGCAATGATTTCGATGTCGATGGTTAGTTCGCGGCTTTTCTCCGGGAACACCAGCCGCGCCAGGTAGTTGCCGAACGCATCCTGCTGCCAGTTGAGAAAGTGCTCTTCCGGTTTCACTTTCATGGAATAGGACAGAATCGGGGTCCGGCAATGAGGCGCGGGGCGCAGGCGCAGGATGTGAGGCGACAGACTGACCGGGCGGTCGAACAGATAACGGGTGACATGGTGGCACGCAACGCGGATCGACATGGGTTCCCCTTGGCTGACGGTGAAGATGAATTTTATAAAAACACAAAAGTTCTTCTAATTGTAGGCAACTGCCCGGTTTTTGTATGCAAAAAACTGTTAGATAAAAGAATTTTAGCGCCTTGGTGTAAACGGATCTGTGAGCGTTGGGGGGGATTAATCGTCGGTTAACAAGGAGGGATGGACGAAAAAATGTGGCCCCGTCATCGGCGGTGACAGGGCCACACAAGAATTAAACGCGGGAGATGGTAACCCGCGTGTTGCTGAAGTCGGGAATCCCGGTCAGAACATCCACCACCGGGGTGTTGGCCAGACCTTCATCGAGCCGCCCCACCATGTTGGGGTTGGTGCCGGTCCCCAGGGTGGGATCGGCTTTCGTGGCTTTGCCGTCACAGATCGCCTCACCACCGACAAAGACCTTGGCGGCGTCGGCAATCTCCAGCTGGCTGGCACCGAGTTGACTATGGCCATAGTGGAAGGAAATGCCCAGGCAGTCGGGGCGGATGGTCTGCGTCAGGTGCAGCGTGCCGCGAATCCCCTCCGGGCAGCTGCGAGAACGCAACACCACCTCATCGTGTTCAGCCAAACCCAATGTCGCTGCGGCCTGGGGATGGATGGCGATGAAGTTTTTCGGGAAAATCTCCATCGACCATTTATGCCAGGTGGTACGTGACTGGGTGTGGACATTCATCTTGTAGGTGATGACATGGAACGGGAAGTCCCGATCCACTTCGGCAATGAGTTCCCCATTCGCGGTGGTTGGTGGCATATAGCGGATAGTGCCGGGCATCCGTTCGCCGCTCAGGGTATTGCGGGTAGCGGCCAGGGTTTCGTTGTAGAGCACCACCCGACCCAGTCCGTGTTTGAACTGCTCACCGTCGAACACCTTGTCGTAAGGGACAAAAATGCCACCACGCGCCAAGGCATAGCACAGCGTGGACCAGTGCTCAGGCGCTACCGCCTGTTTGAACCGGGCGCTTGGATAATTGGTCTCAACAAAGGATTGCTCCGCAGGCGAGGCTGTGGGCAGTTTCGCGCCAGTGGCCATGTTGGCATAGGCGCGCAGGTAAAAATCCTCGGCAGTGTGTAATGGCAGCCGTTGATTGTTTGGTCCGGCAATGGCGTTGTCACCGAATCCCGGCAGTTTGCAGGCTTCAGCCAGATCAATCAGGAAGGTTTCGAGGCTGAAAGCGCGCCCGTCTGCCGTCGTGCCGGTCTGGGGTTCAATGCACGGTACCCGCAGCCCGGTAAATTTCAGTGCGGGAGCATGGGGCGTCAGCCAGCCGTAATGCCCTTCGGTATAGGTGATATCCGGGACAATATAATCGGCATAGAGGTTCGATTCGTTGATACCGATATCGATGGAGACGTGCAGCGGCACCTTGTCGGGATCGAGCAGGGTGTCTTTGAAGCGATAGCCACCGGGGGTGGAATAGACCGGATTGTAGAAATAGGTCATTAACAGGTTGCACTGGTAGGGGTAGCTCTGGTCAATGCCGCCGAGCGCCTCGACGCTCAGGCCGCCTTTGCTGAACGGGAACCATGGCCGTTTCGAGGGATAACCTGAACCGGTTTTTTCCAGCTGTTGCCGATATTCCGCGGTTTTTTCATAAGCAAAACACTCGCGGGAGATTTTGGGGCCTTGGCGTTTCTTTTTACCGGCAAAGTTTTTCAGTTCATACGGCCCTTTGTCCCATTTGGCGCAACCGCCGCCACCTTTCATGTAGCCGCCACGGCGGTCGATGCTGCCGATCAGCACGTTAAGCAGGGCGATGGGGTAGGAGGCGTAGGTCCCGTTGCTGTAATTGCCCGCACCATGATACTGGCACACGGCGGCCTTGGTGCCGTGGGCCGTGAACTCCCGCGCCGTATCAACGATCTGCTGCACTTTCAGGCCGCTGAAAGAAGCATATTCCTCCAGGCTGTGTTCCATGGCCGCCTGCTTCATCAGGGTGAAGGCGGTGGCCACCTTGAGCGGTGTGCCGTCGGCCCCGGTCAAGGGGTACTCCCCCTCCAGAATCGCCTGCGCACAATCGGCATAGGGTTGAGGCCGGTCGTTGTTGGCGGTCATGACCAGCCAGGGCTCTTTGTCCGGGTCCTGAGCTAGCGCGTTGAGGTCTGAAGGGCGCAGGAACTGGCCGTAACGTGCATGCTCGGGGCTGGTGATGACCAAGTGGGTGGCATTGGTGTAGGTCGGATGGCCCAGCGCTTTAGCCGCTGCCGGGTTTGGTGCGGACAAAAATGTCTGATTATGGCGGTTGTTGTCGATGATCCAGCGGATCATGCCCATGGCCAGAGCGCCATCCTGACCCGGCTTGACGGCCAGCCAGGTTTCAGCATGAGTCGCAGCATTCTGGGCACGGGGATCGACAATGGTAAAACGGATGTCACCTCGGCTGCCGCGCTTGGCTACGGTTGCACCGTATGCATTAAGACCCGGTTGCAGTGCTTCGTAGATATTGGCACCAAACACCAACATGTACTCACATCCCCAGGGATCGGCTTTCAGTTCGACCTGGGCACCTTCGGTCAGGGTGTAGTTGCCCATACGAAAACCGAGTCCGCAGATATCGGTGTGGCCGATGCGGTTTTGTGAACCAAACGCGTCCTTGACGAAACGATCGATAAACTCCTTGCGACCGCTCTGCAACCGGCCAGTCATGAACACGAAACTGTTGCGCAGCGGACCCAGTCCGGGATCGGATGGATTGGCCGGTTGATCGCTGTCCAATTCCTGTAGGCCTTTGATGTGACGGGTTTCCCCCAGTTCGGAAAACAGATTCCCGCCCTGGCTGACTTCGTCGATCAGCTGCTGCCAGCTGATGGGGCGGAACTTGCCGCTGCCACGGGCGCCGGAGCGTTTGAGCGGCGTCAGAATGCGGTGTGGGTTGTAGACGTAATTGGTGACGTCCTGCGCCTTGGCGCACACCGGACTGGGCAGAGGCAAGGTGGTTTCGACTCCGGTGTCATAGGCCACGGGTTGCCCCTGGTTGTTGTAGGGATGATAGGGGTTCCCAGACGCTTGTTCAATGCGGCCGTTGGCCACGCTGAAGCGGATACCGCAGCGGCCGTTGCAGCCCAGACAGACCGAATGAACCACTTTGCTGTCTGCGGCAAGGCGGCTGGTGGCCGCCGGATGAAAGGCATGCGGGTCTTTCGCAGGTGCCTTGGTTTCGGTCGCGGATACGGATTGTCCGAGGAGTAAGCTGCCCCCGGCCATGCCCCCCAGTTTGATCAGGTCGCGACGAGACAGATCTTTCATGCGCGCTCTCCTTTCCGTTCACCGGGCAGTGGCCGGTACTGAATCGCTGTTTTTAATTTGAATTCGGGGCGGTCAGTGTACAGGTCGCCCTGTTTCAGATATTCGGCAAATTCACCTTGCGGATCGTTGAGGTCACCGAACAGTCGGGCATTGGAGGCACAGTTCTCAACACAGGCCGGAACCTGTCCTTCGTTGAGGCGATGCAGACAGAAATCACATTTATCCACCTTGTTATCGAAGCGCGGGTCGGCATGGCGAGCCTCATACGGGCAAGCGGAGACACAGCTCTGGCAGCTGATGCAGCGCTGCCAGTCAATGGCCACAACGCCGTTGTCAAGGGCAAAGGTGGCCTCGGCCGGGCAGGCGGACACGCACGGTGCATCGCTACATTGCTGGCATTGAGTCGGGGTGTAAACCGGACGTGGCAGGTTGTTGATTACCTGCTCCTGCTGACGGATGCGGGTGTTAAAAGTGTGCGGGGCGAGATCATTTTCCGCTTTGCAGCTGACAACACAACTCTGACAGCCCATACAGCGGTTTTTATCGATAATCATGGCTAGACGGACGGGATGCTTCGAAGCCACGGCCTGCCCCGGCAAGACCGCGGTGGCACACATCAGCAGACCTGATTGCTTGAGAAAATCGCGACGACTGGTCGTCATAGGGTTCTCCTTGTTGAGAGGGAAACGTCCGCCCGAAAGAAGACCCTGTTCGCGAACGCGGGGGTAGCGTGGGCGGACAAAAAACGGCCGGTGGCACAGGGCCACTGGCCGTTAAATGTGATTAGCGAGGATTGTAGGTAAACATGTAGCTGAACGTTTTGGGATCGTAGAAATTCAATGCTTTGCCACCCACTTCGGCATACGGGTAGCCGAAGGTGTTCAGTGGGCCTTCCTGTTGCGGTGGGGTCATGGTCAGATCGCGACCCGTGTTCAATTTAATGCGGTAGGCATCAATGCCGCCCCAGAAGTATTCACGATAGGCCGTGGTTTTGGCGTCTTCGAGCTTCAGGTCTTCGACAAGCATTTTTTTGCGCACATCCGCCGGGTCCACTGGTACCCAGCCGTATCCGGGCAGGAAAAATTGCGCCCAGCAATGCTGCCAGCCGGTGACATCTTGACCCGCTTTTTTGCCTTGGCGGATGCCGAGGATTTCGCGGGCGGGAACACCGGCCGCCCGGGCCAGTGCTACATACACGGAGTGAATGTCGGTGCACTTGCCGCCGCGTGTTTGCAGCAGGCTGTTGACGTCGCCGCAACCGCAGCCAATGGTGTTGGGGTCGCGGTACATGTTGATACAAACCCAGTCGTAAATGGCCTTGGCTTTGCCGAGAACCGTGGTTTTTCCGGCGGTGATCTCATCCGCCAGCTGTTTGACTTGACCATCGATGGGGCCGAGCCCTGTCGGTTGCAGATACTCGGCATAATCAGCCGGGTTCCAGGCGGGTTCCTGGGTCGGGAAGTCGCGACGAATCACCTCTTGACGGGTGGCGTCAAAGGCTAAATCAAGCTTGCGAGAGGATGCGCCTTTGTCCCAGCGGGCATAGAGAATGGTGGCGCCAAACTGGCGGTCACTGTAGACGGCGGATTCGGCATAGTCACCGCTGATACGGATATTTTCAATCAACTGGTTCTGATCCGACAGGGGATAGGGGATCCACAGCTCCACAGGTTGTTGCGTTTCCTGTTTTGACAGGTCGAAATGCAGGTCGTAATGACCGGAAACCTGTTGAGCATGACTTGTTGTGGCGAACAAAATGGCTGCAAGAAACAGCAGAGCGAGTTGTTTCATGAAATGACTCCTTAGTTAATGGTTGATCTTGGCATCATAGGCATTTGCTATCGTAAGCGTCTAATATGTAATATTGATAAAGTTGAATCAAATTATTTGTAAATCCGATAGCCATGTAAGTGTTTTCCTTTTTAGTACACGTGTTTATAGGTTTTTTAATCAAGACGCACATCATTTTAAATGATGTAATTTTAGAGTGAAAAAAAAATCTGAATAGGCTATTGTTATCCGCAAATTTAATATTATCTATTTGGTTCCTTTATGAAAAAGCTCCCAGTTGAACAAACTATTGGCCTCCCCCTGGCCCATGATTTGACGGAGGTCACTCCTGCCTGTCGCCGAAAACGTGTGGCGTTTTCCCGTGGACATGTGGTGAGGATGGAGGACATTGTCCAACTGCGTCGATTGGGAAAAAATCAGCTTTATGTTGGAATGGTCGAGCCCGGATTTGTTCATGAAGATGATGCCGCACTTCTGCTTGCCCCCCATTTAGCCGGAGAGGGAATTGAGCATGATCTTTACCCCACAGAGGGAAAAGTGAACTTCAGAACCACCGTGGCGGGGTTGTTTCGGGTGGACATCGAAGCGTTGGCCCGTTTAAACCGGTTGGGTGTTCCCTCCATGCCGACAATTCATGATCGTTTTCCTGTGGCACCGGGCAAGACTGTTGCCGCTTTTCGTATTATTCCCCTGTGTTGTGAACGAACTCTGGTTGAACGGATGCTGAGTATTGCGGAGCGTCCATTGATCTGGGTCGAGGCGTATCGGATCAAGCAGGCTGCAATTGTCGTTACCGGGACGGAAGTTTACAGCGGCGTGGTGGAAGACCGTTTTGTTGACCGGCTCAGTTTCAAATTGCGCCAACTTGGCGTGGAGCCTGTGTTTACGACCGTGGTGCCGGATGATAGTCGGAAGATTACAGCAGCGATTGAACATGCCGCCTCGGTTGCCAGATTGGTTTTGGTCACGGGGGGGACGTCGGTGGACCCCGATGATGTTACCAATCAGGCCATGGCGGATGCTGGAGTGACGTTTGTCAGTCGTGGTAATCCTCTCCAGCCGGGTAATCATTTGAGCATTGGTCACCGGGATGACCGGATTTTTTGTACCGTTCCGGCGGCGGCCCTTCACTTCAATGCCACGGCACTGGATGTGTTCCTGCCGCGCCTGTTGGTGGAGGATCTGCCTGATGCTGACGAACTGGCACAGGCTGGTCATGGTGGGCTGTGCCATTTCTGTGACCCTTGCGTCTATCCGGTGTGCCCGTTCGGGCGTCCCTAGGAGTTGTCGATGGTGCCCGTTTCCTACCCTGATGCTCTGCGTCTGTTACTCGCGACCGTTTCACCGGTCGGCATAGAAAACGTGACGATCCGTAAGGCTCTCAACCGGATCACTGCGGCGCCGGTGATGGCTCCCCAGGCCTTGCCCAACTCCCGGCGCAGTGCCGTGGATGGTTATGCCCTGGGGGACCTTAATCGTCATCGGTGGCACTTGGTTGGCAGCCGTGCTGCCGGCGAGTTGGCAACCGAGGCTCTGGCAGGTGATGAGGCGTTGGCCGTTATGACCGGTGGTGGCGTGCCGGAGAATGCCACGGCTGTGGTGAGGGTGGAAGGTTCCCACCAGCAGGGCACATTGCTGGAGGTGGTCGGCACGGTACCCCCCGGGGAAAATATCAACGAACCAGCCAGTGAACTAGCCGCGGGAGAACCGCTGCTTGGAACGGGATATCGTGTCGATGCTGTACGACACAGTGCGCTGTGTTATGCCGGAGTGACCTGTATCGAGATTTATCGGCCGCTACGCGTGGGAGTGATGTTGTCCGGACCGGAATTGTTGCCGCCGGGCTCGACGCCCCGTCCGGGAGCCAGTTATGAGTGCCATCGCGCGCTACTGCAACCGGTGCTCGAACAGTTGGGGTGTCAGTGTACGTTTATCGGTCCGGTTGCGGATCAGCCACAGATCATCCGTGACAGCGTGGAACATCTTGCCGTTGATCATGATCTGATCGTTACCAGCGGGGGCGTTTCCATGGGCAAATATGATTTTGTCCGCCCCTTGCTTCACCAGCAGGAGTTTGACACGGTCCTGGATCGCACGCGCATCAAGCCGGGAAGCCCTCTGTTGGCGGCCAAACGGGGAGAGCAGCTGTTTGTTGCCATGCCCGGATATCCGGCAGCTTTTCTGGTGAATCTACTGGTTTATCTGATACCGGTGGTCAAACGGATGTCCGGTTGGAAAGAGGCTGGCCCACTGTGGCAGGAAACAGTTGTGAGCGCACCGTTGCGTGGCCGGGCGGGTCGCAGTGACATGGTGCGGGTGAAATTGCGTGAAGGCCGGGCTGAGCCGTTGGGCGATCAACTGACGTCTCATTATGCTGGGTTTCTTCAGGCCGATGGTCTGGCATGTCTGGACGAAACCCGCACGGAGGTGGCGGTGGGCGAGAGCGTGGCTGTATGCTGGTTCAACGCGTTTTTAAACGAAGGGGGAGCCTGATGGCGGAGAAGCCGGTTGTCTGTGCTTTAAGTGGCTGGTCCGGGAGCGGCAAAACCACCCTGGCTTGTGCTCTGGTGCGTTATCTGGAACAACACCACCATTTGCGGGTCGCGGTGATAAAACATGATGGCCATCCTTTCCCGGCGGATGTCAGTGGCTCTGATACCTGTCGACTGGCGGATGCTGGAGCGCTCCGCACCGTGCTGTGTGGGGAGAGTGGCCTGGTGGTGCGCGAAACAGATAGCGCATCACCGCAGCTGGAGACGTTGATTGAACGCTTTGGCTGTGATGTGGATGTGGTGCTCCTTGAGGGATTTAAGCAGGCAGATGTTGACAAGATTGAAGTGTTTCGGCCCAGCGTGGGAAAAGAGCCACTGTATGCTCAGCCGGAGCGATTTTCCCGGATTGTTGCGGTTGCCAGCGATGGGCCTCTGCCTGGGACGGATTGCCCGCTGCGGCTTGATCTGAATCGGCCTGAACAGATCGCCGAGTTTATTTTGCAGTATGCCATGGCAGATTTCAGGGTAAGCGCATGCGTTTAGTGGACCCCTATCAGCGCACCATCAATTATCTGCGCCTGTCCATCACCGATCGCTGCAATTTACGCTGCTGTTATTGTCAGCCACACGACCCGGCGCCGAAAAGAAACCGTTTGTTGACGGATAAAGAGATTGTGTTTCTGGCCAAGCAGGCGATAGCCCTCGGCGTAGAAAAAATCCGTGTGACCGGTGGTGAGCCGCTGGTGCGGCCTGGTGTTATTGCGTTGCTCAATGATCTGCGCGCCCTGGACGGTTTAAAGCATCTGGTGTTGACCACTAACGGAGTGCTGCTGACCCGTCATGCCGACGAACTGGTGAGCGCCGGTTTGAGCCGGATCAATGTCAGTATCGATTCACTTCGCCAAAACCGCTTTTATGAGATTACCCGCGGTGGCTCTCTTGTTGACTGGTGGCGCGGTGTAGATGCTGCGGAAAAAGCCGGACTCGCCGTGAAACTCAATGTGGTGGTCATGGCTGGTGTTAATGATGACGAAGTGGTCGATTTTGTCCGCTTCGGCAGTCAGCGGGGCTGGACCGTGCGGTTTATTGAGTACATGCCATTTGCCGGAGAAGCATACCAGCCTCTCGATGAACAGGTGTTGCGCGACCGGCTCGATCAGGCCGGATTTGCATTGACTCCAGTGTCTGGCAGCCAGATTGCCGGACCTGCCCGGGAATATGCGGTTGCCGGAACAATGGGGAAGGTCGGATTCATTTCGGCGCGTTCTTGCCCTTTTTGCCATGACTGCAATCGGCTGCGTATCACCGCCAATGGCGAAGGGCGCGGTTGTTTGTTCAGCAGCGAAGGGATCGATTTACGTCCGGCACTGGAGCGTTTTGATGGTGTGGTCCTGAGAACTCAGCTGGTTCGTTTGGCCGCCCAGAAGCCGCAGCAATATAGGGCGCTGCCGCAGGATGGTCAGGTGGAGATGTCGGCGGTGGGGGGATAATAGACGCAGATGAAAAGGGATGATGTTGCAGCTGTGATCCTTGCCGGTGGCAAAAGCCGACGGATGGGCCGGGAGAAACTGTTTCTTGATATTGGTGGTCAGCCGTTGTTCGAACGCGTTCTTTATCCATTACAGATGCTGTTCGATGAGGTTTTGGTGATTGCCAACGCTCCGCAGCAATTTGAAGATTACCGATTGCCGGTTTATAGTGATATCTATCCAGGCAGTGCCCTGGGCGGACTGTACACCGGCCTGGCCCGGGCCGCGACGCCCTGGGTTTTTGTCTGCGCTGCGGATATGCCCTTTGTCAATGCCAGCTTGATCCGTTATCTGTTAACACAGACGGAGAATTGCGATATTGTGGTGCCAGTCAGTGAGCAGGGGATGGAGCCGCTGTGTGCCTGTTATTCCAAACGGTGTCTGCCGGTCATGGAGCAGGCGCTGCAACAGGGGCAGTATAAAATTATTGCTGCCTGGGAGCATCTTCGTGTGTGCGAAGTTGCCATGACTCACCTTCAACATCTTCCGGCGATTGAGACGGCATTTATCAACCTCAACCGGGAAGAAGATGTGCATTACAGTAATCAACTGCTCTCCCCGCAACGGGGATAACTCGAAAGGAAACTACCATGTTCGGATTAGGAACGCCGGAACTGCTGGTCATTCTTGGTATCATTGTTGTCTTGTTCGGAGCTAAACGTCTTCCTCAGCTGGGAGCTGGACTTGGCAAAGGGATCAAAAATTTCAAACAGGGCCTCAAAGACAATGAAACCGAGAGTCTCGAAGAGAAATCGGATGACAAATAACGCTCTGCTCGCGTTGAAGGAGAAGTCATGTTTGGGATAGGAATGCCGGAGCTGATAGTGATCCTGGTGATTGCCCTGATTTTTATCGGGCCGGGGAAGTTGCCCGAGGTGGCCCGGTCTTTAGGCCGCGGAATGCGAGAATTTCGTCGTGCCTCCCATGACATCAAGCAAACCTTTGATGTGGAGGCCGAGGTGGTTACCTCTCCCACGCCTGAAAAGGTGACGGCGGTCTCCTCTGAGTGCACGACTGTGCCTGGCGACGATGTCAAAACTGCTGACAAAGCCGACGAGTCCTGCCGTGGCTGATGCTGAACAATCTCTGGTCAGCCATCTTGAAGAGTTGCGTCGTCGCCTGATTATTGCCGTACTGGCTTGGCTGGTCGGTTTTGCCGCCTGCTATCACAAAGCCGAATGGTTGTTTGATCAAATTGCCCAACCGGTTCAGCAGGCTCTTCCCGATGGTAGTTCGCTGGTGTTTATTCATGCCACTGAGCCTTTTTTTGCTTACCTAAAAGTGGCTGCTCTGGCCGGTTTTATTCTCGCCCTACCTATTATCCTCTGGCAGCTGTGGATGTTTGTGGCGCCCGGCCTGTACTCCCATGAGCGCAGAATGGCCATCCCCTTTGTGGTGCTGAGTTGCCTGTGCTTCGGTATTGGTACTTACTTTGGTTTTGTCTATGTTTTTCCGGTGGTGTTCACTTTTTTGATTAATTTCGGTCTGGCTGCCGGGGATGTCCATGCCATGCTGTCCATGGGCGCCTACCTGAGTATGGCCATCCATCTGTTGCTGGCGTTCGGGGTGGTCTTTGAGTTACCCATTGTGTTGATGTTCCTCGCTCGAATCGGCCTGGTTGATCACCGTTGGCTGGGCAAGCAGCGGCGCTATGCTCTGCTGCTGGGATTTATTGTCGGTGCTGTTTTGACACCACCGGATCTGTTTTCCCAGGTCTCCATTGCCTTGCCATTTATCTTGCTTTATGAAGTCGGTATCTGGGGGGCACGGCTGGTGGGAAAAGCCCGGGATGAAGACACGGAAGACGTAAGTTCCCCCTGATTCATGCGGTTGGTGTTTCGGCGCGTTCTCGATGCACAAATTTACTTGAAAAAAACACTCAGCAGGATCATAACCGGTGCGTTGCTTGCCTGACTTCCGTTTGCGTGTTGAGGTTGCTGCCATGAATCGTTTTATGTTGACCACTGTGCTGCTGTGTTGCAGCAATATCTTCATGACCTTTGCCTGGTATGGTCACCTGCGTAACCTGTCCAATAAACCCTGGATTATCGCTGCCCTGATCAGTTGGGGGATTGCCCTGTTTGAATACCTGCTGCAGGTTCCGGCCAATCGCATTGGTCACGGTGTTATGCCTGTCGGTCAGTTGAAGATTTTGCAGGAAGTGATCACTTTGATGGTGTTTGTGCCGTTTTCAGTATTTTATCTGCGCGAGAAATTGACCCTTGATTATTTGTGGGCAGGACTCTGTCTGTTGGGAGCCGTCTTTTTCATGTTTCGTGGCCGCTTGCTCGGGGCGTGACCGTCTCATCGGGTTGGTCAGCGCAATTTTAAACGCAACAAAGCCGGTTCGGGGAGGCATCCGAACCGGCTTTGTTTATGGTGTATCAACTAGGAAGAAAGGAGAACCAAGTCTTGCCTGCCACAACAAGTCTTGATGGTTGTGACTCTAACAAGAGATGGCAGCCTGAAACAGCGTAAGACGCGTAATAATTCGATGGATGAGGCACGAAAATGATCTGTGCATGTGCACAGGTGGCATATTTTATATGCCTAAATATACTGATTTAACTCATGTTTTCTAGATGTATCTTATTATTCCCTCGTTGCCGGTGATGTGACCACTCTTGAGGAAACGTTTTTCTCAATTACTCTTTGAACAGGTTCATATTAGTTAACAAGTTATTCTCTCTTCAGAATCGAGGGCGCCATGAAACGACTCTCTGTCTTTTTTACCGTTTGTCTTGGAATTCTGTTGCTGTCTCCGGTGATTTCTTCTGCCGATAAAGCCGTTTTTGCCGGCGGCTGTTTCTGGTGCATGGAGTCTGACTTTGAAAAGCTCTCTGGTGTCACAGAAGTTGTCAGTGGTTTTACCGGCGGCAGTACAGCGAATCCGACGTATAACGGCAACCATGCCGGCCATTATGAAGCCGTTGAAGTTGACTATGATCCTACCCTGGTCAGTTATCAGCAACTGCTTGACTATTTTTGGGTGAATATCGATCCGTTCGATGCGCGGGGACAGTTCTGCGATAAAGGCCCCAGTTACCGCAGTGCCATCTTTGTTGGCGACGCCACGCAACGGGAGCTGGCAGAGGCGTCCAGGCGTGACGTAGAAAAATTGTTTCCCGATCGGACAATTGTCACCTCGATTATTGCGGCGACGACGTTTTACCCCATTGGCGGGGATGAAAGTTATCACCAGGATTTTTATAAGAAGAGCCCGGTCAAATATAAATTTTATCGTTGGAATTGCGGCCGTGACCAGCGCCTTAGAGAGATCTGGGGTGATAAGGCCACTGTTCACTGACGCAGCGATCGCGACAAGACACAAAAAAGCCGGTTCGGGGAGGCATGCCGAACCGGCTTTTTTGCGTGTATCAACTAGGAAGAAAGGAGAACCAAGTCTTGCCTGCCACAACAAGTCTTGATGGTTATGACTCTACCAATGGGAGGCCGCTGAAACCACCGTAGGACGCGTAAAAGTTTGAGGGTCGAGCCACAAAAAACAACTGTGTCGTTGCACATGTGGACATGCGCATAATTCTATTAATGTGGGTGATGGCTCCACGCTCTGGTGGTGGACGGTGTGGTGTCTACCGGGAGGGTTGTTTCGCCATATCGTAAGGATTGTCGTGTGCCGGCCAGTTTGCGCCAAAAAGTAGACACTGCGGGAGTTGAAAAGTATACTTTTCAATTTGTTAGCCCCCTGCGTGGTTGCCGCAACTCTGGAATGGTGATAGCATTTCTGAACGATTAAAATCTGGAACCTCCGATTAATGGGTTGTTGGCAAACAGCCTGTGGAGCCCGTGGCAGGGCGAAAAATCGGGCTTTCGTCTGAAAGTCTGTGGTTTTGAGCCTTGTTGACGCATCCTGAACCTGTAATGAGCCCGCTATCGCGTGGCGATTGATTTGGAGCCCTTCTATGAACCTTGCCGAACAGTTCCACGAAAACTGTGGTTTTGGCTTGCTCGCCCATATTCAGAACATCCCCTCCCACAGCATGCTGGAAGATGCCATTAAGGCTTTGAGTCGCATGATGCACCGTGGTGCCATTGCCGCAGACGGCAAGACCGGCGATGGCAGTGGTTTGCTGTGTTCCATGCCGCATCGTTTCATGAACAATGTGTGTGAGGAAGCGGGTGTCTCTCTGCCGGAGCAATATGCGGTAGCGACCTTGTTTCTCTCTGATGTTGCCGGGCAACAGGAAGCGTTCCGTGAGCGGTGTGAAGCCAACGATCTTGAGGTGCTGCTGTTTCGCGAGGTGCCGCTGAATACCGAGGCACTGGGCGATTATGCCCTGTCGATGCTGCCGACCATTGTCCAGGCGTTTGTCGTGCCGTCGGCACTGATTGCCACGCGTCGTTTTGACGCG
>PKUE01000070.1 GCA_002869685.1 Desulfuromonas sp.
CCCTGGAGAGTCAGGACGATGATGAATCGAACCGTTAAATCTTCTCAGTGGCTGCTGCTGTCCTGGTTACTGGCCGCAAAAGCCATTTTGATCGCCATGTTGCCGCTGTGGTCGGGCGGACTTAGTGCGGTGAAAAGCACCGGATTGACCACTTTTCTGACGTTGTCGGCGGTGGTGCATGTCGGTCTGTACAGCTGGCTGGCTGTGCCGGTCGAGGTTCCGCTGTCGGTCGAGGCCCAGCCGATTACACTGGTGAGTTTTGCTCCGTCTCCGGTGGTGGCTGCGCCAGTGGCCACACAGCCTGCCGTACAACCAGTTATGCCTGTTGAGTCCGTGCCCGAGCCGCCGGTTGTTGCGCCGCCAAAACCTGTGGAAATGCCGAAAAAGGTGGAACCCACGATTCCAGTGATCAAAACGACGGTCGAAAAGCCGAGCGAACCTGAAACGCCGCCCACGCCACGACAGGAAGAGGCGGCTGTCGAACCTGAAGCCGCACCCGAACCCGTGCCGGAGCCGCCGCTTACTGCTGTGGTTGCCAATGAAGCCGAGCAGATCCAGGGGCCATCGATGGTTTCAGCCGTCGCCGCTCAAGTGATCAATCCTGTAGCGGGCATGACCGCAGAGGGCGCAAGGATGGCTTCTGAACTGGAGCGCTACATCATGCTGGTACAACAGCAGGTGCAGGCACATCTCCATTATCCGCTCAAGGCGCGCAAGTGGCACATCGAAGGGCAGGGGAAGTTTCAATTCGAGATCGCTGCCGATGGTTCGCTCACCGACAACAAGGTCACGGTGCTGGTCAGTTGCGGACGACGCATGCTGGACCGGGCCGCGATCCATACCATTCGTGATGCCGCACCGTTTGCCGCGCCGCCACAAGGTGCGCTGACGGTCACGGCACCGATTATTTTTGAGTTGCGCTGATGAATAATACCTCTTGCTCTGAAAAATGGCGTCCGTTATGGCGACGCAAAACGTCCTGTCGCGGGATGCACAGGTCGTTCAGCCGTGAACGGCTGGTGTTTGTCGGCCTGGTGCTGGTACTGCTGGCTGCAATGCAGGGTTCGCTGCTGTTGGGTAAATATCCGGTGTCGCTGGACGACTATCGTCAATTCACCCATTTGCTGATCAGCGGTCAGTTCGATGCGGCACGTCAGCAGTTTGCCACCCTGTACAGTGTGCTGTTTGAAATCCGCCTGCCGCGTATCATCGCTGCCGTGGTGATCGGTGCCTCGCTGTCCGTAGCGGGTAGCACCTTTCAGGCCATGTTCGTCAATCCCTTAGTGTCGCCGGGTATTCTCGGTGTGCTGGCCGGGTCATCGTTTGGCGCGGCTTTGGGCATGGTGCTGCAACTGCCGTGGCTCGGTGTGCAGGTGGCGGCATTCGTGTTTGGCTCACTGGCTGTGGCGACGGCGGTGTTGATTGCCATGCTCTATCGCAACAGCCGCAGCGTTATCATCCTTATTCTCGGTGGGGTGATCAGCAGCGCCTTGTTTACCGCCTTACTGTCCGTGCTCAAATACAGTGCCGACCCGTACGACACCCTGCCGGCCATCGTTTACTGGCTGATGGGCAGCCTGTCGTTCAGTGATAAGGACACCATTCTGTTGCTGGCCGGACCGATGCTGTTTTCCGTTGTCGTCCTCACACTGATGGCCAAATATCTCAACGCTCTGAGCCTCGGCGATGAGGAGGCGCAGTCGCTTGGTCTCAATGTACGCCGTATCAAGGCGATTGCCATTACTTTGGCCACGCTGGTCAGTGCGTTGTGTGTGGTGATGGCCGGAGTCATCGGCTGGATCGGTCTGATCATCCCGCATATGGCGCGGCTGCTGCTCGGTGCTGACAACCGCAAGGTGCTGCCAGCCAGTGCCCTGATCGGTGCGCTGTTCCTGCTGGTGACGGATAACCTGTCGCGCACGCTGTTTGTCCATGAGATTCCCATTGGCATTCTGACTTCTCTGGTGGGCATCCCCATTTTCATCATTGTGCTGAAAAATGCCCGGGAAGGATTTCATTGATGGTCATCGAAGCACGAAATATCCGTTTTTCTTACGGGCGTAAGCCGGTGCTGCAGGGGGTTGATTTTAACCTCGAAGCCGGGGAGGTGATCTCACTGCTGGGGCCCAACGGCAGTGGCAAGAGTACCTTGTTGAAGATCCTGCTCGGTCTGTTGCACGGCCAGGGAGAGGTGAAAGTGTTCGGCAGGCCGATCGGTGATTATCGCCGTCAGGAACTGGCGAAAAAGATTGCCTACGTACCGCAGATTCACCACATGCCGTTTTCTTACACTGTGCTCGATGTGGTGTTGATGGGGCGGCTGGCTCATGGCGGGGTGTTTTCCAACTACAGTACGCGGGATGTTCATCTGGCTCACCAGGCATTGGAGCAGGTGGGGCTGGAAGCGTTGGCCGGACAGCCGTTTTCGCGGATTAGTGGCGGTCAGCAGCAGTTGGCTTTGATCGCGCGGGCGCTGTGTCAGCAGGCGGAGATCCTGTTTATGGATGAACCGGTCAATGGCCTCGATTA
>PKUE01000049.1 GCA_002869685.1 Desulfuromonas sp.
GATACGTGAAATAACGTCATTCCGGCGCGATGAAACAAGTGGCTGTCCGTCACACTCTGCCAATACTCTTCTTCGCTGACGCATACCAGCCACGTTCATACAACAGCGGTGATATTGGTTGTAGCATTCCTTTCGTCAAAACAGTGTTAACCTACTAAAAACACACAGTAAATCAAGGCACACACCCCATCATCTCTCCTTTATTGCCTCCCTTTTCATCCCCCTGTGCGAACAACTGGAGCACAGATTTTCGCTGTAACAATCGGTGAAACAAACTGCCACTATCTGGCATAGCCATTGCTTAAAGCATAGAGTAGACACTATTTCCATAGCAGTATCACGACCTGTCGTGTGATAACCGATTGATGGGTGCCAACGCCTCGATCTAATTGGACTCCGTATTTTAGTTAAAAGTAATTTTTTGCCTCATAAACCATGTTCACCATGGCAATAAAGGTAATAACAGCTATAATTTTCAATTCATACGGCAGTCTACAGGCTGAAGAGAGGGCAGATGAGTTTAGATAAAATCGAAATTTTTCCATGGAATAAAAATTTTGATACCGGAATCCCC
The DNA here is from genome assembly GCA_002869685.1 of Desulfuromonas sp. Classification (GTDB taxonomy): domain Bacteria; phylum Desulfobacterota; class Desulfuromonadia; order Desulfuromonadales; family Desulfuromonadaceae; genus Desulfuromonas. Next base: position 575 of record PKUE01000049.1, read on the forward strand.
AAAGTTGACCAACAACATCAGCGCCTTGTTGAGCTGCTGAACAAATTGGTCAGCCATCTGGCTTTTCAATCCGAGGCTCCGGAATTGGATGCCATTTTCAACGAGTTGAAATCCTATGCCCTCGTCCACTTCCAAACAGAAGAAGCGGTTTGGAAGGCCTCTCTTGCCGATGATCCCTGGGTAACAGAACACAAAGAAACCCATGAAAGCTTTGTCGATGAAGTGCTGCGAATCAAATCGGAGATGAGTGACCGCCCTTTTGATGATGTCATTGCCGACATCGTGGCATTTCTGACCAACTGGCTGGCCATGCACATTATCGATGCCGACAAACGATTAGCGAATGCCGTCCTGGCCCTGCAGGCGGGAAAATCGCTGGATGAAGCAAAGAAAGTCGCCGAAGACCAGATGACCGGCACGACAAAACTCGTGATCGAAACGGTGCTGTCCATGTACGATCGATTGGCTACCCATACCGTTGAATTGATCAAGGAGATCGGTAAACGCAAAAAAGCTGAAAAAAAATTGATGGATGCCCACAGGGCACTGAGTCGGGCAAAAATGGATGCCGAAACGGCCAATGAAGCGAAAAGCGCCTTCCTTGCCAATCTCAGTCATGAAATCCGCACCCCGCTGAATGCCATGATCGGCATGGTTCACCTTCTTAAACGTGACGGCATGACGGAGAAGCAGACTTCACGCGTGTTTAAAATTGAAGATGCCTCCCACCATCTGCTGTCCGTGATCAACGACACACTGGATTTATCAAAGATCGAAGCAGGCAAACTCACCCTGGAATCGGTCCCGATCAATCTTTCCGGGCTGATCCTCGAAACAACGCGCATGCTTGAAGACCGCATTGAGAGCAAGGGGCTGGAACTGAAAATCGAATCCGGCAACCTGTGTGGCAACCTGCTCGGCGATCCGACCCGACTGAAACAGATGCTGCTCAACTACCTGAATAATGCCATTAAATTTACAGACCGGGGCTCAATCCTGCTTCGTGCCAGCCTGAGTGACGACACCCCGTCAACCGCGTTGCTGCACGTAGAAGTTAAAGATACCGGTATCGGAATTGCGCCGGAACGCCTCCCGCTGTTGTTCAATGACTTTGAACAGGCGGAACCCTCCACCTCGGGAAAATACGGGGGCACCGGCCTGGGACTGGCCCTGACCCGCCGTCTGGCTGAATTGATGGCAGGCGATTCGGGAGCACAAAGCGTCCCGGGCAGCGGCAGCACCTTCTGGTTCACCGCCCGGCTCAAAAAGGAAACCAGTCTGCCGATGCAATCCGTCGCCGCACCGGAACAGGCTGAGGCCCAGTTGACAAAACACTACCGCGGCAAATCGGTGCTGCTGGTGGAAGACAATGAGATCAATCTCGAGATCGCCTGCGACATCCTGGAAGAGGTCGGTCTGTGCGTCACCACAGCCACCAATGGCGCCGAAGCAGTTGCCATTGCAGAACATCAACCCTTTGCCCTGATCCTGATGGACATTCAAATGCCAATCATGGATGGTCTGGAAGCCGCTCGTCAGATCAGAGCACTTGGTCAGCATAGTTCGACACCGATCCTCGCCATGACCGCCAACGCCAGCGTGGAAGACAAAAAAAACTGCTTTGCTGCTGGCATGCAGGACTTTATCAGTAAACCGGTTGATCCGGAGCAACTCTTTCAGGCACTACTCAGATGGCTGGGTGCAGAAGCATGACCACCAGAGGAGAACATATGCAACCAGCTCGGCAAGCCATAAGTCTGACTTCAAACACAATTCTGGTCGTTGATGACACGCGGGAAAACCTTGAAGTTATTGGTGGGATACTGCGGAAGAAATATCGCGTCAGAGTGGCCAATTCCGGGCAACGCGCGCTTAAAGCAGCAGTGATGGACCCTCGCCCGGACCTGATTCTCCTCGATGTCATGATGCCCGATATTGACGGATACACGGTCATCCGCGAGCTCAAGGCCAGTCCCGAAACCAAACAGATCCCAGTAATTTTCGTCACGGCCATGGACTCGGATCAAGATGAGGAATTCGGCCTGTCACTGGGAGCGGTCGACTATGTCACCAAACCCATCCGTCCGGCCATTCTGCTGGCTCGGGTTCAGACCCAACTGGAACTGAAAGTTTCACGCGACCGGCTACAGGACCAGAACCAGTGGCTTGAAAATGAAATCAAGCATCGAATGACGGAAAACGAATTGATCAAGGACGTCACCCTTTACGCTCTCGCCTCCGTGGCCGAAGCCCGCGATCAGGAGACCGGCTACCACCTGCATCGCACTCAGACCTACCTGATTCTGCTGATGGAACAACTCAAAGACCATCCGCGTTTTCGCGAAGAACTCACGGAAAAGGGGCGTCAACTCATTGCCAAAGCCGCCCCGCTCCACGACATCGGCAAAGTGGGCATTCCCGACGAAATCCTCCTCAAACCGGCCCGCCTGACTCCCGAAGAGTTTGAGGTTATGAAAACCCACAGCAAAATTGGCGGTGACGCACTGGCTAAAGCAACCCAACGAGTACTGGAGTCCCACCCGGACGATCAGGAAGACGCCGAAAGTCGCGGCTCCCTGGCATTTCTTGAAATCGCCCAGCAGATTGCCCTCTATCACCACGAACGCTGGGACGGCAACGGTTACCCGGAACAATTGGTCGGAGAAGCAATCCCCCTCGCCGCCCGGTTGATGGCGTTGGTTGACGTTTTTGACGCATTGAGCTGCAAACGCCCGTACAAACAACCTTTTCCGATGGATGAAACCATCGCCATCATCCGTGAAGAACGTGGCAGGCAGTTCGACCCGGATGTGGTCGATGCCTTTCTTGCCTTGCAGAACAAATTTATCGAGATCGCCAACCACCTTGCTCACAACATGTCCTAACTTTCAGGGAGAATTCGATGGCTGCCATATTGATTGCTGATGATGACACCATTACGCGCAACCTTCTGGAGTTAAATTTACAGGATGAAGGCTATGAGGTCATACCCGTTGCCAATGGCGAAGAAGCGTTGGCGCTGCTTCAGGAGTTCCATCCGGACCTGATCATCGCTGATGTCATGATGCCCATCGTGGATGGCTACGCGCTGTGCAAAGCCTGCAAAAATGACCCGGCACTGCACCAGATTCCGATCATTCTCTACTCCAGCAGTTATACCCGCGATCAGGAACAGCAGCTGGGCTACGACTTTGGTGCGGACCGCTATCTGCTTAAACCGATCGACCCCGAAGCCCTGTTGACCACCATCGCGGAAATTTTTGAGGCGCCCGCATCAAGCAGCGGTGAGCCGACGGAATTGAGTGTTGATGAAGAGATGCAGCGGCTGAAAACCTACAACGAAGTCCTCTTTGACAAGCTCTCCACAAAGATGGAGGAGCTTGAGCAGCAGGTGGAACGCCTTCGCCATTCCGAAGAGGTTCTCAAATCAACCCAGGCGCAATTGATACAGAACGAAAAAATGGCCACCCTCGGCCAGTTATCGGCCGGTATCGCCCATGAGATCAACACGCCACTCGCCTTTATGGCCAGTAACACCAACACCCTCAAACGTTACACCCGTGATTTTGTCGACCTTTTCCACGCCGTACAACAAGCCCTGCAAACGGAGGAGCCTCTGGCGGATGTTGAAGCGATCAAAGGGTTGATCAAGAAACGGAAACTGGAATTTGCCGCCGAGGATGTTCTTGAATTGATCGATGAAACCCTCGACGGAACAGAACGACTCAAATCGATCGTCCTGAACCTAAAGAGTTTCTGCCGCCAGGATCAACAAGAAAAGACCTACACAGATCTGAACGCCCTGATAAAGTCGACCATCAATATTGCCCACTGCGAATTGAAGTACAAAGCCACAGTCACCTACGACCTCAAGGACATACCGGAATTCCGCTGTTTTCCTCAACAGATAGGTCAGGTCTTCCTCAATCTGGTGCTTAACGCTTCGCAAGCCATGGAAGAGCCGGGAACAATCACAATTCGAAGCTGGTCGGATGACGGGACTATCCACATTGAATTCAGCGATACCGGATCAGGCATGCCCGATGAGGTACGGGAAAAAATCTTCGATCCATTCTTCACCACTAAACCGGTGGGCTTGGGCACCGGACTCGGCCTGCCCATTTCAGCCGACATCATCCGCAGGCACAATGGCACCATTGAAGTCTCCAGCACAGTCGGTGAAGGCACCCAATTCTTAATTACACTCCCGGAAGACGCATGAAATTAATGACCAACAAGTTACAACGGCTGTTCTTTTCGCCGATTTTGTTCGCAATCAGCATCACGCTGATTCTGAGCAGTATTTTTTACTATACGCTAAAAATTGATTTGAAAACGCTGAGCGCACAGCGCGATTTCGATGCAGAGATCTGTCAGCATATCGATGAGTTTCAACAGGATCTTATTCCGCTGCAGAAACTGGCGGTCAACACCGTGCAACACGCCTCTCAAACTCATCTGTCCACCGAAGAGCAGACGAGGTTTAAAGAACAACTGCTCACCGCCCTCTCCCGTTTGGATGCACAACGACTTTCACTCCATCAACTGCAGTTCCATGACAAAGAGATCATTCAACAGGTTCAGGACACGGAAAAGACGTTTAGCGACTACAAGCAAGCGATCACCACAATCGCTACGTCGCTGGATCATGACCACGACGAACTCTATCAGTACATCATTCGAGCCAACAAAAACTATATCGATCTTCATACGTTAACTCTGGCACTGGATGCCAGTGTTGATGATCATATGTTTGAACATAGCCGCCACGTCGAAGAGCGTTATCGCTCCTTTATGGGCAGAGCCATTCTGGCGGTTCTGCTGGGCCTGCTTCTCATGTGGCCGGTCTGGCAGTTTCTGACCCGCCCATTGAACAACCAGCTTGAGTTGATCACCAATGCGCTGGAAAAGTTCAACGTTGACAATCTGCCTGACAACCTTCCTAAAATTGAAGAAATCGGTTCAAATGACAAAAATCTCCTGAAACCACTGGCCACAGCAGTTCAGACATTTCACCACAATTTGCTTGCCAGAATCCATGCCGAGCAGCAACTCAAGGAGCAGCAGACCCGCCAGCAAGCTGAAAAACTGATTTTAGCGACCATTGCCGAGCAATCGCCCAACGGTATCCTGATCATTGACTGCAGTGATTTGAGTTTCATTCAATTCAATGATGCCTCCTGCAAAATGATGGGCTACACCCGCGAGGAGTTCAGCCGCTTAAAACTTTATGATGTGATGGGAAGCCGCACAGCTGCGGAATTAGATGAGCACATCGCTCAACTGACCGCGTCCGGCGGTGGTGAATTTGAAACGGATCACCGCTGCAAGGATGGCACGATCAGATATTTACGCATTTCAGCCAAGATTATCGAGATTGACGGAAAAACCTGTATCAGCGGCATCTGGATTGATATCACGGAATTGACCCAGGCCAAACTGACCCTGGCTGCCGAGCATTACCGCTTGAAAGAACGGGTCAAGGAACAGACATGCATTTATGACATCTTTTCGTTAACCGAAGACAACACCCAGCCTTTTGACGCCATTCTGCAAACTATCGTCGAACGACTGCCAGCGGGTTGGCAATATCCCGACATTACCGAAGCCCGCATCCGTTTTGGTGAAAAAACCTTTATCACTGCAGCGTTTAAAGAAACCCCATGGCAACAATCGTCCCACGGAATCACCCTTACGGATGTTGCCGTTGATATCACCATTGTTTACCTGCAAGAGCGGCCCGCCGAACAGGAAGGGGTCTTCTTCAGTGAAGAACGGGCCCTGATCGACGCCATACTGCGCCGCATCTGTGACGCGGCCAACCGCCGCTCGGCCATTACATCCATGCAGGAGCAACACCTGCTGGTTGAAACCATGTTCAGCCAGACCACCGACGCTGTTGTTTTGGCAGAGATCACAACAGGAAAATTTCTTGAATTCAACGACACGGCTTACACCACTCTCGGCTATTCCCGAAACGAATTCTCCCAACTGACTGTTTTCGATATTCAGGCAGAACACAGCCCAGAGCAGATCAAGCGAAACAGCGAAAAAGTGGCCGCAGGTGAACAGATAAGTATTGAAACCCGCCATCAGTGTAAAGACGGCTCCATACGTGATGTTCTGTTGACCCTGCGCCAGGTTGTCTTTGGCGGACGCCAGGTTCTTTCTGCCGCATGGCGTGACATTACCGAGCAAAAAAAGCGCTTAAAAGAACAACAGGCCGCCGTAGAGCGGCTTCGACTGCAAAGTCAGCTGATCGGTGGTCTGGCCTTATCATCCGCAGCGGTTAAAGGCAACCTCGAACAGTTTGCCCTCGAAAGTACCGAGATTCTTGCCAACGACCTGAAAATCGAACGCGTTTCTGTCTGGCTTTACAACGACAATCAAACCGAGTTGCACTGCATTTCGCTTTATGAGCGAACCAGCCAGCAACACACCAGTGGCCTTGTGCTCACAGAAGAGAAGTTCAAGGACGAACTGGATGCGCTGAAAAAATCGCGCTACGTTGATGCCGACGATCCGTGCAACGACCCGCGCACCAAAGGCTACCGCGAAAGTTATCTCACCCCCCTGGGTATTACGGCGATGTTGGACTGCAGCATCATCTCAGGAGGGAGTCATCGCGGGGTAATCTGCTTCGAGCATGTCAATCAACCCCATCACTGGGAACACGACGAAGTGATCTTCGGCTGTCAGGTGGCCGACCAACTCGGCATGGTTTTACTTACCAAAGAACGCCTGCAAGCAAATCAGGAAGCGGAAAGCAATCGCCTGGAACTGCTCGAAAGTGAACAGCGTCTGCGCTGCATCACCAATTCAGCCAGTGATGGCATCCTGATGATGGATCCCCAGGGAACAATCAGCTACTGGAATCCCGCAGCGGCCCTGATCTTCGGCTACAGCGCAGAAGAAGCCCTGGGCCAGGACCTGCATCATCTTCTGGCCCCGTCACGCTACATGGAATCTCATCTCGCGGCCCTACCTCAATTCCTTAAAACCGGCGAAGGTGCCGCCGTGGGCCACACAGTAGAACTCAATGCCATTTGTAAAGATGGCCGTGAAATCCCCATCGCCCTGTCATTGTCAGCGGTTTATCTGTACAACGCCTGGCACGCCGTCGGAATCGTCCGCGACATCTCAGAAGCCAAGCAGCATGAAGAAGCGCTTCTCCAAGCCAAACAACGCGCCGAAGCCAGCGAACAGGCCAAGACCGAATTGCTCGAGCAACTGGAGGATATGGTGACCGCCCGTACCCGCGAGCTCGAACAAAGCAATCTGAAAATGGAGGCCATTTTCGATGCGGCAAGCAGTGGTATCGCCCAGATCAAAGACCGGGTGATCATCCGCTGCAACCGCAGAATGGAAGAGATTTTCGGCTATGGTCCGGGCGAAATGTTGAACCTGTCAACACGTGTCTGGTATGCCAGCGACGCCGAATACATCAACGTAGGAAAATCTGTCCGCGAATCTCTGGAAACCGACGGTGAATACAGTTCCGGGGATATCCTGTTGTGCCGTAAAGACGGCAGTCGCTTCTGGGCCCGCTCCAAGGCGAAACAGTTGGTCATTGATGGCGCTGAAAGCAGCCTCGTTGCCATGTTTGACGATGTCACTGCCGAACGTCAGGCCGCGGAAGCATTGCGCATTGCCAAGGAAAGTGCCGAAGAGGCCAATATGGCCAAGAGTGCGTTTCTCGCCAACATGAGCCACGAAATACGCACGCCAATGAACGCCATAATCGGTCTGACCCACCTGCTCAAGCGGGATGCCAGCCCGCAACAGGTGGAGCAACTGGTCAAAGTCTCCGATGCCGCCCAGCACCTGCTGAGTATCATCAACGCCATCCTCGATTTTTCAAAAATCGAGGCGGGGAAAATGGTGCTCGAACCAACGGATTTTGCGCTGGAACTGGTGATCGATACCGTACGATCGATGCTGATGGAGAAAGCTGCCGACAAAGGTCTGGAATTCATCACCAATATCGCCGATCTCCCCCCCTATCTCCACGGGGATGGCCTGCGTCTGGGGCAAATTCTGCTCAACTTTGCCGCCAATGCCGTCAAATTTACCAACACCGGTTGTGTCTCCCTTCACGCCAAGCAACTGCGACACGAAAACGATCTGATCTGGATCCGTTTCAGTGTCAGCGATACCGGCATCGGCATGACAGAAACGCAACAACGTCAGCTGTTTCAGGCGTTTGAACAGGGCGACCGCTCAACCACACGACAGTACGGTGGCACCGGACTGGGACTGGCCATTTCCAAACGACTGACGGAACTGATGGGTGGTAAAATCGGCGTCGAAAGCGGCCCCGGATTCGGCAGCAAATTCTGGGTGGAACTGCCCTTTGGCACGGTGGAGTATCAGGCCAAGCAATCGCTGCCCGAGCCCATTTCTCCGGGCACTCGAGTTCTGGTCGCTGACGACCATCCCGAAGCGCTCGAAGTACTGGTCTACATGCTCAAGCAACTGCAGTGCAATGTCACCGCCGTCAGTGGAGGACTCGAAGCTGTGGGCAGTGTCAGCATGGCCGATAAGAACCACGTCCCATACGAACTGGTCTTACTCGATTGGGAAATGCCGGGGACCAACGGTCTTGAAGCCGCACAGATGATTAACAATGAAGTACTGGTGGCACCACCAAAGCTGGTCTTAGTCAGTGGCACCTATCCCAATAATGCCGAAATCCTGCATAAATACGGCTTCATCGGCTTTATTGCCAAGCCGATCACCCCCGGTTCGCTGAAACTCTCTCTGGAAGGGATGCTTCAGCAGAATTACTGTGAATACAATGGGACCCTGCGCAATTTCGAGAGCAGACTGGCCTGCCATGCCGGTCAGCACCTGCTCCTCGTTGAGGACAACCCTCTGAATCAGGAGGTGGCACTGGAACTGCTGCGCAACATCGGCCTGGTGGTTGATGTGGCCGAAAATGGTCTGATGGCGCTGGAACAGGCTCAACACAACCGTTACGACCTGATCCTGATGGATATCCAGATGCCGGTGATGGACGGTCTGGAGGCAACCCGCCGTATCCGCGAACTGGAGCCCTATCAACAGACCCCGATCCTTGCCATGACAGCCAACGCCTTTGATGAGGACCAGAACAGCTGCAAAGCCGCTGGAATGAATGACCACATCGCTAAACCGGTCGATCCGCTCCTGCTCTATAAAATTTTATTGGAATGGTTACCCGAACCGGTCGAAGCCCGAATCCCCAAAGTTGTTCCCGTAACGAATCATAACGAGCCGGAGCAGATCGCTTTTAACCCCGAAGCGATTCCAGGATTCGACTATGCTCTGGGCCTGCGCAGCGTGCGGGGCAAGTCAGCCCGTCTGGTCGGCTTTCTCAAGCGGTTCGGTCAGGAACACGCTGACGACAGCCAAAAAATCCGGGAGCTGCTGGCAAACGGTGAAAAGGATGACGCTCAGCGTCTGGCGCACACCTTGAAAGGCGTCGCCGGCACCATCGGTCTGCCAAAAATACAGGCCATTGCCCGCCAGTTGGAGCTCAGTATTAAAGAGGAGAAACCGGATCAGGTCATTTCGCTGCAGCTTGACGCGCTGGATCAGCAACTTCAACCCCTTGTGATCGCTTTGAAAAGACTGCCGTCACCGGTAGCCATTTCTGCCCCGGTCGATTGGTCTGACCTGCAACCGAAACTTGAAGAACTGGAACGACTGCTGGCCACAGACGACCTGGAAGCCATGGATCTGTTCACTACCCTGCGCGCTCAAATCAACAGTGTGTTTGATGATGAAGCCGTTCGTCTCGGGCGATTGATCGATTCCTTTGCCTTTGAAGAGGCCGTCGGTCTGCTGACAAAACTGATGAATGCAATTTCGGCAAAACCAGATCAAGAAGGGGACTGATCACCCAGGAGCAAAAAATCGGCGCGTTGCAGATTTTCCGCAAACGTTCCATAGCCGGCCTCTTTTACTTGGCAGCGCATCACGGTTGAAGGAGAGTGTCTTGTGCGGATAAAACAGCGTAGAGATATGCTCAATGCAGCGCTGATTCCGGACACAAAAAAAGCCTGATCCAAGGATCAGGCTTTTCTATAAATGGAGCGGGAAACGAGATTCGAACTCGCGACGTCAACCTTGGCAAGGTTGCACTCTACCACTGAGTTATTCCCGCACATTTTTGCTATGTGCTCTGCTCTGTCAGAGCGGAGTTAGTTCTAACAAAAGCCTAGACCGAAGTCAAACTTTTTTTCGCAGCAATTTTATTCCGGGAGCATAAAAATATTCTCCTTGGCTTAATGGCCCTTTTTCATGGCACCGGCAACCAGGATCAGGGCCGAACAACCGAGCCCCCAATACAACGGCGAAAGCCCACCAACGTCGAGCACACCCGTCACGATGACACAACTGGGCGCGAGGAGAATTGCCCACATCCCGGCCCGACCAGTCACCCGGCGTGGCAGCAGAACCGCCATCAGTACCGGCAGAAACAGTGTCGCCCCGCGCAATCCCATGGAGAGAAAACTCCAGGCCATGATCGCCGAACCAAGGTTGAACAACAGCAGCACAAAGGCCCCACAAACAATCAGCAGAATCAGCACACGCCGCTGCAACAGATCGGAATAATTCAAAAACGTGCGGCTGCCAAGGAGATCCACCCGCAACGTTGTGGCGACGCCAAGAGACAACCCAGCGGCGGTGGCTACAGCAGCAATCAGCAGAGTGGCAAATGCCAGTCCGGCCAAAGCGGGCGGAAAGTAGTGCAGAATAAACTCGGGCAGCGCCAATGCACTGTGAATGTCAGGAAACTGCTGGCGCATGAACAGACCGACGACGATCCCCAACACGCCCAGTGGCGGAATCAGCACGGCACTGAGCAGAGCACCACGTCGGGCGGTGGTGACGTCGCGCGCCGAAAAGATCGCCTGCAGATAGGTTTGAGTAGAGATCACCCCCACCAGCATCGACACCAGATCCGATGTTCCCTGCTGCACCCCATAACCGAACAGGTTGAACCAGGGCTCAGCGGGAAAGACCGAACGAAAACCGCTCCAGCCGCCACCACTGCGATAGGCGATCACACCGGCAATCACCATGGTCAGATAGATCAGCAGCAACTTCATCAAGCCGAGACGACTGGCGCCACGCATCCCGCCATAGCTGAAGACAAGCACCAGCCCACAGGCCAACAGGGCACTCCAGCTCAGTGACAAACCGAACAGCGCAGCCAGAATCGCCCCACACGCCAACAACTGGGCGACAATCTGAATGAACATGCCACTGGCCGAGAACAGACTGGCTGCCACCCGTGCTCTGGCGCCGTAATGTTGCTGGATAAACTGAGGAATGGTTTCCAGTTGGGTGCGCCTCAGGGGAATCGCCAGAAAACTACCAAGAAACAGGCAAGCCAATCCGGCCCCAAGGGTAAACCACCAGGCCGAAAGACCGTAGATGAATGCCAGCTGGGCAGTGCCGATGGTCGAGGCACCACCAACCAGAGTGCCGATGATCGCCCCGGAGACATGCCAGGCCCCGGAGCGTCGCCCTCCCAGCGAAAACTGCACGCCACCACCCATGCGCCCATGCCCGCTGAAGGCCACCACCATCATCGCCACCAGGGTCAGGATAAAAACGCTCAGAAAGATCGGTTCCACCGTGGACATCACAACTCCATCATCACATCCCATCGTCCCCAGCATTGTTTCACCGGGACAACGGAAGAAATAAAAACATGTCTCGATACATACCACATCCCCTCTGTCGATACGACTGGGTTTTAATGACGCCAGAGGGTGTTTTTCGTTGCCGACATTCGCGCATCACGATAGATTAAGAACTCTTTTTGATGCCGTCTCACCCACACGGATTGTTCATATGATTGATAGCACCGTCGCCCTGTTTGCCTCTATTTTTGTCGTCAGCAGCCTGTGTCAATGGCTGGCCTGGCGCGTCAAACTGCCCGCCATCATCTTTCTGTTGCTCACCGGGCTGTTGGCCGGACCAACCTTTAAGCTGTTCAATCCCGACCAGTTTCTTGGCGACCTGTTGTTTCCTGTCGTCTCTCTGAGTGTTGCCGTCATACTGTTTGAAGGCAGTCTGACCCTGAAGTTTCGAGAGATCAAAGGGATGCATCTGGTGGTACGCAACATGTGCTCGTTCGGCATGTTCATCACCTGGATTATCACCACCGTAGCCACCCGCCTTGCCACAGGAATCTGCTGGGAGTTGTGCTTTCTGTTCGGCGCCATCTCGGTGGTTACCGGCCCGACAGTCATTGCCCCCATGCTGCGTACGGTGCGCCCGACGGCGGCCATCTCAAGCATTTTGCGCTGGGAAGGGATTGTCATCGATCCCATCGGGGCGTCGCTGGCCGTTCTGGTTTATGAATTCATTATCAGTGGTGGCGGTCAGGACGCCATCGGCCACACCCTGATCAGTTTCGGCAATATTGTGCTGGTGGGATTTGTCATCGGTGCGGCAGGTGGTTACGGTTTCGGCCAGATCATCCGCCATCACTGGCTGCCGGAATATCTGCACAATGTCTCGGCTCTGGCTCTGGTATTCGGCACCTTTGCCCTGTCCAACCTGTTACAGCCAGAATCCGGTCTGGTCACCGTGACGGTTCTCGGCATGTGGCTGGCCAACATGCCCGATGTCGATATGGAAGAGATTCTCGACTTTAAGGAAAGCCTCAGCATTCTGTTGATCTCGCTGCTGTTTATCATTCTTGCCGCCCGCCTGGATTTTGCCTCGTTCAAGCAACTGGGCTGGTCAGCGTTGTACATCTTTCTCGCCATCCAATTTCTCGCCCGCCCGCTCAACATCATGCTGTCGGCCATCGGCTCCAGCCTCAGTTGGCCGGAGCGCCACATGCTGGCTTGGATCGCCCCGCGCGGCATTGTTGCGGCGGCGGTCTCCGCCCTGTTTGCCCTGCAACTGGAGCAGGCAGGATTTAAGGATGCCGCCCTGCTGGTGCCGCTGACGTTTCTGGTTATCATCGGCACGGTGCTGCTGCAAAGTGCTACGGCCCGCCCCATCGCCCTGTGGCTGGGAGTGGCCGAACCGGAGCCGCGTGGTTTCCTGATTATCGGTGCCAACCCGGTTGCCCGCGCCATTGGCAAATCACTGACCGAGAACGGCTTCCGCGTCCGCCTGGCTGATTCAAGTTGGGAAAAAATCTCCAAAGCGCGCATGGACGGCCTGCCAACCTACTTTGGCAATGCCATTTCCGAACACGCTGATCGCCATCTCGATATGGTGGGCCTCGGGCGTCTGCTGGCCCTGTCGAGCCGCGAATCACTCAACGTCAATGCCATCATGCATTACCGCATCGACCTCGGGCAGGAGAACATCTACTCCCTGCAGACCCGCGCCGACAACGAGAAATCCGAGAAAATGCAGGTCAACGCCAAGAATCGCGGACAGCGGTTGTTCGGCGCGAATGTGACCTTCCATAAATTGCGCGAAATGCTTGAACAGGGCGGTGAAGTGCACACCACCAAACTGACCGAGACGTTCACCTTTGACAAATTTATCGAGCAGCAGTTTGAAGGGACGATTCCGCTGTTTGCCATTGACCGTAAAGACAATATCCGCATTTTCACCGCCGGAAACAATCTGAGCCCCCTGCCCGGCTGGCAGATCATCAGCATGATGCCGCCGGAATTCTGCCTGACCACCGGGCCAATCAATGGAGAAGGTTTGACCGCAACGGAACGGATATGACATAATAACTATTCTTACACTGAAGTAAGTAACCACAACAGCAACGGGGCTGGGCGATGATTCGTCCAGCCTTTTTTATTGAGGAGAACAGCAATGGCCAAGATTATTTTCTGGGAAAAACCCGGCTGCAAAGGCAATGCAAAACAAAAGGAAATTCTAGAAGCGTCGGGACATGAACTGGATGTACGCGACCTGCTCACCACCGGCTGGTCCGAAGAAACTCTGCGTCCCTTCTTTGGCGACCTGCCGGTTGCCGAGTGGTTCAATCCAACCAATCCGCGCGTTAAAGCCGGTGAGGTTAAACCGGCTGAAGTGAGCGAAGCACAGGCTCTGGCGCTGATGGTCGACGAACCACTGCTGATTGTGCGTCCTTTGATGCAGATTGGTAATTACAAGATGGCTGGCTTTGATATTGACCGGGTTGAAGAGAGTATTTCGATTAACAAGGATTCCATCGGTGAGCGCGATCCGAAGAATTGTCCCTGTGTCACGCAGGTATGTGATCCTCCAGCGTAAATTCAGTTGATTCAGCACGCAATAAAATGATTTACGCAGCAGGGTGGGCTGCGTCCCACCCGTTTGAGCGGTGCCACACCAGAGATAGAGTAAATCGAAAGAGTGTTATCAACGTTTTACACCAAAGCTGACGAGTCACACGATTTGCCGAGCTGACAGACGGTTGGAAACCGTCTGTGGAGCCCATAGACGGGCGACCACCATCTCTGATGGTGTAAGCAAGACGGAAATTGTATTTTCGGCTTGCGTTATTGGGAAACACAGGACGTGTTTATCCAATATTCCTCTTGATGCGACAAGCCGAATCCGTGAGGCATGACGGAATCAGACTGAGTGTCGGTAAATTTAGGGTCAGGAGAAGTTCAGCCGGTTTTTGTACCCTTTTGAGCGGCCAGTCAAAAGGGTGTCGTCTGCCGGGACGAAACCCGGCGACCTTGACGTTGCCCTTGATCTCCTGTGGTTCTGATATTCAAACAATCGCTCAGGCGAACCTCATCCGTTCTCATGGTTGGTGCCCACGTGACGTGGGCTTCCGCGCCCACACGTCGGGCCACTTTTACGTCGACAAAAGTGGCGCAAAATCGACTCCCGACCTTTGCGCCCTATCGGGTTCCCTCTCTGCGTTCACTTACACCGTGATGTCGGCAAAAACTCGCTACCGCTCAAACAGTTTGCCGACAAACATCACGATGACCGTTCTCTTCGTTCGGCGCTGCTGAACGGAAGGACTTTGATGCTAAATAACAGACTGCTGTAGGGTGGGCTGCGTCCCACCCGTTAGATCGGTGCCACACCAGAGATAGAAATAGGCGAAAGAGTGTCATCAACGTTTTACCTCAACGATGATGAGTTGCTGGATTTGCCGACCTCAAGGGCGGCGAACCGAATCCGTAAAGTATAACGGAA
>PKUE01000168.1 GCA_002869685.1 Desulfuromonas sp.
ACGGTGTCTTTTCGCTACAGCAATGAATGGTTCAAGGATTTTACGGAATCGAGCGGCGGGCTTGATTCCGTCGGCGGCACGGTAATCAGTTCGTCCGGCAGCAAGTGGAAAAATGTCGCTACTCTGTCACTTAATTATACCCTGTATGATTTCGGTACTCGCTCGCTTCGTGTCGATAGCGCCAAACTGGAAACGGAACAAACACGTCGTCAAAAAGAACAGCGTGAGCAGGATGTGTCGTTACAGGTACTCGACCTGTTCTCGCGCGGCTGGCGATTACAGACGCAGCAGAATATTCAGCAGCAGCGCCTTGAGCTGGCTGAAGAGCGTTATGCCCTAGGCCAACGTTTATACCAGGCCGGCACCGTAGACCGGATCAAAGTCGGTGAACTGGCCATTGACGTGGCGGAAACCCGGTTAATTGTCGAACAACTGGAGCGCCAGTTTTCAGATATTCTGTGGGCATTGACGGAGTTGAGCGGGCAATGTTACGAGCTGACAACAACCTTCGTACCGCTCGCTGCCAGCGACGCTTCTCCTGTCACCATTGCCTTGTTGCCCGAAGTACAGGCGCTGGACTTGGCTATTGAGGCCAAGCAGAATGAAGTCGATATGGCACTGCGCCGCTTTCTACCTACCCTGAATCTTTATTCCTCCTATACTTTTTACGGCCGTGATTCAAGTGACTGGTCCCAGGCGTTCAGCGACCTGGACGACACCAACTTTTCCTGTGGGATCACCTTGGACGTCAATTTGTTTAACGGTTTTGGCGATCTCGCTCAGTTTGAGCGACTCAAGCTCGAAAAAGAATACCTGCAATTACAACGCGAAAAAAAGGTTGCCGAACTGACCACGCGCTATCAGACGTTGAAATACCGCGCTGATCAATCCCCTTATAACGCGCAGCACTGGTCACGCACGCGCCGCACTCTGGAAGAGCAGCGCGATATGATGACACGGCTGTCCCAGCAACAACTGCGCGATCAGGTAACCCAAATCGGTCAGCAGCTTGATCTGCTTGAACAGCAACTCCAGGTGCGGCTTGATGAGATCGAGCAGATGACGGCACTGAACCAACTGACTCTGCTCTCCGCCTACCAATTCCGGTCGGATTTTTGAACCTCACCATGATTCGATAATGTCGTAATCATACCAAGTAAGGATTGAAACATGGAAGAAACTGCCATTCACAGCGGCTTGTTGTGTTTTAATGTCGTGGCTCGTCTCAATAATGTCGATGTCGATATGCGGGCCATCGCCAGAGAGTTCGCCGTGCAGCCGGAAACTTTGTCGCCGGAGGAATTACTGCGCATTGCCCGCAAACATCAATTCAAGGCCAAACGTAAAACCGTCGATCCGGCGAAACTTGCCGAACACTACCCGCTCCCCGCCATCGCCTGCTGTGCGGACGGCGACTATCTGGCGGTGTTGCGTCTCGATACGGAACACGAAAAAGCCTTGGTGTTTGTGCCCGAAGCGCGCAAAACCGAGGAACTGTCGTTTGCCGAGCTCAAAGAACGCTGCAACAACGATTTCATCATCATCCGCCACAAAATGCTCAGTGGCCAGGTGGCGTTCGGCTTTAAATGGTTTCTGGCTGAGCTGGCCAATTTTAAGCGCATCATCGGCGAAGTGCTGTTGGGCTCGTTTGTCGTGCAGTTGTTCGGTCTGGTCACGCCGCTGTTCACCCAGGTGATTCTCGACAAGGTCATTGTCCACCGATCCATGACCACTTTGGATATCCTGGCGGTGGCTTTTTTGGCGGTGACGGTGTTTGAACTGCTGCTCAACATCGCCCGCAACTACATCTTCGTCCACACCGCCAGTAAGCTGGATGCCAAACTCGGCGCTAAACTGTTTCATCATCTGTTGGCGTTGCCGTTCATGTATTTCGAGAACCGCAAAGTCGGCAATATCGCCGCCAGGGTGCGCGAGTTGGACACCATCCGCGAATTTATCACCAACAAAGCTGTTTCCGTGGTGATCGACTCCTTTTTTTCCTTGGTGTTTGTTGCCGTCATGCTGGTGTACAGCGTCAAACTGACCCTGATCGTCATTGGCTTTGTCGCCGTGATTGGTCTGATCTATTTCTTTATTACCCCTGAGTTGCGGCGGCGTCTTGAAGACAAATTCCAGATGGCTGCTTCCTCTAATTCTTACCTTGTCGAGTCGATCACCGGCGTGCAGACGGTCAAATCCCTGGCCGTAGAAGGCTCGATGCAAAAGCGCTGGGAAGATCATCTCGGCAACTACGTGCGCTCCAGTTTTAAACTCGGTAATATGGCCAATATCTCCAGCGCCGTGGCCTGGGCGTTGCAGAAGCTGATGACCATCTCGATTCTGTTCTTCGGCGTCAAGGCGGTGCTGGTCGGCGATCTGTCCATCGACCAGCTGATCGCCTTTCAGATGTTTGCCGGGCAGTTTTCCGGGCCGGTGTTGCGGCTGGTCAATCTGTGGAACGAATTTCAGCAGGCGCTGCTGTCCGTGGACCGGCTGGCCGATATCCTCAACCATCCCAAGGA
>PKUE01000182.1 GCA_002869685.1 Desulfuromonas sp.
GACGCACGACCACTTCAGTCGCTCTTTTTTGTGGCCCCCGGCTGTCCCGCTCAGCGTAACCAACCGGGATCACAGCCATAAACTCACCATGCTTCTCACCAAGAAAGCTCATCACCTCTTCCTTGATCAGAAAGAGAACTCCCAACCACACGCTTCCCAACCCCAAAGCCGTGGCAGCCAGCAACATATTCTCAACAGCGGCCGCCGAACTCTGGATCTCCATGGTCCGGAAGAAATCGCTGCTGACTCCGGCATCTTCCAGCTGAAACAGGCGGGTACCGTGTTCAATCAGCTCACCGGTATTGGCCACGGCGATAATCACCGGAGCCGTCTTGATACTGCGCGCCGCCATGCGTAACAGGGCAGAAGAGGCCTTGGGAAAATCCGTTGCCCGACGGCTGACCAGCTCGGCCAACTGGCGCTTTTTTTCACCCGCAACAACGATGAAATGCCATGACTGCTGATTATGCGCGGAGGGCGCCTGATTGGCCGCGTGCAGAATGGTCTGCAGATCTTCATCCGTCACCGGTTGGTCGGTAAATTTGCGGATACTGCGTCGCTGATAAATGGTTTGCAACGTTGGATGACTGAAATCGGACATCGGTTACTCCATAAAATTGACACTCAGGGTTGGTGACGGCGCCACCAAGGACGTCGGGCATCACGGGCCGACTTGAGGGTAGCCATCCCCTGATAATGATTGACACCACCTTTGGGCGCGGCAATCTGCTGGGACAGATAGATGCTGGAATGGCCGCTGAACAGGTAGGACAGGAAGCAGGCGATGGCAAAATATTCAAGATACTGGGCGCCGAATAACTCCACCCCCATCAGGGTACAGGCCAGTGGCGTATTGGTGGCTCCGGCAAAGACGGCGATAAAACCGATACCAGCCAGCAGATCCACCGGCACATTGAGCCACCCGGCCAGAGCGGCCCCCAAGGTAGCACCGACAAAAAACAGCGGCGTCACTTCACCACCTTTAAAACCACTGCTCAGCGTGATGGCAGTGAGCAACAACTTCCACCACCAACTCCACGGTGTCACCCCGACACCGGCAAAGGCATTGACGATGGAGATGCCGTCGGCGGAGGCCGAGCCAACCCCCAGCCCCAGATAATCACGGGTTCCAAGTAGTGCACTGATCCCCAGCACCAGCAGCGCCCCCACCACCGGCCGCAGCCAGTAGCGGGTCACATAACGTTTAAACAGTCCGGCCAGGGCATGGGTAATTTCGGCAAACAGAAAACCGGCCAGTCCGAACAGAACCGATGCCAGCATGACTTTCGCAGCCAGCGGAATCGACACATGGGCGACAACGGCGTCAATCTGTAATTCCGGGGCAACAATCTGATATTGAGTATGACCGATCCCCCAGGCGGTGCAGGCCAGATCACCAATAACGCTGGCCAGCAGACAGGGGATCAACGCTTCATAACGCATTTTGCCCACCGCCAGCACTTCGAGGGCAAAGATCGCCCCGGCCAGCGGTGTCCCGAAGACCGCGCCAAAACCGGCGGCAACCCCGCAGGTCAACAGAATCCGCGTGTCGCCATCATTCAACCTGAACGGCCGGGTAAAAACCTGGGCGATACTGCCACCCATCTGCACGGCAGTTCCCTCACGCCCCGCCGAGCCACCAAACAGGTGGGTAATGATGGTGCCAAACAGCACCAACGGCATCATCCGTTTGGGAATACCGGCACCGGGCTGGTGAATCTGTTCCACAACCAGATTGTTGCCCGCCGCCGATGTTCCACCGACATGATGATAAACCATGACGATGAAGATCCCGGCCAACGGCAACAGGTAAACCAGTTGGGGATACGCCCAGCGCGTATGGGTCGCCTCGGCCAGCAACCAAAGAAAAAACGCGACACTCGATCCGATAAGAATGGCCACCGGGGCAACAATCAGCAGCCAGCGCAACACAAACCATCCCAGGCTCAGGTGTTCCCGCACATCCCAGCGTATCGGCATTATCCAACTCCTCAACGTTAAACACCACACCCACCACGGTGGTGACACACGGTGTACTCCACAACAAAAAACTCCTGTACAAAAGCCACGGATACAAGGCCCCCATACAGGAGTCATTAGCCTGACACCACCCAGGCGGTTACCGGGAGAACTCCATTCCCGTCAACATTTCGCCAACCACTTTAGTCCCCCCGGCCATTTTTTTCAAGCCTGGGTATTGGATCAGCCAAGGTGCTTGTCACGCAGGGTGCGTTTATCCGTTTTACCGACACTGGTTTTATCGATACCATCGACAAATTTAACCCGTGTCAATACCACCTGTTTTGAGATTACTCCGGTCTCGGTATACTCGTGCAGCAGGGCCAGCAGATCGCGTTTGCCCGGCGGCGTTTCCAGTCCTTCTTTGAGTACCACCAGCGCCAGCGGCCGCTCGCCCCATTTTTCGTCAGGCTGGGCAATTACCGCCACTTCAGCGACAGCCGGATGATGGGAGAAAATATCCTCCAGCTCCAGCGACGAGATCCATTCCCCACCGCTTTTGATCACATCCTTGGTACGGTCGGTGATCTTCAGATAGCCCCGGTTATCGCGCACAGCCACGTCACCGGTGTGCAGATATCCCCCCTGCCACAGATTTTCCGAATTGCGCGTATCCTTGAGATAGCCCTGGGTCAGCCACGGCGCTCGCACGACAATCTCGCCACTGGACTGGCCATCACGAGGCACCTCCTGCATCTTGTCATTGACCACCCGCACATCGACCAGCGGCATAGTCCGGCCAGTCTTGCAGCGAATCTCCGCCTGAGCCGTCTGATCCAGGGCCAGCATCTCCTCATCCAGATGAGCCAGAGAGAGAATCGGGCAGGTTTCCGACATGCCATAACCGGTAAAGATATCAATCCCCCGTTGCAACGCCTCGGCACACAGCGCCCGCGACATGGCCGCTCCGCCGATGATCACCTTCCAGCGACTTAAATCGACATTGTCAATGTGGGGGCTTTTAAACAGCATGTGGAGAATCGTCGGCACACAGTGGGAAAAGGTGACCTGTTCATGATCAATCAGTTCTAACAGCATCTCCGGCGAATAGCGGCCGGGATAGACCTGTTTAACCCCCAGGGCCGTCGCCACATAGGGCAGTCCCCAGGCATGGACATGAAACATAGGGGTAATGGGCATATAAACATCGCCCTGATGGATGCGACCCTGTTGCTGCGGGGTGCCGAGTGCGGCTAAAACCGCCATGGTATGCAACACCAACTGGCGGTGGCTGAAGTAAACCCCCTTTGGCATGCCGGTGGTTCCGGTGGTATAAAAGGTGGTCGCACGGGTGTTTTCGTCAAAATCGCCAAACTCAGCACAGGGCGACGCCTCGGCCAGCCATTGTTCATATTCACTACTGAACGGAACCGAGCTGGTCAGCGGCTCACCGCCATCGTTGAGCAGAATATAGTGATCCACGGTGGCGATCCGCCCCTTGATCTGCTCGATAATCGGCACGAAGTCGCGATGCACCAGCAATACGTTATCTTCGGCATGATCAATGGTGTAGAGAATCTGCTCCGAGGAGAGTTTGACATTGACCGTGTGCAGCACCGCCCCGATCATCGGCACGGCAAAGAAACACTCCAGATAGCGATGGCTGTCCCAATCCATCACGGCCACCGTATCACCGGCTTTAACCCCCATACTCAGCAGGGCATTGGCCAGTCGGCACACCCGCTCGTGCAAATCACGATAGGTAAAACGCAACTGATCACGATAGATAATTTCCTGTTCGGGACAACTGACCAGCGGACAATGCAGCAACTGCTTGATCAGCAGGGGATAGCTGTAAGCGGATTCGGTCCGGGGAATACGATGGTCACTCATCGTTGAGTACCTCCAAAAAGTGAAAGAACACCACCGCTATACGGACTGGTGGCGGCCAAAGGAACTGAGAACGGCAATCGCGCACAAACCGCTGAAAATCAGCAGGGCCACATGCATACTGTCAATAAACAAGGCCTGACTCTGCACGGTAATCGCCTGTCCTTCCATCAGCAAGGAGAAAATCACCGTCACCGTGGTCATGCTGGTCATCATCCCCAGCGTACGCATACTGGCGGAAAAGCCCGAGGCCACCCCCAGATCCCGTTCGGCGACGCTGCTCATGATGACGCGGGTATTGGGCGATGAAAATAACGCAAACCCCAGGCCGAGAACCACCAGAATGATGACAAGGAACGACAGAGGCGTCGTTGCCGTCAAGGTTGCCGCCAGAGCAATGCCCACCGCGCACAATGCCATCCCCGCGGTTGCCACCCGGTCCGCCGGGTAACGATCCGACAGCCAGCCACACACCGGCGAGAACACCGTCTGGACAACGGGTTGGATAATCAGGATCAGACCCGCCTGGTGAGGTGGGTAACCGAGGACCACCTGCAAGAACAGGCTGAGGAAAAAAGTAATACTGAAGGTGCCGGCATAGTTGAACATGGCCGCCAGATTACTCAGGGCAAAAACCCGGTTATGGCGCAGCAAATCAACATTAAGCAGGGGATAACGCTGGCGTGACTCAAACCACAAAAACACCCCGATACCAACAAGCCCCGCCCCCAGCAAGGCCCAGAAAACATACCCCGCTGCCAAATGGGTGGCGCCCACCACAGCGGCGACAATCGACGCCGCGTAAATCAAGGCTCACCGCCAGTCAAAGGGCTCACCGGCCGCCCCCACCCACTCGCCATGTAACATGGTGGTGGTCACCAGCCAGGCGGTCAACCCCAGCGGAATGCACAGATAAAAAATTGCCTGCCAGCCAAACAGGCTGACAAGGGTGCCACCGATAAAGGGACCGCAGGAGATCCCGGCATAGACGCTCGCCACGGCAATCCCCAGCGCCTTACCTCGCTCACGCGCGGGAAACACCGCCACGACAATGGCCATGGTTGTCGCCATCACCATGGCGCCACCCATCCCCTGAAAAAAGCGCAACGCGATGATCATTTCGATACGTTGCGCCTGGGAGATCAATCCACCCGCCAGGGTAAAAACACTCAACCCCCACTGAAAAATCCGCCGACGGCCGATAATATCGCCCAGCCGCCCCATGGCCAGCAGAAAGACCGAGGCCGAGGCAACATAACTGGTTTCCACCAGTCCCAACTGCACCGCACTGGCGGCAAATTCACGACCGATCACCGGCAGGGCAATCCCCACTGCCGACATCATGAAAGGCATTAGAAAGTGGGCCACACAGACAACCAGCAGGGTGGCAAAGCGCATGTTTTTTTCAGCCATGGTTTCCATCAGTTAAAAAAAGAAGCGTTATCCTATCATGCCGGCGGTCAAGTTGCCACAGGATGGACAGCAGGCTATAATTTGAATGTCTAATCATTAGAATTTACACGTGCTGATTTTTTGTCGGCATAATGGGGCTCACGATCAACCGCGTAGCCACTTTTGGAGATTGATTACCAATGAGACAGCGTCCCACATCCCTCCTGTTGACCGTCCTGTTCTTTATTCTGGGGATGACAACCTGTGGGATCTCTCCAACACGGGCGGCGACTGGGCCCCGCCCCAATGTGCTGGTGCTCCACTCCTATCATGCCGGATTAACCTGGACCGACGAGCTGATGAAAGGGATCGACGAGCAATTTCGCCGCGGTAAAATCCCCGTCCGTCTCCACATTGAATACATGGACACCAAACGCAATCCGGGTCAGGACTATCTGCACCGCTACTCGAAACTGTTGCAATACAAACTTCGCCACCACCGCTTTGATCTGATTCTGGTTACGGATAACGATGCATTCAATTTTGCCCTGGACCATCACGACGACCTGTTCAAAACATTGCCCATTGTTTTTTGTGGCGTAAATGATTTCCAGTCCGACCTACTTGGCGGCCAGACGGGCATCACCGGCGTTGCCGAGACGCTCAGTGTCAAAGCCACCCTCGATGTTGCCCTGCAACTCAATCCGAACACCAGCGAACTGATCCTCATCGGCAGCAAACTCGGGGCGACGGACCTGGCCATCAACAAGGACATTGAGCGCAACCTGAAGCGCTACAGCGGCCCTCTCAAGGTCACAACATGGCGCGATATCCCTGCGGAAGCCTTACAAAAACGGGTTGCAGGACTCAAATCGGGCCAGTTGATTTTTCTCAGCAGTGTCATCACCCGCAAAGACGGAACGGTGATGTCATTCCGTGAAACCATCCACACGCTGCGGCAAGTCGCTCCGGTTCCCATCTACAGCTTCTGGGATTTCTTCCTCGGCGACGGCATCATCGGCGGCAAACTGATCAGCGGTCAGGCCCAGGGGCGCAAAGCCGCCGAGCTGGCGTTAGAGATTCTGGCGGGTGTTCCGGTTGATCAACTGCCGGTCATCACCGGCGAGGCCAATGTTTATCTGTTTGATGACAACGAACTCAAACGCTTCGGCATCAGTGAATCACAACTGCCCCCAGGCAGCCAGCGGATCAATGTCCCCGCCGGATTTTATCCCGTCGCTAAACAGGATTTCTGGCTGGTCGGCGTCTCTGGCGGCCTGCTTCTGCTGCTGGTCTTTTTACTGTTATGGAACCTGCACATCCGCAAAATTGCCGAGCAATCGATTCGCGAAAAAGAGGAACGCCTGCGTCTGGCCCTTGACGGTTCCCAGGACGGTTTCTGGGACTGGGATGTCGCCAGTGGCAGAAATATCGTCGATGAACGCTGGTGTCGCATGCTTGGCTACGCCCCGGAAGAAATCGAACAACGGATTGAGCAGTGGGAATCGCTGGTACATCCCGAAGATTTCAAAGTTACCCGCCCGGTTCACGAAAAGTGTATGCGTGGAGAGATCTCCCACTTCGCCACCGAATTCCGCATGAAAACCAAGCAGGGCAGCTGGAAATGGATTCTCGGGCGCGGCATGGTGGTCAGTCGTGACCCCCAGGGGCGGCCGCTGCGTCTGACCGGCACCCACAAAGACATTTCCCACCAGAAAGCAGTGGAACACGCACTGCAGGAAGCACTCAAAGAATCGGAAGCGGCGCGACACAAGATCGATGCGATCCTGACCTCACTGACCGACGGTCTGATCGTCTCCGACCTCAATCATCGCATCACCATGATCAACCGCACGGCGCAAAAACTGCTGGATATTTCCCCGGAGCAGGCGATTGGACATCAGGTTGAAACCATCGTCGCCGGTCAGGTGTTCAGCGACGAACTGGCCACCATTCTCAGTGGCGATAAACAAAGCGCCTCCCTCGATGTGGAAATGATGGATCAGGAGCGCCAGGAAATGCGCATTATCCAGGCCCGGTTCTCCCCCATCTACGATAACGAGGCCGTCCCCAGAGGCGCGATCACCCTGCTTCAGGATGTCACCCGCAGTCGTGAAATGACCCGGCTCAAGAGTGAGTTCATCTCCACCGCCGCGCACGAACTGCGCACGCCGCTCACCGCCATGCTGGGATTCTCGGACCTGCTGCTCGAATCTGACGATATTCCAGAAGAAACCCGCCGGGAATATCTGCAGATCATCTCGACAAAATCAGAAAATCTCGCTGCCATTGTCGATGACCTGCTCGACCTCAGCCGGATTGAATCGGGGCGGCTCATCACCCTCGACCAGAAAATGGTCTCCCTGCAACCCACCCTGCAACTGCTGATCGACCAATACCGTGACAGCAGCCCGCGACACCATTTCATCACCCGTCTTGACGGCATTGAAACACCACTGTTCATTGATCAGAACAAACTTGCCCAGGTGATTGAAAACCTGTTGAGCAACGCCATCAAATATTCACCTGCCGGGGGCGCCATCACAGTAACCACAGAACTGGAGAGAGAGCATTTCCTGCTCAGCGTCGCCGACCAGGGCATTGGTATGACCCCCGCCCAACTTGAACGGATCTTTGATAAATTCTACCGCGTTGACGGCACCAATACCGCCGTCGGCGGTCTGGGGCTGGGGATGTCCATCGCCAGAAACATCATCGAAGCGCACAACGGTGAAATCTGGGTGGAAAGTACCATCGGCAAAGGAACAACGTCCTATATCCGCCTGCCACAATTCCAGTCGTCATGACAGTTCGGCCCCACAACCCCCTTTGGTTACTGCTCATCGGTCTGTTCCTCTGCCCGCAGCTGGTGTGGGGAGAAATTCCGGCAGACGTTTTACGCCCACAGACCTACGATGGCGATCAGGATATTGTCGGGTGGTGGATGAGCGAAAAGCTTGACGGGGTTCGTGGCTATTGGGACGGACATCAGTTGTGGTCCAAAAACGGCCACCAACTGTTTCCGCCGGAGGAATTCACCCGCGACCTTCCCCCTTTTGCCATAGAAGGTGAACTCTGGGGTGGACGCAATACCTTTGAAAACACCGTCAGTATCGTCATGCAGCAACAGCCCCATAACGGTTGGTTGACCCTGCAACTGGCTATTTTCGACGTCCCCGATCCGCACAGTCCCTTTCAGACACGGCTGAAGCGGGCCATCGACTGGTGCGAACACCATCCCTCCCCATATGCTCGGGTTATCGCGCAGACACCCGTCCAATCGGTCGCTCAGCTGGAAACGGTATTGCAGCGAATACTCCAGCAGGGCGGGGAAGGTCTCATCGTCCGCGACCCACGCGCCTGCTATCAATCGGGGCGCAGCGATTCCATTCTCAAGGTAAAAACCTATCAGGATGCCGAAGCCGTCGTGGTCGGTCATCTGCCTGGTGAGGGACGTAACCAGGGACGGCTCGGGGCCTTGCTGGTCGAGCGTCCGGACGGTGTCCGCGTCAAAATCGGCAGTGGATTCCGCGATGCCGAGCGGGACCATCCGCCGGAGATCGGCAGTGTGATCACGTATAAGTTTTATGGATTGTATCGGTCGGGGTTACCGAAATTTCCGGTTTTTTTGCGCCAGCGGTTGGATGCGGATCTGTAAGGGATTCAAAGTTTTTCGTGGCGCGACATGGGGGGCAAGGCCCCCCACAGATCGCGCCAGACAACATCATCGTAATAGAGACGTACCTCGATCAAGACTTCTCAGGCAAGGTAATACACAAGCACTCCGCTTCGGCGAACAGGGTATCTCCCTTGACCAGTCGACCTTTCACCTTAATTTTGCGCCCTTCAACTGACAGGATAGTACTCTCAACTGTCACCACCGAACCGAGTGGTAGCATATTGCGAAAGCTGATATTGAGATTGCCGACAACAATGGCATAGCCAGCGGTCCAGGCCGCCAGACCAAGCACCTCATCAAACACGGCGGCCATGGCTCCCCCATGAGAATGGCCCGGAGGGCCTTCGGTTTCGGGACCGAACCACACCTGCGCCCGCAACTCACCTTGTTCATTGCGATAATATCCTACCCGGTAGCGGTTTCCTTCCGGCTCACCGGAGACAAAGCGCAGTGACGCACCGACCAGAGCCGGGGCGTTAAACGGGGTCCACCCGGCTTCACCACTGAGATCGACATTGGTCGATGAAACAGACGAAGACTCTTGCATCATGATCACTCCTTGATTGAAACGGAGGACAGCATGGCCGTGCTCCGACATAAGAAAGCAGTCTACTGCCGACTGAGGCGCCACTGGGGGGCGACGCCAGGCTCGGTACTGCGCCACGGATTGATATCCAATCCGCCACGGCGGGTATAGCGGGCGTACACGGTCAGTGACTCGGGCTGACAGTAGCGCATCAGATCGGTAAAAATCCGCTCAACGCACTGTTCATGAAATTCGTTGTGCTGACGAAATGAGATCAGATAAGCCAGCAGTGCCTGACGATCGATTCTGCCGCCGCGATAGCGAATCCACACGCTGGCCCAATCGGGCTGCGAGGTGATCAGGCAATTGCTTTTGAGCAGATGGCTATAGAGGGTTTCTTCAACCACTGCCGTGCCGTCGGCTGCGCCCTGCAGCAACTCGGCCTTGAGCTGATAATGCTCCACATCCAGATCCTGAGCATCGAGGCAGTCCCCGGCCAACGGTTGCACCTGCCACAGGCTCAAATCGTCGAGGGCACTCAACGTCACTTGGACAGAACCGCCACTGGCTGCGCTGAGATCACGCTGCAAACAGTCAATAACGGCCTGTTGATCAGCAAAACGGGTCTGGTTGAGGGAATTAAGGTAAAGCTTAAACGACTTCGATTCCACCAAGTTGGGTGTCGTACAGGGAAAGCGAAACAGGCCGAGGGCCACAACCGGCTTACCACGTTCATTGAGCCATGACAGTTCGTAGCTGTTCCAGATATCCTCACCATAAAACGGCAGAGCCGTGCCAATGGCCAGCTCGTCGCGCTTGAGTTGACGCGGAACAGGATACAACAGCCCGGCATCATAACAGCTGGGATACTCGGTTGTTTTTCCGAGGGGAATTTCAGACAGATCCGACATGAACCACCTTCCGGGAGAAAAAAATCTCATACGTTATTAACGGCAGACAGCCGCCGACAAGCGCCGTTTGCGGCGACTGATCATATCACGACCAATTTTTTTTTACACGGCAACTGTGAACTGTGCATTTGCACCTTTCCATGACAGGGACCGGGGGAGTAAAACTGTCATCCTGTGTAACATTCTGTGGTCGTCGTGTAGCGGTCACAGCCCATCTTGATTTCCAGGAGTGCAATGATTAGCCTGTGTTGTACACCATCACAAACGCCGTAACCGTGGAGACGTTTCATGGAAACCTTTCAACAGCATCTGGTTCAACTCAGTCAGCGCCTCGAACGGCAGATCATCGGTCAGCCTCGCCTGATTGAACGTCTGCTCATTACCCTGCTCGCCGATGGCCACCTGTTGGTGGAAGGGGCACCGGGGTTAGCAAAAACCCGTGCCATTCGCCTGCTGGCTGATCATCTCGAGGGCAGTTTCCACCGCATTCAGTTTACCCCCGATCTGTTGCCCGCCGATCTGACCGGTACCGAAATCTACCGTCCGCAACAGGGGCAGTTTGAGTTCCAGCAGGGGCCGCTATTCCACAATCTGGTGTTGGCCGACGAGATCAACCGTGCCCCTGCCAAGGTGCAGTCGGCCCTGCTCGAAGCCATGGCCGAGCGCCAGATCACCGTGGGCCAGACCACCTACCCGCTCAAGGAACCGTTCCTGGTCATGGCCACCCAAAACCCCATCGAGCAGGAGGGAACCTATCCCCTGCCCGAAGCGCAACTGGACCGTTTTCTGCTCCATGTCAGCGTCGATTACCCCAGTGCCGAGGCCGAACGGCAGATTCTGCAACTGGCTCGCAATGAGGCGGCGCACCAACCGGAAGCCCCCACAGAACTACTCAGCCGCCATCAATTGAAGCAGGCTCGTGCTGCGGTGCTCGATGTTTATCTGGCCGACGCGTTGGAGGACTACCTGTTGCAGATCATTCTCGCCAGCCGCGAACCGGGCCGTTACGGAGACGATCTGGCCGGCTGGGTTCAGTATGGTGCCAGCCCCCGTGCCACCATCGCTCTCGACCGTTGTGCCCGCAGTCGCGCCTGGTTGCAGGGCCGTGATTATGTCACGCCGGAAGATATTCAGAATCTGGCTTACGATGTGCTGCGCCACCGCGTGCTGCTTACTTACGAAGCGGAAGCCCAGGGAATCAACGTCGATCAGTTCGTACGCGAATTGCTGCAACGCATCCCCATCCCTTAAGCGGCATTCCTACGTGCCCAGAGGTGTCAGGCAACCATCATCATGAAACAGGCTTCGGACATGAATTCACGAACTTCCATTACCCTGCCGCAGTTGATCGCCCTGCGTGAACAACTGGAGGCCAGCTCGCGCCGTCCGGCCCTGAGTCGGGCCAGGCAAAGCGGGACCTACCGCTCCGCCCAGCGTGGCCGGGGGATGGAATTTGCCGAAGTTCGCAGCTATCAGCAGGGTGATGATATCCGCACCATCGACTGGCGGGTGACCGCGCGGACCGGCAAGCCGCATACCAAGCTGTTTCAGGAAGAGCGGGAACGTCCGGTGCTGGTGGCACTCGACTACCGCCGCCCGATGTTTTTCGCGACCCGTGGCCATTTCAAAGCGGTGCAGGCTTCCCATCTCGCCGCCCTGATCGGCTGGCAGGCCCTCAAGGACGGCGACCGTATCGGGGCCTTCCTGTTTTCTGAAGAGCGCCATGTGGAACTGCGCCCCCAATCGGGCAAACGCGGGGTGCTACGCCTGTTGCAGCAAATGGTCAACGCTCCGGCCTGGCAACGCCCGGCGCACCAACCGTTCGATCCGCAACACCGCCTTTATCACACCCTGATCCGCCTGCGCCGGGTCGCTCGTCCCGGTAGTCTGGTCTCGCTAATCAGTGATTTTTCCCAGTGGGATGCCCAGGTTGAAGAACAGCTGACCCTGTTGACCCGCCACTGCCAGTTGCGTCTGATCTTCTGTTTTGACCCCATGGAAGCCCAACTGCCCCAGGCCGGTTACTATCCGGTCAGCGACGGAAACGCCCATGCTCTGATCAACAGTACGGATCAGCATTTCTGCAACACTTATCAACAGCGATTCAACCGGCATCTAGCAACGCTGAAACACTTCTGTCAACAACATCAGGCAACGTTGCTGGTCTGCGCCACCAGCGACGAACCCAACCAGTGCCTGCGCCAGGGCGCTGCAGGAGGGCTGTGATGACTCCGCAACCACTGCAACTGCGCGATATCCATCTTCCGCCGCCGGTCAGCTGGTGGCCGTTGGCCCCAGGCTGGTGGCTGGTGGGCGCCCTGCTAATCGTGACGGCACTGCTGATAATCTGGCTGCGCCGCCGCTGGCGCCAGCGAGCTTATCGACGTACCGGGTTGCAGCAACTCCATGAGTTGGAACTCCGCCATCAACAGCACCCGGATAGCGTGCCGCTGGCCGCAGAGCTGTCCCGACTGCTGCGCCACATGGCCATCCTTCACTATCCCCGCCACGATTGTGCCGGTCTGGAGGGTGACGCGTGGCTGCGCTTTCTCGATCAACCGTTCAACGATCAGCCGTTTTCCTCCGGTGTGGGCAAAGCCCTGATCGACAGCCCCTATCGCCGCGATACCACCCTGACCAATGGCCAGGAACTGATCCAGCTGTGTCGTCGCTGGTTGCAACAACTGCCGACGCCACGTTCGGGGAGGCGCTCATGATCACCCTGATCTGGCCCTGGGCCTTTGCCCTGCTCCCCTTGCCCTGGCTGGCCTGGCGTTTTTTGCCCAAAGCCAGCCAACCCCGAGCCGCAGCGCTGTGGGTTCCGGAACTTTCCCCCTTTCAGGGAGCCGCGCCTGCCACCTTCCGCCCGACCAAAGGACGCTGGCGGCGCATCGTGCTGCTCAGCGGCTGGCTGCTGCTGATTATCGCCTGTTCGCGCCCGCAATGGCTCGGTGATCCTATCGAATTACCGGTCAGTGGCCGGGATCTGATGCTGGCCGTCGATCTGTCCGGCAGCATGCGCACCGACGACTTCCGCCTGTCTGGCAATGCGGTGGACCGCCTTACCGCCCTCAAAGAGGTCGCTGGAGCCTTCATCGACCAGCGCCAGGGGGATCGGATCGGCTTGATTCTATTCGCTGAGCAACCCTATATCCAGGCTCCGCTGACCTTTGACCATGCCACAGTAACCCGCCTGCTCAATGAAGCCGTCGTGGGTCTAGCCGGCAAAAAAACTGCCATCGGCGATGCCATCGGCCTGGCGATCAAGCGATTGCGCACAGAAGCGGACGCCAAAAACGTCCTGATCCTGCTCACCGACGGCGCCAGCAACAGTGGCGCTCTCAGCCCGCTTAAAGCGGCCGAACTGGCCCAACAGCGCGGCCTGAAAATCTACACCATTGGCATCGGTGCCGAATCGATGGAAGTGGGATCGTTCCTGTTCAAACGGCGCGTCAACCCGTCGGTTGATCTTGATGAAAAAACCCTCAAGGCGATTGCTGATACCACCGGAGGCCGCTATTTCCGAGCTCGCGATACGGCAGAACTGCAACAGATCTACCAGCAACTCGACCAGCTTGAACCGGTGGAGAAGGACAAACAGGTCTACCGTCCCTTCACCGAACTCTATCCCTGGCCATTAGCAGCCGCATTGCTCTTGGCCGTGCTGGCGATGTGTTCCAGTGCATTACGGAGGGATCTCTGATGGCCGAGTTTCACTTTTTGCGCCCGTGGTGGCTGGCAAGCCTGCCACTGCTCTGGCTGATATGCTGGTGGTTGCTGCGCCAGCGCAACAACCCGTCGGCCTGGCAGCACCACTGTGACCGCGAACTGTTGCCGCATATTCTCATCGGCTCTGGGCACAACAAACGTCGGCGACTGCCGGTGGTTCTCGCCCTGGGCTCTTTAACGCTAGCGGTGTTGGCGCTGTCCGGTCCGGTGTGGCACGAGCAGGCACAGCCGGTATTTCGCCAGCAATCCGCGCTGGTCGTGCTGCTCGACCTGTCGCAATCGATGAATGCCGGTGACCTCAAACCCAACCGTCTCACCCGGGCCCGCCTCAAAGTCACCGACCTGCTGCGTGAACGCCGTGAGGGCATGACCGCCCTGGTGGCATTTGCCGCCGATGCGTTTACCGTGGTCCCGCTTACCGAAGACACCGCCACGATCCTGGCCCTGCTCGACAGCCTGCAACCGGAACTGATGCCCGCCCAGGGCAGTGCACCTGGACGGGCCATTGAACAAGGGGTCCAGCTGTGTCAACAGGCGGGTCTCAGCGAAGGCACCCTGCTGCTGGTCACCGATGACGATGCACCCCAACCGGCGACCTCGGCTGCCCGTCAGGCACGTGCCGCAGGCTATCGCGTCTCGGTACTCGGTATCGGCACCGAAGAGGGCGCGCCCATCCCTCTGCCGCAGGGAGGATTTGTCAAAGACAGCAGCGGCCAGATGGTGCTGCCGCGCCTCAATCCACTCCCGTTGCAACAGCTGGCCACTGCCGGGGGCGGTCATTACCACCCACTGACCATCGATCAACGTGATCTCACCACGGTTCTCGCTGATCTGAACACCACGGCACAAACCGATGAGCGCCAGAACAACGGCACTACCAAACGCTGGCGGGAAGAGGGCCCATGGCTGCTGTGGCCTCTGGCTGTGCTGGTTGCCATCGGCTTTCGCCGTGGCTGGCTGATGATGGTCTGCCTGCTGTTGTGGCTTCCCCGCCCCGCCTCGGCCTTTGATCTGAACACGTTATGGCACAACGACAACCAACGTGGTCAACAGGCGTTCCAGCAAGAGCACTATAAAGAAGCCGGTGAACACTTTGCCGACCCGCGCTGGAAAGCCAGTGCCTTGTACCGCGACGGCAAATTCGACCAGGCCGCCGAGCTGTGGCAACAAAACGATAGCGCTGAGGACTGGTACAACCAGGGCAATGCCCTGGCCAAGGCCGAAAAATACCAGGAATCCCTTGCCGCTTACGACAAGGCTCTGAACCTCGATCCCAATCACGAGGATGCCCGCGCCAACAAAGACGCCGTGGAAGAGTTCCTAAAACAGCAGCAAGATCAGCAAGATCAGCAAGATCAGCAAGATCAGCAAGATCAGCAAGATCAGCAAGATCAGCAAGATCAGCAGGATCAACAGGATCAGCAGGATCAGCAGGATCAACAGGATCAACAGGATCAACAGGATCAACAGGATCAACAGGATCAACAGGATCAACAGGATCAACAGGATCAACAGGATCAACAGGATCAACA
>PKUE01000163.1 GCA_002869685.1 Desulfuromonas sp.
AATCCTCGCCGAGCAATTGCTCGAAGCGATCAGCAAGCCCATCACTTTGAACAACGAGACCATCCACACCTCGGCCAGTATCGGCCTGTGTTTTTACCCTCAGCACGGCACCACCGTCGACGCCTTGCTCAAATGTGCCGACAGCGCCATGTATCAAGCCAAACAGGCGGGGCGCAACACCTACCATATTTCCGCGTAACCACGCCGCCTTTCAAACATAAAAAAACGCCACGCAGCGGATCACTCGTGACGTTTTTTTAAGTGTTGTTAACGGCAGAATCTAACCGGCAGCCTTAATCGTGGCCACCAGTTCCTTGAGCACCTGATCGGCATTGGCATAAGGGACCTGGCAGGTGCCGACAGCCTTATGGCCGCCACCGCCATATTTCAACATCAGTGAACCGACATCAACGCTCGATGTCCGGTTGAGAACACTGTAGCCCACGGAGATGGCGACAAACTCCTTGCCGCGCCCGTCAATAAGGCGAATAGAGATATTGGTGTCGGGAAACAACGAGTAGATCAGGAAACGGTTACCCGGAGGCAAATCGGTCAGACCACGTGCATCGGTGATCGCCACCGGGCCATCGACAACGCTGTGCTTTTGCAGAAAGTCTTTACAGCGGGCATCGTTCTCAAAATAGAGTTTGACCCGTTACTGGATATCGGGATTGGCCATGATCTCATCGATCCCCTGCGTCCGCAGGGCTTCCATCAGATCCTTCATCAATTGCAGGTTACTGATGGTAAAGCTTTTGTGATAGCCGAGGCCGGTGCGTGGGTCGCAGATAAAACCAAGCAGGACCCAGCCCGTGGGATTGAGAATCTCTTCTTCGGTCAGTTGGGCGGAATCGACCCGGTCAACATATTCGAGCATTTCGTCGAACTTGGCCAGACGGGGATCGTTGTAATAATCATAAATAACCCGGGCAGCGCTGGGTGATTTCTCGCTGCGCCCTTCGTATTGACCTTCCAAAGCCAGGCGTTCCTGCTCACTGGAGTGATGGTCAAACCACAGACCACACCCGGGAACATAGGGGACATTGGCCAGCACATCATCTTTGGTGACGGCGATTTTACCATCCTGCAGATCTTTAGGATGAGCGTATTCCATATGATCGATAACACCGAGCTCTTTAAGCAGCGCAGCACATGCGATCCCGTCAAAATCGGAGCGTGTCAACAGACGCATCAATAACCTCCATGCCTGAGTTTATTTGAAAGACAATACTAATAAGAGGCCATTTTACCACGTTCACAATCAAAAACAATCGCGCTTTCACCTTTTAAAACAGGGGGCACTGCGCGCCAAGGCATTCGTTGTTCCGCACATGTTGATCACAGGGCAACCACTGCTCCGCCCGAAGCGGGACGGGGAGGAAGTCCGCCGACAGCTCTGCCGCTTTCTGCAGTGAAACCACACCATCGCGATTACAGCAGCGCGCTGCCTTGAATTGCGCCAGTTCCTTGAGCACCTGTTGCACCACATTTTGCACCACCTGGCGCTGATCGGCTTTGAGTGGATTGGCTTCGAGAATCAGGCTGAACGCAATGCCGACGCCGATGGCGGCACCGCAAACGCCACTGTAGGCACAGCTGCCGCCGATCACCTGTGAGCCACGGCTGAGAGCGGCGTTGAGTAAGGAGTCGCCCAGTTTGCCACCGATGTTGCGATAACAGGTGAGAATAACCGCCGGAACCAGCGCATGGTATTCCGGCCCATGCAGGGGAACCGAAGGGTGCTGACGCAATTGGGAAAACAACGCCAGCATATCGGTTTCGCGACTGTGACGACACATGGTTTCAATCACCGCCAGTGCGTCTTCACTGTGGCAGGCATCACAGACGTAATGGCCCTGCTCGCAACATTCCGAGGCTTCAAAATGACGACCGCAGAAGCAGCACTGCTGGCGACTGAACACCCGGTCGTAATCGAGGGGAGCGCCACACACCATGCAGCCGCTCTGCTGACGGATCATCGGGGAATCGTCCTCGCCATCGGCAGAAACTTCCGGACTGATCGAGCAGTTGCAACTCATGGTGAAGGTCAGATTGGTCACATGACCAGCATCATCCAGTTGGTACAACTGCGCCCCGGCACTGCGTGCCAGCGACAGGGGCACTTCNCCCCGGATACATCACGCGCACCAACGACTGATCACGCTCCGGTTTGCGCGCACTGAAGGTCAACGAAAAAAAGGGGTGATCCTGAACCCGTCGGTAAGGGACACGTTTATCGCACATCACCCCTTCAAAGCCGCTTTCGTTGAGCAACCCGACCAGGTCTTTCTGAGTCAGAGCCCCGGCAATGCACTCACCACGCAAGACTTCGTCGTTGCGAATGGCCGCGTCCGGCTCCTGCTCACACACCACATCCGCCACCACCAGACGCCCGCCCGGCTTCAGCACGCGAAAAATCTCCCGGAACAGCAAGCGCTTGTCCGCGGACAGATTGAGCACACAGTTGGACAAAATCAGATCGACACTATTCGATTCAACCGGCAGTTGTTCAAGATAGCCTTTGCGAAAATCCAGCGTGTCAAAACCGAGATTCCTGGCGACACCCACCGCCCCCTTGCGGGCCAGTTCGAGCATGGGATCGAGCATATCGACGCCGATCACCCGCCCTTTTCGGCCGGCAAGGCGTGCCGCGATAAAGCATTCAACGCCACTACCACACCCCAAGTCGAGGATGGTTTCACCGCCCTGGATATCGGCATCGAGTACCGGGCTGCCGCAACCGTAACCGCGAAAACGGTACGCGGGCGGAATATGATCAATCATCGCCGGTTCGTAACACACCGGGTTGAGAATATCCTCGTTTTTGTCGCCAACCGCTTCACTGTAGAAATCCTTGACGACGCTCCGGCTGTCTTCATGAGTCAACGACAACAGACAATTTGAATGAAGCAGAGCCACCTTGCCATGTGCACCACAACTCTCCAGCAGGTCACCCATTTTCAGACGCAAACCGGGGTGATCCTGCTCGGGCAGCCGTTGTGCCGCTGCGACAATCAGATCCAGCGCCATTTTTTCATACAACGGCAGGTAAGGATCATCACCGACAAAGGTGCCGCCATGGATAAAACTGTGATCAATATCACACCCACCAAGCAGGTAACGCCACGGAGAATCCCACTGGCGGCAACTGCTGTTGCGGACGCTATCCAGAACCGCGCTGAACTGCCAAGCCTGTTGCAGAGAACCATTCAGTGGGGTTTTCAAGGCGTCGACGCCAACCAGCGCCGCAGACGGATAGAGATGCCCATCCGGACCGATTGCCACTGATTCCCAACCACTGCCGCTGCCATCATGAATAGTGCCGGAGGGTGCAAAAACCTGGGTTTTCAGGGCATCGAGATTATCGATGCTAACGCCACGCTGTTCGGCCCGTTTGATCGCCTCACAGAGGTGGTGATAAAGACGGTCGAGTGACGGCACCTGATCCGCTTCGCCACGACCACGGACGAAATACCACATAAAATGGACATTACCGGCCCCGCAATCGGCGGCCAGATCGACAACCGCGGCCATGTCGGCAACGTTATCCTGTTCGACACACATGGATAGGGTGAACGGAAACTGATGCTGCCGCAACCAGTCCAGCTGTTGTTGCAAACGGGCGAACATTCCCGCGCCGCGCAGGGAATCATGGCGCTCCGGCAAGCCATCGACACTGATCTGCAGATGAAAACGCTGACGATCCCAATCCGCTTCGGCCAGCTGCCGACTCAGGGTCATGCCGTTGGTCAACACGGCAACATGGTGACTGGGGTCAGCAAGAATGTGCCGCACAATGGCGTCAAATTGGGGATGAACAAACGGCTCACCGCCGGTCAGGGCAAAGACCCGGCACCCCAGAGCAGAAGCTTCATCAACACGGCGAATGATCTCTTCGCCGGGCAACTCGTCATCGCTGTTCGGACCAGAAGTAAACAGACAATGGCGGCAACTGAGATTACAGCGGTTTGTGATATGCAGCCATAATTCGTGCAGGTGATCGGTTGCCAGCAAGGTGCCACGCCCCGGATAAGGGGGCACGACGGCATCGGGCAGACGGTTGAGGAAACGCTGAACATGCGGTGAATCCAGGTCGGCTTCACGACTGTTCAGTTGTTGCAGCAGCTGATCTCCAGCCCGATTCGGCACAAACCATGCCGGTTGATCCGGGCGCAGGTACAGAGCGCAGGAGCGATGCTCAATACGCTGCCATAAGGAAATGTCAAAACTCATTGAACAATACACTGGCGTCGGCCGAGACGTTCCCGGTCGGTCCTCCAAAAATAGGATAGTGTTATAGGCATTATTGGATTTCGCCGTGGACTTTAGCACCAATACGGGTCAAAACTCAAGACTGCTGTTCAAAACCTTCCATGGCCAGGATTTCCTCGTAAACAGCCAACACCCCCTCGGGGCGAAAGCTGCAACTGCGCACACGTCGCCGTCCGAGAGAATCGGTAACCTGCCAATCCATCACCTCCACTTTTTTGCGCCAATGCCGACTGAGATTCTCCCCCTGCAAAGCAAACAACCGCTCCCACAGTTGCTCCAAAGTCAGCAGACTGAACTCTGCAACCTCGGGAATCTTTTCCAGTGTCGTGCGTAAAAAGAAATCGAGTAATTCAATCTGTTCGCGCTCCTGATCCGGCTCACGCCAGGCTATAAAATCATGGTCCGGCTGACGTTGTTCATCGACCTGCTGGCGTAATTGTTTTGCTGTCATTGCGTCCTCCCAATCTCATTGTATACAAAAAATCAGCCCCAGGGACACGGGGGCATTGACATGCTGCATAAATATTCATAGTCTCAGAAACATGTTATTTTACGAAAGGATTTAATCATGTTTGTAGCAAAAAAAGGGGACACCATCAAAGTTCATTACACGGGAACACTTCAGGATGGTACCGTATTTGACACCTCGGAAGACAAGGATCCGTTGTCTTTTATCATTGGCAAAAAAGAGGTGATCGAAGGATTTGACGACGCCGTTGTCGGCATGGTTCGTGGCGAAACAAAAACGGTAGTCATTGCACCGGAAAAGGCTTACGGTCCATCGAAACCGGCACTGATTGAAACCATTGCCCGTGAGCAACTGCCGGGCGACATTAACTATCAGGTGGGTTCTCAGATCGAAGTTACCAACAACGACGGGTCATTGTTTTACGTTATGGTGGTGGATCAAACCAGCGATGAAGTGACCCTCGACGCCAATCACCCTCTGGCGGGCAAGGAATTAACCTTTAAGATCCACGTCGAAGAGATCACTCCGAAAAAGGTGGTTGAGAACAACCCGCTGGATGAAATTCTCGGCAGACCGGACGCCGTCCTGTAGAAAACGTAGAATGCGGACTAACGCGTTTTATTTCAACTCTTTATGGCAGCAACAATTACGCCCCTGCTTTTTCGCCTGATACAGGCAGCGGTCTGAGGCTGCAATCATACCATTGGCTGTCAGCATGCTGGCGTGTTCCGGATGACATCCGGCCACGCCGAAGCTGGCGGTCAGGCGGATGCTCTGCGGCTCACAGACAATCTCCCGCTCGGCAATATTTTTGCGCATCCGTTCCGCAACCACATTAGCTCCGTCCAGATCGGTCTCGGGCAGGACAATCACAAACTCCTCCCCTCCATAACGTGCCAGCCAATCGACCCCCTGCCGTAATGACTTGGCCAGCGAGTTGGCGACACTTTTAATCACTTTGTCTCCGGTCTGGTGGCCGTAATGGTCATTAATCAGCTTGAAGTGATCAATGTCGCACATGATCAGAGACAGGCTTTGCTTGTAGCGCTGGGCGCGCCGTATGGCACCGGGAAAGGTTTCATTGAAATAGCCACGATTAAAGGTGCCGGTCAGAGAATCCCGCACCGCCAGTTCGGCAATCTCGGCATTACGCTTTTTAATGGTATCGAGCGCTTCGTTGAGCTGGGAGTTCATCCGCTCCAGTTCACGTTTCTGCTGCAACGCACCTTCGTAGGTGGAGAGCAGCAGGTCAAGAATCTGTGAGCGCTCGGAATTAATGACATGTTTCTTGCCGGCAAAGTAGATCTCAACGCCGTCATCGCTGCTTTTCTGGCTGCGTATTTTCTGGTTGAGCAGGATGTTATGCACCTGGGCCACCAGCAATGAACAATCAAACGGCTTGGTGACAAAATGATCGGCGCCGCATTCGAGCCCACGCACGATATCTTCCGGTTCGGACAACCGGGTCAACAACACCACCGGCACCTGACGCGTTTTCACATGGGACTTGATCTGGCGACACAGTTCGAAACCATCCATATCCGGCATCACCACATCGCTGATAATCACTGAAGGACGATAGTTTTCCAGCCACATCAAAGCACGACTGGCACCATCAGCGCAACAGACGCTCAGCCCTTCCTCTTCAAACAACTGTTCCAGCTTCAAGGCTTGGGTATAGCTGTCTTCCACCACCAGGACATCGACATTTCGTGCCTGCAATAAACTCATAGAACCTGACCTTTACACCAAGAGAACGAAAAGCACCCGGCCGCTAGGAGCAACATAGACGCACCAGCTGCTGGCCGATCCGTTCGGGGGAAAGCTTGTACTGTCCGGCGCCCAGCCGTTCGGCTTCACCAGGCATACCGTAAACCACACAGGAGCTTTTTTCCTGAATCAAGGTGGTCGCACCACCTTGTTGCAACATCAGTAATTCGGCGGCACCATCACGCCCCATGCCGGTCATCAAGACACCGATCACATCCGCGCCATAACTTTTAGCCGCCGTTTGAAACAGATAGGAAACCGCCGGTCGGACATTATGAATCATCGGCGCCTCCTTCAATACAATCCGTCCAGTGGGACACACGGTCATATGAACGTTGTCAGGGGCAAAATAGACCACACCACCTTCAATTCTCTGACCGTTTTCAGCCACACAGATAGGCAGGTTGCAGCTATTTTTCAACCACTCTACCATCCCCGGAACAAAACCGGGAGAAATATGCTGAACAACCAGCACCGGCAACGGAAAAGTCGCTGGCAACTGCCGCAGCATCGCCTGGAGTGCCACCGGTCCGCCAGTCGAGGCGCCGACAACCACCAGCCGGTGACGACAACTTTTTTTGACTATCGCACAGGGCGTGGCATAATCGGCAGTGGCCGCATTTGAAATACTGAGATCGATTCCAGCGACCTGACGCAGTGTGCGTAATAATTTATCGCGATCCTGTGTCGCCGCCTTGCTGGTCGGGCCACTGGGTTTCGGGACTGCCGCAACCGCTCCGGCTTCGAGAATCCGAAAGGTTTCCTGCGCCGCGTTACCATTGACCAGAGCACTGACAATCACCACCGGGGTCGGGCACTGCGCCATGATCTTGCGCGTGGCACTGTAGCCGTCAAGCACCGGCATATGGATATCCATGGCCACCACATCGGGACGCAATCGACAGGTCAACTCGGCGGCCTGTTCACCATTTTCAGCGATTGCCACCACTTCCATATCCTCAGCAGATTCAACGATGTATTTCAGGTAAGCACGGGAAGAGGCCGAATCTTCGGCAATCAAAACTCGAATCATAACGTGACATGGCGAACGCAGTTGCGACCCGCTTCCTTGGCAGAATAAAGGGCCTGATCCGCTGCAGCCATCAGTTGTTCAACACTGAGAAGATGCCCTATGCTTTGCGGCAGATAAGTCACCACGCCAAAGCTGGCGGTGATCTCGATGGTCTGCCCCTCCCAGTCAATGGACAGCTGTTCAATAGATTGTCTCATCCGCTCCGCCGCGATCAGTGAGCCTTCACTGTCGGTATCGGAAAGGATAAAAACAAATTCTTCACCACCATAGCGCACCAGCAGATCCAGCCCTTGACGCACCTGTTGTTTCAGGCAGGCGGCAAACTCCTGCAATACCCGGTCGCCAGCGAGATGGCCATAAGTGTCATTGACATTTTTGAAGTGGTCCACATCGCAGATCATGCAAGAAACCGGCTTTTTGGAACGGACGGAACGGGCAATAAAAGAGGGGCATTGGGTGTTGAAATAGCTGCGGTTATGCACTTCGGTCAGGGCATCGGTCACCGACAGGTGCAACACCTCTTCGTTGCGTTTTTTCAGTGAGCGTTCCAGATCGATGATCCGCTTGGCGGTGTTGAGGCGGGCCATCAGTTCCAGCTCGGAAACCGGCTTGGTCAGATAATCATCGGCTCCGGCCTGTAGACCGGCGACAATGTCGTTGGGATCGTCCTTGGAAGTCACCAGAAAGATAAAGACATAACCATCGTATTTGCGGCTGCGGATGGTCTGACACAACTCGACACCATCCATCTCCGGCATCACCCAGTCTGTGATAATAATCGGGAAATACTCCCGTTTCAGATGCTCCAGTGCTTCGCGGCCATTACTGGCAACGACCGCCTCAAACCCGTGCGCTTCCAGCATAAACTGGAACCGCAACGCCTGAGTGCGGCTGTCCTCGACCAATAGCACCTTGAACTGTTCCTGCATTGCGCCCCCGTACTGTGACTGCTAGATCAATCGCTGTATTGTATCAAGCAGATTGCTCTGGTCAAAGCTCCGTTTGACAATATAGGCGTTCGCCCCGGCAATAATTCCTTTTTCTTTGTCTTCAGCGGATTCAAGACTGGTCACCAGAATCACCGGCACATCCGACACACTCTCGGTTTCCCGAATGCGGGCGGTAAGCTGGAAACCATTGAGCTGCGGCATCTCCACATCACTGACCACCAGATCAAAGTGACCACCGGTCAGTTTGGTAAAGGCATCTTCGCCATTAATGGCGGTAACCACCTGATAACCAGACGCCTCGAGGATATTTTTGATCAACATCCGTGACGTGATAGAGTCATCCACCGCCAGAATATGCTTCGGCCCCTGCACCACTGCATCATCACCGCGAATCTTTCCGGCGCCATCAAGCGGAGCCGCCAGCAGATCTCGGGAATCGAGTACCGGAACCACCCGTCCGTCACCGAGCACCGACGCGCCGGAAAAAAACCGCACATGCTGCAATTGTTCGCCAAGCCCTTTGACCAGCAACTCATATTCGCCATCCACATCATCGACGACAAATCCGATACGCTGTTCGCTGTCCTGAACCACGACCACATGAATATGACTGGTCTGGGTAATGGGGCGGTCGGTAATCCCCAACAATGCCCCGAGGTTGACCAGAGCGAGATTCTCCCCCTCAAGGCTGACCACTTCGCGATTTTCGACGGTGCAAATCGCATCACGGGCCATTTTGACAACACGCTCCACGGCCGACGTGGGGACGATCAATTCCAGCCCACGCGACTGGATCAGAATCCCCTTGAACACCGCCAGACTTACGGGAACATGCAGCTTGAAACAGGTTCCCTTGCCCCGTCGACTTTCAACATGCAGATGGCCGCCAAGATCTTCAACCTTCTCTTTGACTATCGCCATCCCCAGTCCACGACCGGAGATTTCGGTAATCAATGAGCTTGTCGACAAACCTGAATTGAAGATCAGCCAGAGTGCATCTTCGTCAGCCATCTCCCGAGCAACTTGTTCGGTGACAATCTGCTTTTCCACCGCCCGGGCACGCACCTGATCAAGATCGATACCGGCGCCATCGTCACAGACCCGCACTTCAACCCGCCCGCCCTGGGTGCGGTTCAAGGAGATATGTAGCCGGGCCTTGGCCTCTTTTCCGGCCGCCAGCCGGGTCTGAGGCAATTCAATGCCATGATCGACGGCATTGCGAATCAGATGAGTCAGCGGCGAAGACAGCATTTCGAGAATCCGTTTATCGATCTCGGTGTCATCCCCCTCCAGAATCAGATCCACCTCTTTGCCCTGGGTG
Organism: Desulfuromonas sp.; assembly: GCA_002869685.1. Classification (GTDB taxonomy): domain Bacteria; phylum Desulfobacterota; class Desulfuromonadia; order Desulfuromonadales; family Desulfuromonadaceae; genus Desulfuromonas. The sequence continues at coordinate 9,816 of PKUE01000163.1, forward strand.
CGTGCGACATCGCGGACCGTGCGGGGGAAACTCGCCGATAGATTGGAGAACGGGACCATAATGATCTCTTTGACATTCTCCAGCAATTCGTCAACCAGTGTGCCGGTAACGGCCCGATCCTGTAACAGTTGTTGCTGCTGGAACGCCAGCCGGCTTTCCAATTGCTGAAAGTGATTCTGACTGCGCTCAATATAACCCAGCAAACTGCCGAGAGCGCGCTGCACATCGTCACAGTCAAGGTCAGACGACCGATTCTGCAACCGCCGCAGGTTGGGTGAAACCTGGTTCCAGTCCTTACGCCAGGCCTCAAAAACCGCAGCCATGGCACTGCTTTCTTTATGGCGCTCCGCCACCGCCAGCTTAAGGGCGATCAGGCTTTCCGCCTTGTGCATCACCCGGTCAAGGTGGCTCGTGGAGACACGCAGGGTGCCTTCTTTGTTTGCCGTAGGAGCCTTGTCATGCCCGGCAGTAGAGGGAGCGGACGGCACCACCGCCTCGCGTGGTTTTACCGGCACTTCAGCGAGCGGGTCGGCTTCGGCGACAGCGGCACCATCCTCCGCCGGGGCAGGAGGGCTTTCGGGTTCATTAACCGGCAACTCCTTGACACGTTCCCCACAACATCCCTTGCCCTCACACAGCTGCTGCAATTCTTCTATCAGAGGAGCCACCTGATCCCAGTGTCCATCTTCCTGGGTCGAGGAGAATTGTTCGAGAAACGCCTCCATCACCCGCACACAGGTGTGCAGCAGATCAAAGTCGGACGTTTGCAGGGAACACTGCCCTTTTTTAACCAGTGACAGGACACTTTCAAGCGCCTGGCATAGCGATTCGATATCCGTCAGGGACACGGAACGCGCTGCACCCTTGAGGCTGTGGGCTTCGCGAAACGCCACCTCCAGAGCCTCGCACGTCGCCATATCCTCCTCCACCCGTTCCAGCTGAACCAGGCAGGAGGAGAGGCTGGTCAATCGCTCCAAAGCCTCTTCCTTAAAGGCTTCACGAAGCATTTTAAGCAGTTGCTGCTCATCCATGGGCTGATCCCGTTACAGGGTGAATCGCTCTGAAAGCTGCTTGAGGTTGTTAGCCAGGGACTCCAACCGCAGTGTGGCATCCTCAAGCTGACGGGCACTGTCCATGTTCTGCTGACCGGCGTCCTTAATCGTCAACATGGCCTGGGCCACCTGTTCAACCCCGGCCAGTTGTTGCTGATTGGACGTGGCGATCTGCAACGCAAATTCCGCCGAGGTGTTGATATTCTCCGTCATCACCTGGAAGGTTTCTTCTGATTGTGACATCAAATCAACGCCGGCCTGCACCGCCTTAGTACCCCGCTCAGTGGCCATAACCGCCGAACCGGTTGCTTTCTGGATATCATTGAGAATTCGCTTGATCTGTTCCGTGGCCTGCTTCGACTGGGCTGCCAGCGATTTCACTTCCTGGGCAACAACGGTAAACCCTTTGCCGTGCTCACCGGCTTTCGCCGCTTCAATCGAGGCATTGACCGACAACAGGTTCGATTGATCGGCCAGGTCGGTTACCGTATCCACAATGGCACCGACGCTCTGGCTCTGTTCGCTTAAAGAGACAATGCTCTCGGCAATATAATCCATCTCCTCTTTGATGACATTCATGCCCGTCACCGTTTTCTGGGTCGCGTCACTGCCTTTTTCGGAATAGCTGCTGGCTTCTTCTGAAGCATTGGCGACTTCCCGTGCCCGATCACTCGACACCTGAGAGGTCTGGCGCACTTCATCCACCGTCGCCGTGACTTCGGCCATGGAACTGGAGGTCTCCGCCGCACTGGCAGCAAGCAATGATGATGTGGTGGACAGCTGGCTGACGGAAGCAGCCAGCGTCGAAGTTCCGGAAACCAGTTCGCCGATGATATCGCGCAAATTGGTGATCATCATCTTCAATGCCAGACCCAGTTCATCGCGCTCACTGCGTTCGATAATTTCGACGCTCAAATCACCCTCGGAGATATGACGGGCAGACACGGTAATCGCCTTAAGGCTGTCAACCATCTCTTGCATCGCCTGCCCCACCGTATCGCGGTCGGATGCAATTTCAACATCAACATTCAGATCGCCAGCGGCAATCTGGGTCAACTGCTCATTACGCAACCGGAAGCTGCGCAACATCTGAGCAAACGCCTTCTGCATCCGACCCAGTTCATCCTGACAGGTCACATGGGCATCAGCCTGCTCAAGATCGCCTTCAGCCAGCCGTTCAAAATTAAACAGCATCCGTCGGACCGGATCCACGATTTTAACCGCCGCCCACCAGCCGAACAGACAGGCCAGCACGGCCACCGGCAGACTGATCAACAATGTGTGCAGACGTAAAGCCTCGACCGGAGCCAGCGCTTCATGCTCCTCAATTTCACTGACGACGACCCATTCGAAATCAAGTCCAAATCGCTCATTGAGTCCGATGTGTTCATAGGCCCCCAGCACCCGCTTGCCGTCATAATTGGTTTCGAATCCATAGCTCGGCTTATCGTTCAGAGCCTGGTCGATGGCTGAATTTTCCACCCGTTTTTTCAGTACCTGTCCCGGTGCGAAGCGCAACTCGGAACGCAGCATATAATCGCTGCCGACCACATAGCTCTCGCCGGTGGTGCCAAACTGGCCATGATTCTCAACGATTTCATTGATGGCATCGATGCTGATTTTAACAATCAGAATGGCCGACACCTCTCCATGACTGCCGTGAACCGGCACGGCGGCAAAAGCAATCGGTTCACCACTTGGCTCGTAATCGACAAAGTCCAGAACAACATGCTCTCCCCCCTGATTCACCTGTTTCCAGGCTTTGGCCAGCGCACTGGTTGCCAATGGGCCACTGTTCAGATTGGCGCCAAAATCGCTTTCCTGCTCGGCACTGTACATCACATGACCATGACTGGCGCAAACCAGCATCAGGTCATCGAACTCGTAATTCACCAGATAGTCCCGGAGGAAAGGATCAATTTTTTTGTAAAGCTTCTGATATGCGGCTGAAGAGATATCAAAGCCCTCATTCCCCTTCTGGCCGCTGGAGCGGTGGTAGGTATCGAGCTGGTCAAGAGCCTGGGAAACATTGGCGGAGCGGGACAGCATGTCCAGGTCGGTGAACACTTCCTCAAAGTACTCCAGCAGCCGTTCACGATTGACATCGTTGACCATCTGGACCTTCTCAAAAGCGGCCTCATCCAGAGCATCACGTGTGGCCGTGAAACTGAGGAACTCGACAATCCCTATCGGGATCAGTGCTACGAGCAAAAATTGCAGCACCAGACGTTTTTTCAGGCTTGTACGTATGAAATCCATGAATCCCTCCACCAGATTCAACAAGGTTGTTCCCATCAGAGAACAGGATACTCCACTATTTCAACCGAAGGATCAGCCCCCCTGATTGACAATTAAACGATCATCTCCAAGCATTTTATGGACATCGAGCACGATGGTTTGGTCGGGGGAAACCCCTTTCAGGTATCTCGCCCGAACGCCTGTCAAGGTTGGCAAGTTTTCCTGCAGACTCTCTTCGTCCAGATCACGCACCCCCAACACTTCTTCAGCCAGCACGGCCATCTGCATTTCCGCAACACGCAACACCACCAGTTTATGATGGCGGTCGGCTTTACTCACCGGCAAATCAAAAAAACAGCGCAGGTCCACGACAGATAAAATCTGGCCGGAGAAATGGGTAATTCCAGCTACAAATGCGGGAGCGCCGGGTAATGCAACCAGAGAGGAAACAGGCACCACTTTTTTTACCTGAACCAACTCAAATGCGTAAATCTCATGAGCCAGACGAAATTCAACCACTGACAACTGGCGGCGCTCCGCCACCAAAGTGTCCGGTTGCGCCAGGGCTTGCGCCCGCCGTAGCAGAATCTCCTGTTCTCGTTGGCTGTTCATGGTCTGTCGTATTCTCTTCTATTCGAGTCAGTTTTTCAGTGCGGCGCGCAAATGCGCTGTCGTCATACCACCGGAATCGGGAATCAGCACGTCATCAGCCAAACGCCCCAGCAAAATCCGGGTCCGTGCCAGCGCCTTGTTCTGTTGTTCGGTATCGCCGCACTGTCCCAGCAACATGGCCAGAGTCAACTGTGCCATGACATAGTTTTCATCCAGATAAAGTGCCTTTTCAAGGCTTTGCCGGGCCAGATCGTTTTCCTGGCGTTCCATAAGAACAACCCCATGCAGATAATGACTGGCCGGATTCATCTGATCAAGGCTCAAGGCCTCATCGAGACAGATCAGCGCTTGCTCGGGATCACCGATATTGGCATGGCATTTTGCCGTCAGCAGCAACGCCTGGGCTCGGTGACGACGTTCGAGCATTCCTTCGCTGGTCAACACCTGCAGGTCGCGCATCGCCATCTTATATTCACCGGCCTCCACTTGTTCTGCCAGTGTTTCCAGACGGGGTTGCCCCGGAGGTTCAGGTGGAGATGCGGCAACGGTTTTTCCCCGTACCTGCTTGACCGGAACCTTTTTTGGCATCGGAATCTTTTTTGTGAGCGGCATTGATCGTGGTATCTGCCGGGGTGCGGCGACGGGTTTACTCGCTACCGGGATATGCCCCTTCTGGTGCAACACCATGCCACCGATGTTCACCGCACGCAACCCCTCCACCCGCACCAGCCCGGCTTCACTCGGGCTGACTACCAGCCAACCGCCATCGACCAGCATGCGGCTGAGTTCATTGAGAATCTGCTCACGCAGTTCCCGGGAAAAATACATCAGCACATTACGACATAAAATCACATCACAACCGACCGCGCTGTCCTCACCAATCCGGAACGGTGGTGCAGCCAGATTCAGGTAGCTGAATTGAATCCGTCGCCGGACCGCCTCGTTCAACTGCCAGTGATGATCATCAACGGCGGTAAAATATCGCCGCTGCAAATCGGCATCCATACCGCGAAACGACCAGCGCGAATAAATTCCCTTCCGGGCGCGACTGAGTGATTTGACATTGACATCCGTTGCGACCACCTCAATATGCCAGTCTCTTTTCAACAGGCCATAATAGTCAAGCAACATCGCAATCGAATAAGGTTCTTCTCCAGTGCTGCATCCGGCACTCCACAGGCGGATTCTTTTCCTATCATGATTATGGCGGAAACATTGCGGCATCACCACTTCGCGCAATGCCGAAAACAGGGCCGGATCGCGAAAGAAATAGGTCTCTCCGATGGTGAGGCTGGTGACCAGAGCTTCCAGAGCATCATCACTGTGAGAACCAGACAGAACCCAATTAACATAGGTCTCTGCGTCATCAAATCCGGCCTCATCACAGGCATGCTCCACCGCCCGCAGTAAGTCCTGATGGCGATCCGCCGGAAAGAACAAACCAAAACGCTCGTGAATGAAGGCGCTCAGTTCATGGCGCCTTTCCAATGAAATCGCCTGCGTCGAATCTTTCATTCAATCCCGCCAAGAGCTAACATCAATCCGCCTGTTCATTGCGTTGGGCCAGTAAACCATCCTGTCCCAACAGCTCATGATCAAAATACAAGAATGACGAGGGATCGCACAGCTGAAGCTTGCGATCCTGGCAAGTAAGAATCGCCGACACGTAGCTGTCCATATCGGGATAGATCTGCGCCGCCTCTCTGAGGTCTTTATCCGCGACGCTGAAGACGGATTCCACTTCATCCACAAGAAAAGCCACCAGATACTCGCCACGTCGGGCCAGTACAATGCGCTGCTCAACGCTAACGGGACACGAGGGTCGATGCAAACGAAAACGCATATCGATGACAGGATACACGGTCCCTTTGTAATCGACCAGTCCCAGCAAACCCACCGCACCCTCAGGCAACGACACCAGTGCTACAGAACGCACCACCGTCTCCACAACCTCCAGCGGTAGCGCATACCAGGTATCATCAATACGGAAGGGGAGTATTTTTCTCATAATATATTTATCGTCAATTAAAACACAAACTTCAAGGAAATAAACGCCAACTATAACTTGAAACACTCACATGTACAGCCCCAAACAAAAAAAGCGGCTGTGAAATGAATTCACAGCCGCTTTGAATTTGTTGGCTCCCCGAGCAAGACTCGAACTTGCGACAGGGTGATTAACAGTCACCTGCTCTACCAACTGAGCTATCGGGGATCAGTCTGTTCGACGCTGGGGAATATACTGTTTCCCCCTGGCCTTGTCAACATTTTTTTGTGATTTTATCGACCACCTTTTTTCAGGTCGAGAAGAACAAGTTTCGCAATGGCTTTAAGGGTTTCGAACACCCCGACACCACTCATGGCGCAGGCCTTGAATTCAGGAACTTTCGTCGGATTGATAAAGCGCTGCAACTCATCCATCGGGCTCAAGTTCGGTAAATCCTGTTTATTGTATTGCACCACATATGGCAGCTTGTCGAGATCATAGCCCTGTTCTTCGAGATTCTCGCGCAGATTCTCCAGGCTTTCGATATTGGCATCCATCCGCTCTTCCTGAGAATCGGCGACAAACACCACACCGTCAACACCCTTGAGAATCAACTTACGTGAGGCATCATAGAACACCTGACCGGGAACAGTATAAAGGTGAAAGCGGGTCTTAAAGCCACGCACTTCTCCAAGAGCCAAGGGCAGAAAGTCAAAAAACAGCGTCCGCTCAGATTCGGTGGCCAGCGAAATCATTTTGCCCTTCGATTCAGGAGCGGTCTTTTGATAGACATGTTGCAGATTGGTGGTCTTGCCACACAGTCCGGGACCGTAGTAAACAATCTTGCAATTTATTTCACGCGACGCGTAGTTGATAAATGACATGGCTGGTTCCTTAGCTGAACAGATTGTCGATGTCGTCGTCGGTAATTTCGGCAAACGGGTTGGAACGTTCGCGGCCACTGGACTGGTCATTGCTTTTTGCGCTGATTTCATCGAACAGCGCTTCAAGAGCCGTACTGGCTTTTTTGACCCGCAGGCGGACCAACCCCAGAGAACTGCGCTCATCAAAAATAATCACCAGGATAACGCGACTACCAACGATGGAGATGTGGATATTATCCTTCTCCCCTTCGTGGAACTGAATGGCAAATTCCTTCTCGCCAACCAGCTTCGCCAAGCCTCCGGTAGCGGCGATGTTCCCCGCTGTCAGCGAGGCCAGACTGGTCGTATCCATACCGGTCACATCACCCGCCGTCGCAATCATCTGACCGTTTTTATCGACCAGATAAATGGATTTGGAATTGGACGCTTTGAGCAGGCTGTCCAGTATCTCTTTTACCTTTACAACTTCATCATCATAAAGAACAAAGGTTGCCTGAGAGCCAAACATGCGTAGTCTCCCCACTTAGTCACGGTTGTCGGCTTACGCCAATGGTTTTAGAACCCTAGACGAACGTTATAGCACTTCGTCGATGGACGGCGCAACAAATTAGCCGGAGCAAGTTGGATTCTAATTATTTTCCCGCAAAGAAAAAAAGCTCCCGGAGCGAACTCCGGGAGCCTTAATGTTACAACAAGATCAATTGTGTTTATTTGGTTCCACAATCAGGATCCATATCCGCCAGTTTCTTGTACAAATCGAAACGGGCAGCGGTTTCCTTGGTGGCCTGAGTCATCAGACGCTCAGCCACTTCAGGCTGGGCTTTCTTGAGGACGCGGAAACGGTTTTCGCCGTAGGCGTAATCCTCAAAGCTGATGCTCGGATCCTTGCTGTCGAGCTGCAGAGGATTCTTGCCCTCTTCAGACAGGCGGGGATCGTAACGGAACAGCGGCCAGTGACCGGAGTTAACCGCTTTCTTACACTCATCAACCGCGGTAGTCATATTGATACCGTGGGCGATACAGTGGCTGTAAGCCAGGATGATGGACGGACCATCATAGGCTTCGGCCTCAAGGAAGGCTTTAACACACTGAGCCGGATTAGACATGGACACTTTGGC
>PKUE01000043.1 GCA_002869685.1 Desulfuromonas sp.
ACGGAAGCGGTCAAGTCGGTTGGACAGTTCACTGGCAGGGACACGGTCAGGCATGGCGATACTCCATATCATAAAAAGTGAAAAGAAAACCGATAAAAGACGTTAGCAGAAAACATGGAGTATACAGTGTCGATCCAGTGGGAGCAATGCTTCAGTCGGATGGCTTGAGATGCCCCTTGCCAGCCGCATGAATGCCGAGCATGAAGCGATGCGGTCCTGGGACACCGGTAGGAATGAACGCCAAAGCGTCACCGGGATGCAGCACATGATCCAGGCCATAGGCCAGATGATTGCAGAAGATCCCCTCAATCCGGTTGAGAGGTAAATCGAGCAGTTTGGCGACTTCCATGGCGGTCATCCCCTCTTCCGGCAGCCAGATTTCGGCAACCGGCGGCAAGCCGCGCTCGCGACGCAGGGTGTGAAGATTGCCGAACAGACGAATGGTGGTGTTGGGTTTTTGGCTCATGTTTTCTCCATCTTGAAGCGTTTACAGTCAGAATAATATGTATACGCTGGCGGCAAAAGAGAAACTTGTGCAAGGATGGCCATGGCAGTTGGGAATATGGTAAAACCCCGATAACACCCCAGCCTGTGAACGAAGGAGCAGAGAATGACATGCCATAAAGCGCAACAGCGCTATCTGCAACGCCACGCCTTCAGTGGACCCTGGACATTGGAAGGTGTGCAGGGGGATCAATATCGTGGGGCAGTTGTGATTCCCGCTCTGGCTGAAGGGGATGCACTCTGGGCAACCCTCACGGCGTTGTTGTCCCAGCGTGGTGGCTGGCCCGACGGCTGGCTGATCGTTGTGGTGATCAATGCCCGCGAAGACTGTAACGCACAACGGCTTGATGACAATCTCAGAGATCTTCAACAGTTACGCAGCGGGCGTTTTGCACATGCGCCGGTAGGCTGGGTGGATGCGACGAGTGATGAGCATCGTCTGCCGCTCAAACGCGGTGGTGTTGGTCTGGCGCGCAAGATCGGCTGTGATCTGGTGCTGCCTCACCTGGCTGACAATGGTCTGCTGGTGCATCTTGATGCCGACTGCCGGGTCGAAGAGACCTATCTGCATACCATAGAAGACTATTTCATCTGCCATGATGGTGGCGCTGTGCTGCCCTATTGTCATCCTCTGCCGGATATTGAGCCATTACGTACGGCCATGATCTGCTATGAACTTTATCTGCGTTGCCATCGTCAGGGTTTGCACTGGGCGGGTTCCCCCTATGCCTATCACGCGATTGGCAGCACCATGGTCACGACGGTGGCGGCTTATGTCAAAGCGGGTGGAATGAACTGCCGTCAGGCGGGTGAGGATTTCTATTTTCTTCAACAGGTGGCTAAAACTTCTGGGATGGGTTGCCTTGACGGCACGGTGGTGTGGCCGTCGTCACGTATTTCGCAACGTACCCCTTTTGGGACCGGACAGGTAATTGCTGCCAGCGCGGGGGATTCTTTGCAGCAGCTTTATCATCCGATGACCTATGCGGTTCTGCGTGACTGGCTGCGGATGGTCAGTGAACATCCGCAGGACGCGGCAGAGCAGTTGTTAGGGCGGGCTGCTGCCATTGACTCAGGGTTGCATGATTTTCTGCTTCGTGAAGGATTTTCCGAGCGTTGGGCTCAGTTGTGTCGCACCCATGAAAAAAAAGAGCGACGGTTGCGGGCGTTTCACGAATGGTTTGATGGCTTAAAGAGCCTGCGCTGTATTCATGCGCTTGGTGAATCGTACCCGGCTGCTGCGGCGGTTGAGCAGGTGCCGCGGCTTTTTGAGTTGTGGGGCTGGCCTGTCTGTTCTGACCTGGAGGAGGCTCTGGTTCAGTTGCGGCGGCGGGATTTGCCGTGGTTGGATGCGGGGGATGTGGCTTTTTTGTTGGATTAGTTTTTTGGTGGGAGCAAGGTCAAGGTCGCCGGGATTCGCCCCGGCAGGCGACATCCTTTTGGCTGGCCGCCCAAAAGGAAGCAAAAACCGGCTGAACTTCTCCTGAACCTAGCTTCACCGACACTGTGACAGTTTCCGTTTTGCGTTACTAATTCGGCTTGCCGCCCTTGAGGTCGGCAAATCGTGCAACTCATCATCTTTGGCATAAAACGTTGCTGATCATCTTTTGTCTTTATTTAGCTCTGGTGTGGCACCGATCAAACGGGCGGGACGGTGCCCACCCTTCAGTCGTGGGTTATTCAGAACCAAAGTCCTCCCGTTCAGTAGCGCCGAACGAAGCAATGGTCGGGAAGCCCACGTTACGTGGGCACCATGACCCATGAACGAATGACGTTGGCCTAAGCACAATGCCCAAAAGCTGAGAGGTAAACCCTAACCAGGCAACAATCCCTGCAACAAAGGAATCAACAACGCGGTAGCAATTCCATTCAACCCAATTGCCAATCCGGCAATCGCTCCACCCAGCACATCAATCTCCAGCATCCGCCCGGTGCCGATACCATGCGCCGCCGTACCCATGGCCAGGCCCATGGACGCCGGATCGTTAATGCGTAA
>PKUE01000167.1 GCA_002869685.1 Desulfuromonas sp.
CGAACAATCTTGAACAAAAACAGACCCTGCAGATTACGCAGTCCGGCCTGCTCAATGGATTTACCGATGATCGGGCTACCCGGCTGAACCATCAGGTCGGCCAGATATTCCTTACAGTCTTCCTCCATTTCACGCGCCAGGTCCTTGTTATTCGGCAACGCACGGTAGCCATAAAAAATCAGATAAACCATGCCGAAAAAAGCACAGGGAACACCAACCCAGGCCAGATCGAACATCCCCAACGAACGATCGACGGTACTGCGCAACAAACCATCGACAACAAGGTTGGTAGACGTGCCAATCAACGTACAGATACCACCGAAAATGGAGGCGTAGGACAAGGGGATAAGAAACTTCGATGGGGAATAACCATGCCGTACCGCCCAGTCTCGGACCGCAGGGGTAAACATGGCGACAATCGGGGTATTGTTCAGAAAAGCGGACAGCATGAAAACCGGTGCCATCATGCGCACCATGGAACGACGCAGCCCTCGCCCGTTACCCATAATCCGATTCGAAAACACTTCCAGAATACCGGAGGATTGGGCGGCATAGGCCACGACAAACAAAATTCCAACCGTTAACATGCCAGTGTTCGAGAATCCTGAAACAGCTTCCTTGGGGGTAATCACGCCACTGACAATCAGAGCGGTGAGCGCCGTAAACAAAATCAAATCAGGAGCATACAACTCAGCAATCAGAGCGATCATCATGACAAAGACCACCGCTAGCGTAATCAGGGCGTCTAATGGCATGAGGTTACAGGTTCCACATCAGTTTCCTTCCACATTTCCAAGAGATCTATCGATATTACAGATCTCCACCAAACAAATCGCGGGTATATACCTTTGGAGTCACATCGCGAATTTCATCCACCAGACGATTGGCGACAATGACATCAGCAACCGCTTTAAACTCGTCAAGGTCCCGGATCACCCTGGAATTGAAGAACGTCGCCTCGTCAAGAACAGGCTCATAGACGACAACCTCAACCCCTTTGGCTTTGATCCGTTTCATGACTCCCTGCACAGAGGAGGCACGGAAGTTATCGGAATCCGCCTTCATCACCAGACGGTAGATCCCAACCACACGCGGGGACCGTTTTAAAATGGCATTGGCAATAAAATCTTTACGTGTGGTATTGGCATCAACCACTGCTTTGATCAAATTGTTGGGTACCGTATCATAATTTGCCAAAAGTTGCTTGGTATCCTTTGGCAGGCAGTAGCCGCCATAACCAAACGACGGATTATTGTAGTGGCTGCCGATCCGCGGATCAAGGCCAACCCCGTCGATGATCTGCCGGGTATTCAGCCCATGCGTCTCAGCATAGCTGTCCAGTTCGTTAAAGAACGCCACCCGCATCGCCAGATAGGTATTGGCGAACAATTTAATCGCTTCGGCTTCCGTCGAATCGGTAAACAACACCGGGATATTCTCTTTGATCGCTCCCTGTTGAAGCAGTTGAGCAAATCGCTCCGCGCGCGGGCTCTGTTCACCAACGACAATTCGCGACGGATAGAGATTGTCATACAGAGCTTTGCCTTCACGCAAAAATTCCGGAGAAAAAATCAAATTCTCCGAGCCGGTCTCTTCGCGCAACTGGCGGGTAAACCCCACCGGAACCGTCGATTTGATCACCATCACCGCCTCGGGATTATACTGCATGACATCCCGAACAACAGCCTCTACACTCGATGTGTTGAAATAATTGGTGCGGGGGTCATAATCCGTGGGCGTTGCAATAATGACAAAGTCCGCGTTCTGATACGCCTCCTGCCGGTCTAGCGTCGCTCGAAAATTCAGGGCCCCGTTACCGAGAAACTCTTCGATTTGTGCATCAACAATCGGCGATTGCCCGGCATTGAGCATTGCCACCTTGTTTTCCATGATGTCCAGGGCCACCACTTCATTATGCTGGGCCAGCAGCATGGCATTGGACAGACCGACATAACCCGTGCCGGCAACGGCAATTTTTACCTGTTCAGACCGAGAGACACTCATTGAACAACTCCATTATGCGAATGGTGCAGAATGTAGCGTAGGTTTTATACTCTTTTTAACCCACGTTGCGGAAATTTTAATCGTGCCGACATCGCTTAATGACATGTTCCTCTTTCAGCTGATCGCTTAGACCTCTCTGACGCCCTGGCTGCTGAGTCGCCGCTGCGACAGTGGATCAGAGCATAGGAGATTTGGGAGAAGCTCCAACATCCAGGCAAGACAGGTGAAGAGAAACAACCCTGCGACAATCATCCCACCGATCAAACCTGCCTTGCGCAGGCTTGCCGGTTGTGCCGACTGCACAGCCAACGACACGGCTTCTGTCCCTTGATACAAAGACATCCGCTCCTGCAACTCATCCAGCTGCTGTTGTTGATTGGCCAGTTCTCTTTTACGGTCGGCGAGATCCTTCAAGTAGGTGTTTTGCAGGGCCTCGATATTTTGTCGCCGTTGATCCTGAGCGCGTAA
>PKUE01000054.1 GCA_002869685.1 Desulfuromonas sp.
ATCCATGGCACGGAGATGCAGTTTGTCGAGATCGAGCTTGATCCCGGCGAAAGCGCTGTCGCCGAAGCCGGTGCCATGATGTACAAAGACAGTACGATCGCCATGGAAACCGTCTTTGGTGACGGTGGCCCGCAAACCGGCGGTTTCATGGGAAAACTCCTCGGTGCCGGGAAACGCCTGGTAACCGGCGAAAGTCTTTTCACCACCGTTTTCACCCATCAGGGGACGGGCAAAGGCCATGTTGCTTTTGGCGCCCCTTATCCCGGCAACATCATCCCCGTCGCGCTGGACTCTCTCGGTGGCACGCTGATCTGCCAGAAAGATGCGTTTCTGTGCGCGGCTCGCGGCGTCTCCATCGGACTGCATCTGCAAAAACGGATTCTCACCGGGCTGTTTGGTGGCGAAGGGTTTATCATGCAGAAACTCGAGGGGGATGGCATGGCGTTTCTGCATGCCGGTGGCAGCATCGTCGAACGCCAGCTGAAGCCGGAAGAGGAATTACATGTCGATACCGGCTGCGTCGTCGCTTACGAGCCCAAGGTCGGGTTTGATATTCAGCAAGCCGGAGGAATCAAAACGTCTTTGTTCGGTGGCGAGGGACTGTTCTTCGCCCGGTTGCGGGGGCCTGGAAAAATCTGGCTGCAATCGCTGCCGTTCTCACGCCTGGCAGGGCGCATGCTGCAAGCGGCACCACAGCGCGGTGGCAGCCAGGGGGAAGGCTCTCTTCTTGGCTCACTTGGCAATCTTCTCGATGGAGACAACGGCTAACCCGGCCGCCCGGAGCAACTATGTCCAATGCAACACCCCCTTTTCTTGCCATCATCAGCGAGATCTTTTCCACCAGCTTTCTGCGCTGGAAAGATCATGTCGGCCCACTCACCCTGCTGACCGTCCTGTTTGTTTTATTGTGCTGGATTCCGCTGCTGAATGTCGCCCTGAGTGTCGGTTATGTCCGCTATCTGCTCCGGTTATGCCGTGGCGAACAGGTGGAAATCGGCGAACTGTTTCGCGGCTGGGATTGTTTTTTGCCGGCGCTGCTTTACGCCCTGGTGTTGTCGGTAAGCTATTTCATTCTCAGCTGGCTGCCGGGCATCGGCATTCTGCTGGCAACCGTCGTCGTGCTGGCCGCGCTGCCCGGCTACGTTGCGGTGTTGGAAAACCGCATGGATGGCGTTACTGCGTTTAAGTGGAGCCTGGAAACAATTCGTCAGGACCCGTTCAATTGGGGCGTCATCCTGATCAGTTCCAGTTTCCTGTTCAGCCTTGGCGCCCTGTTTTTTGGTCTGGGCGTTTTGATCACCCTGCCTTTGGCGACGCTGATTTTTATCTGCCAATACCTGCGCCATCAACCGGACTGGTATTAGCCCAAACCCATCTGACACGCTAGGATGTTTTCCCCGGCGCTGCCGAAGGTTTCTTGGTGGCAAATGTCTGGGCCAGATTGTTGTCAATCACGTACATGCACATCTCTTTAGCCCCGGCCTGGGAATAACTGTAACGCCGACGTAAATTGTCGATCAGAAACGCCACATCGGTGCGGATCTTCTTATCGTAGGTTTTGAAACTTTCGCTGGCGTAATCTTTGATCGCGCGACGGAAGTTCTCATTTTCCAGAAACGGATCGAGCACTTTATCTTTCAGGTAGTAAACGTAACGCTGATACAAATCCTTAAACAGCCGGGTTTTTTCCAACGGAATTCCAGCGGCGAGAACTTCCTGAGTCAAGGTGGTTCCGGCATACTGTTTCTGCACATCGGCCCGCAATTGCTCACGCTGTTTATCATCTGCGTTATCACCGAGCAGGCGCAGTTCAATGCGCTTGAAAAAGGCTTCGTCCACTTTGAGCGGATCGCCGGTGTAATTGCACACCACTTCCGTCCCCGGCTCATAGTTGACCGCGAACAGGTAATTTTTCAACTCGCGGACAATCCCTTCTTCGTTGTAGCTGTACAACGACTCTTTGACTTCCTGCAAGACCGTGTAATCGTACATCCGCTGCAGTGAGTCGAGAAACCCCGGCGGTATGGACGCCCCCAGTTCTTTGTGCGTTTTGGTAAAGAACTCTTTGAGAACAGTCATATTGATCAACCGTTCGCGATGACCGTAGGTGGAGAAAAACAGGTTAAAAATACGGATGGAATCGCGCCCGGAAAAGCCCTTATCCCCTTCCTGTTCCGACTCGGCAATAATATTGCTGCGCCGCTTGGCCGTCAGCTTGCGATAATCTTCTTCGGTCAGCCATTTGGGAATATTTCCGGTATAAATTTCCATTTTGAGCAACTGCAGATGGGCATCGCAATACAGGTTGTATTTACTCGGATAATCAATCCATTCCGTCAGAGCATCGGAGGTTTGCTTCATACGTGTGGAGATAATCACCCGGGCAAAGTTGTGCAGAACCCGTGGCAGGAAGTGCTCATCAATACTCTTGCCGAAGATATTGCGATAGATCTGCACCTCGGTGTTGAGGTCGAGCACATACGGCACCTTGATGTATTCAATCCGATCAGAAAACGACTGGATGGTTTCGATATTGCCCTTGTCCTCCGGGTTCATCAGGGCCAGGAACAATGAATTGACATTTTCTTCGATATCTTCGAGCTTATGCACCCCTTCACTGACGATATTATGCAGTTCAATCAGGCGCTCGGTGTTGTGCGATTTAACATCCATCAGGGCATAAATGCCATTGTTGGTCTTGGCATGACGTGAAAAGATATAGCGCACCTGATTACTGTCGCGCAACAGATCGTTGATCCGCTTCTGCAACAGTTCGTTGGTGAGAATCGTCTGTTTGATCGGTTTGTCGCCGGGGGTAAATACACTGATCCCCTCGCCCAGACGTCGGTTGAAACGGTACGGTCGGGCATACACCATATTGAGTACTTCAAGGGGGTCTTTGAGCAAATCGAGCAATGCCTGATAGATTGAGCTGCAGATGGTGCAGGGCGTATGACGGAACACCCATTCGTACTCTTTTTCGGTGAACAGTTCCCATTTGGACTGATCGTTTTTAAACAGATCATCAAACACCTGACGGCGTGATTCCTTGGGAATCATCAGGATCGGATGATCGTGGCTGGGACAGGGTACCTCGACGTAGCCCTGCGGGGTCAGCCCTTCGCTGCTTTTCCGGTTCTCGCGCTGTACGTCTTCATACATCTGCGAAAAGCTGCTGGAAAAGCGGCTGAGTTCGGCAAGAATTTTTGAGGCTTCGGGATCGGACAACCGCCCCAGCACCTCACGATCCAGGCGCCAGACGGTTTCGTACATGGCTCCCTGCTCGGTATTGACATACTGCTCAAACTTCATCAGCAGATTATTGAGAAAGGTACTCTTGCCGCTGCCGGGAGGTCCTTCAAAGATGTAGATTTTATTCTGTTGGGCACCGCGCCGCAATGCATCGACCAAATGGACCAAACGGTTGGCGAACAGTCGGTCGGCAAAAAACGGATTGTCTGAATCCATAACGAACAACTGCGTACAATCGTAGCCGACATAGTGAATCGATTCGGGATCCAACTTGCTGTCATCCTCCATGGGCAAAATATGGCTCGACACCATATCGTGGAACACCTGGAAGATGCTGCGCAGAATCCGGGTCGGCTGCAGGGATACCTTATGGAGGAAATCCCGGTACGACTGCGGTTCGTAGCGATCGAGATCTTCCTGGCTGAGAATGATCCGTTTCAGGGCTCTGTCTATTTTATCCATCATCGCTCCTTTCCCCGCCGGCATCGTCGTGCGGGGAGTTTGCGCGGGCGGTCAAAACGCGCCAGCTAAACCAGGGTTCGGGTCAACTGGCGATCTTCCATCCGGTAGATCACTTTGTTCCACTGAATCGGTACGGGCTTGCCTTGCCCATCGTGGCCACGCGATTCTGCTGGCAGGCTGGAGTTGGGGGCCGGCTCATGAGTCTCCAAGGCCACCGGAGCCCCCCACAGGAATTCGACCCCCAACAGGGTGTTCTGGATAAAATCCCGTACCAGCGGTTTCCCTTCAAACACATGCTGTAAGGACAGTTCACTGCCCGACGGACGCACATCAATTTCGATGGTGGGTGGATGGTAGAGGGAATCCATCAACATCTGGCGGTAGTCCTCGGCACTGCGGCTCTTGACATAGTACTGCCACACCATCCGTTCTTCATCGAGTCGCCGGTCCGCCACAAACAGCTGGTGCTGATCGACAAAATCCTGATCGACAAAGTCGTTGATAAAATTGAAATCGTTGTAGTTTTCACGAATATCGAAAATCAGTTGATGGCCGGTGGCCTTGTGACTGTCATAGTGCTTCCGTTCCGTCGCGTCGGCCAGACGCTGGAATTCCAGCGAATAGCGCCCTTTGTCCTCGAATTCTTCAATACTCTGGAACAATCGCAGGCCGAGCGCATAGGGGTTCAGTCCCACGCGTGGTATGGAGGTAACATTGGAATGCACCCGGGCAAAATCGACTTCGTGACCACGAATTCGTTCATCTTTAAGGAACAGCGTCTCGTGCCAGTAACTGGCCCAGCCTTCATTCATGATTTTCGTGCGAATTTGCGGCTGAAAATAGATGGAAGTGCTGCGGACCACCTGCATCACCGATTTCATCCACTCGTTTTCACTACGGTTGAGAAACGGTGAATGGGCGATAAGGTGCTCAATCAAGTCGAGCTTCGGCTGATGACCATTTTTGCGATAGGCCCGATATGCCCCTTCAAATTCGGGATACTGTTTGACCACTTCGGCAAAGAAATGGGCCTCACCACGCGATTTAAATTTTTCCTGAAAGCTATTGTAGCGCGCCACTTCGGCAACATATTCGGTCGGCGTAACCTTCCGTTCCTGTTGCAGGAACAGATCAAAAAAGTAGTTGCAGCGTTTTGATTCCTGCGTGGCTTTGCTCTGTTCAAGCGTCGATAACGCCCCGTAGTAGCCGACCAAATTGTCGATGCCGCGGGTAAACTCGATCACGTAATCGACCCAGCGCCCCTTTTCAGCACGCAACCGGGCAATCAGTCGTTTATCTGCCAGAGCCTGCCCGGCCAGATCGTAATCCCAGGTATGGCGAAAGAACAGGTTGTTCTGAAAGAAATCGATATGCCCCAGCACATGATAAAAGATCATCACGTTGAGCCAGTCGGGGTTGTTGTCGTTATAAAATGAGATCGCCGGACGGGTATTGATCACGGTTTCATACGGATTGCCCGGATAAAGCTCGTATTTGCCTTTTTCCTTGAGCACCTCAACATCATGAACCCAGTAATCGTACAGCGTCGGGATCATCACTTTGGGCGACAGTTCCAGCATGTCACGGTTGGTGACCACATATTCAAGGCTTTGGTCATCAAAGCGCAATCCGGCATCGCGTGCCCGCTCCTTGCAGCCCTCCATGATTTTTTTGCTGTGCTGATTAATCAGTTCCATACTGTATCCTTTTCATCACCATCCCCGCGATCAGGAGGGTGAAATCAACGTCTTGATCCCTTCAATAATCCGCTCTTCCGGTGCGTCTTCTCCCATGCTGTCAAGGCGCAGCAGATCACCGTGGGTATCGAGCAGGCCGGACTGATTGATATAGGTTTCCACCTGGGTTTTGCGGTCGCCGCCATAGAGATGCTCGGCAATGGTAATCCCCACGCGGCTGGCATAATCCAGCATCCGTTTCAACTCCGGCAGGGTCTCTTTACCGCGGCTGTCCCAGTCATCGCCATCGGTGCCGTGAAAAACATAAATATTGTAGTCACGAGCCAGATTTTCCTGTTCGACGATATCATTGACCATTTTGTAGGCCGCCATCACCCGGGTTCCACCGGCAACTTGCATATTGTAGTAGGTGTGAAAATCAGGAACTTCGCGCGCCTCGGTGTCATGCAGAATGAAACGGGTCTCGACCCGACGGGCAAACTGATACAGCAGCCAGCTGTAGATCATGACATGCTGCGACACCACCAGTTCGGTGGCTTTGCCATGCATGGAACCGGAATAATCACGCACGAAGAACACCATGGCCTGGGACTCGTAATCCTTTTCACGCGACAGGACCCGGTACACTTTATCCCGCGGGGCAATCAGCAATTGAGAAGGATCCTTCACCCCATCTTCATCAACATTGCCCAAGGCGATGTTAGTTTCCAACACCCGTCTCAAGGTGGCTTTTTTGTCGAGCAGCTGGCCGAAACCGCGATTGCGATCAGTCAACTCGTAGGTGTACTGCGTCAGTGAGCTTTTCTTGCCCTTGTTTTTCAGATTGGGCAACTCAAACTGTTCGGTCAGAATCCGGCCAAGATCGTAGGCACTCGACTCCACTTCATGAGCGGCATCCTTGCCTTCACCAGCCCCCTGCCCCTCTCCTTGCCCTTCGGGGCGAACCGGCGCTTCGCCAATAACCTCGCCTTCATCGCCTTCCCCACTGCCGCCTTGGCCACCACCACCTGATTCAGGATCGGAAAACTGATTGTCATGGATCAGCTTCTCTTCCACCGTGGTCGGCACGACAATCACTTTGTCGCCAGCGCCCTGTTGAGGTTTGATCAGTCTGCCCACCTGAATTTTACGTGGGAAACCATCTTTTTCGCGCTGGCGATCGCGTTCAAGCAATTCGTCCAGAGTACGGATATGGGTGGTATAGCTGCCTTGCGGCGCGCTCATGGCCTGCAGCATCTGCAGATCGTTGGAAGCATACAGACTCGCGAACGGCCCAAGGGTATTGTCCTGGCGTGTTGGCACAAACGGACGATGGATCGCTTCGCCGTGGAGCTCTCGCTCCAGGGCAGAGCGCTGCTCCGGCGAAAGCTCCTGTTGCTCCAACTGGTCAAGCAGCTGCTGTTTGTCGGTCGTTTTTTTCATCAACTGTTCACCTTTCACCCCGGATTGAGCTGGATTTAGCGCTCATCCTGCTGGGTGCAGAAATACTCAATGGTCTTTTGAGCACAGGTTTTACAGTAATTGAGTTTATTGAACATGGTATCGACCATGCGATCATAGAGCTTCTGATTGTCTTCGTTGGTCCGGTTGGCCAGCGCACCGATCAAGCTGCCAGCCCCGGCAATGTCAGACTTCAGGCGCACATCGGTCACCGCCTTGACCAGTTCGAGGTTGTCCATAAAGTCGTAACCGGGATCAAGGGTGATTTTCTGGCCGTAGATCTTGCGGATCGTGGTACGGAACGATTCCCGTTGCTCGGCAGTTTTCAAGCCAAGACGCTCTTCAATGCTCTGCACATAGCGTTGGTCGATCTTTAATGCCTTCAACTCACCGGTCTGCGGATCACGATACTTCCACATTTTGTCGGGACCGAGGTTCTCGGCATCGATGCCGATCACCATATTGACGTAACTCATCACATCGGTACGCACCGCATGCGGTTCATCCATGTAAGCGTTGAACATCTCGGTCATAATCCGTTCCCGATAGAGCCCCTGGGCGATCTTGAGATCTTCCAGATACTTGGCGCGATCTCCAGCGTCGGAAACATAGTCGAGAATGACCCGCTCCAGCGTCTTGAACACATCGTAGGCAAACATGCATTGCCCCTCGTTGGTCTCCGAGCTTTCCATTAACAATTGCATGGCCCGGCCGAGATTCCGCTGCCCCAGGCCTTTCTGACCGAAACGGCGGGTGATATCCGGTTCCTGATTAAGGGTATCGATCACCTCTGCCAGGGTTTTGATGCTCTTTTCTCCGGCTACCTCACCGGCAGCTAGCTTCATGGTTTCAATCATGGTCAGCTTTTCGCTGCGCGGCAAACGGGTTAACACGACGGCAACGGAAGCGGCATAGTTCAAGTTGGGGTCCTGATGCAATTGCTCACGCATCAGGGTGGTTTTCCGTTCGCCGCCAATGGCGTAATCGGTCAGCTGCTCCTGCATTTTGTAACTGGTATTGTGAGAGACGTAACAGATACGACAACGGTCGATGATCGGCGCTTCTTCTTTCTCCGACAGGAAGCGATTGAACTCCGAGTTGTTACTGGTGGCAACAATCAGGGTGTCGATGGGCCACTTGTAGCCATCCATCTCAATCACCCGATTCTGTATAACCCCAAGATAGACTTGGACCAGGTCTTTTTTGTTTTTATAAATCTCATCACTGAAATGGATACCGCCACCGGCGACCCGAGCCAGAGCACCGCGGCGCAGATCGAAGCGGTAGGGATTGTGCGTATCGCTGATATGCAGCAGGCGCTGGATCGACTCTTCACCGAGCAAATCGACGGCTGAAGAAGTGATCTTATCCTTGGCGGCATATTTACCGGTAACCGTCCCGAGACTCTCCACCAGAGGCACCGGCGTAATCTCGATAAAATCGAGCATTGCGTTGATGTCTCCACCGGTAAAGTTGCGGATATCGTTCCAGATATATCCGCTGCACGCGCCCATTGGCCGGTAGTTATCATAGAGCGTAACCAGCTGAGCATCGGTGAATTTCCCCTGCCGGGCGAGATACTCCAGCGTTTCATCGCGTCCCTCAAACAGGTTCATCGCCAAAACCATGGGATCTTCATAGGTTTGTGACTCGATTTCACGAATCTTGCCATAACTGCCCAACTGATCAAGCCCGACAAAGCGGAAGGTGTATTTGCGGTTTTCCGGCCGACTGAGAAACTGGCGATACTGGGCACACAGGTTTTCAACGAAAAACGTTTTACCGTTGCCCGGTTCACCGACCAGCACATAGGCCATCTCTTTTGAGGAACCGCCCTCCGAAGCATCTTTGACAAAGGAAACAAAGCTGTTGATTTCGTCATACATGCCGATGGTGTGCTTGGCTCCTGTTCTGAATATCGGGAAATCGTAAGTGGTCTTGCCATTCACCACCACTTTTTCAACGCCCCCTTCCAGAATCATGCGTGCCACCGACTGAAAAGCATTCTCAAACTGACGTTCCCCGGTTTTGACGGCAGCGACATGCTGCAGCAGTGCAGATGGTTTCCTTCGTGTTGCCATGAGTCCCTCCGTTGTATCGATCAGATTCGGTCTAGTTGTGCGGATTAAAATGGATGTGCTCTTATCTTGAAGTATAGCAGTCTGCCCGAGATGACAACCGATCAGGTGGGATTTTATGGAGCCGTATACGCCACCACAAGCTGGTCAGACGAAGTCTTCCGTTACTGTCAGAATGCAAGTGCGCGCCAGATCAGAACAAATACGTTGCCATACCCGTGTTAGACGCTCAAACCGTCAGGATGGAAAAAAATTTCCTGCCGGCTCTGCGGGCAAAAAAAAGCCCCCCTTCGCGAGGGAGCGAAGGGGGGCAAGGGACGAAGAATCACGCAGATTACTCGTCGTTATGTACCTTGTAGAGCAGTTCCTTGATCTCAGAAGATGGCTCAGGAGTCATCATTGAGACAATGATCATGGTTGCCAGGACCAGAGGAACACCAACAATCGCGCTTGAGGTGAACGGAATGTAGTAAGCCAGGATAGACGCCTTAGGAATCAACATCGATCCAAAAGTGACTACCAGACCGACAACCATACCGGCAATAGCGGCTTCTTTAGTTGTACGGCTCCACCACAGACCCAGCAGGAACAGCGGGAAGAAGGTGTTCGCGCCGAGAGCAAAGGCCACTGCGGTGATTTGAGCGATCAATGCCGGCGGATTCAGAGCCACAACGATGATGGAAACACCGAGGATAATGGTACCGACACGGGCGATCTTCATCTTGCTTTCTTCACTGGCGTTCGGGTTCAGCACACGGAAGTAGATATCGTGAGCAAATGCCGAGGAACCAGCCATCAACAGACCACCGACGGTGGAGAATGCTGCGGAAACACCACCAGCAGCCAGGAAGCCTGCGAACCACTCAGGCAGACCCGCCAATTCAGCCGCGTTAACAACGATGGCGTCAGGGGTGATCGTACCAGCTGTTCCGAGCAGGTTGGAGAACTTGGCGAAAGCAGCGTAAGCCGGTGCCGTCCAGTAAACCAACGCGATGCAGAACAGACCCCAAACAACCTGCCAGCGAGCGTCGCTAACACGGGGAACGACGTAGAAACGACCGATAACGTGGGGCAGACCAGCAGTACCAAGCATCAAGGTGATGCACAGTGCGAACCAGTGGTACGCGGTGTACTTGGCAAACGGCAGATAGTAACTGGCGTCTGTTGCCGCAGCACTGATTCCGTTACCACCGTGACCGATGTCATAAACGGCTGCACCGTAACCAATTTGCGGAACTGCTGAGAAGTAGCCCAGCTTCGATGCGATAAAGAACAGCGGCAGGAAGAAGGTGATAACGATAACCACGTATTGTACCTGCATGTTTTTGGTTGCACCGAGCATACCGGAGATCAGAACGTAGGCCAGAACAACACCGGTACCGACGACAACTGAAGTCTGGTAGTTAATACCGAAGATCCAGTTGAACATCATACCGATACCTTTGTACTGACCAACCGAGTACACGAAGGAAATCGTGATAACGATCAACGCAGACATCAGGCGCGCGGTGGTGGAGTAGTAACGATCACCGATAAAGTCAGGTGCTGTGTACTTCCCGTAGCGACGTACCTGGCCAGCCATCAGCACCAGCAACAGAACGTAACCACCGGTCCAGCCGAGTACGTAGGAAATGGCAAAGTAGCCTTTGAGATAGATCAGGCCGGCCATACCGAGATAGGATGCAGCTGACATCCAGTTGGATGCGATTGCCATACCGCCGCCGATCTGACCAACACCACGTCCCGCTGCCCAGTAATCCTCTGTGTTCTGCGCCTTGGAAAAGACACCAACCAGAATAAAGAGGATCAGCAGAGCGATCATCATGATCGCTGGAACAACTTTGAACTTACCTTCCGGGTTGAGGTCGGCAACGGCAAACGCGTTGGTTGACATCAACACAAAGAACAGGGACAAGCCCCAATGCATCATTTTTTTCATAGCGCTCTCTCCCTTTCTCTTATTTTTTGTCGTATTCGGACTCAAGCTTGTCGATAAACCGGCAGTAGACGTAGCACAGGAAAATAAACAGTGCGATCAGGAACTGCGAAGAATACCAGTAATGGAACGGGAAGCCGAGGAACTGTGTTTCAGTCAGAAAGCTCACACCAGACACCTGAGTAATTTTCTCACCGGTGTTCAGCGTCAACTCAACTGTTTTGTTGGGATCGGCAACAAGCTTCAAGAGAAAGAGAAAACCGTAAACTGCCACAAACCAGATAACGAGCAGTTTCTTTTTCATCGCCACGTCTTTTTTCATAAAATCGCCGACGGGCTTAAAAAAATTAATATTGAGATCTTTATTCATACCCATACCTCCTTGGTGTAAAAGCCCGCAGGGCACCACCCCTGCAAACCACATAAACTTTATACCTTGATTGTTCTAACGAATCTGCGTGTGTTTTCCGTCTCCTCCTTTCAGGAAAATTATGATTTTCATGCCATTGAAATTAAAGCGAGTCCGGCTTCTGTCGGTTGATAATGGAATACAGTGACCGTCTCTTCCGACTGCTCTGCTCGCGGTAATCTTGAAAAAAAGCAAACATGAAGCAAATTAACGCCCCGCCGGTAATGATTCCGCCGAGTATGTAATACAAAGTGTCATCCATCGCTACGCTCCTTTCCCCGGTTGCACCACCAACCGGATCAAAAGGTGTTTCCTTTTTTAAACTTATGACACAGCGACAATTATGCCGTCAAGTAAAATGTTGTTATAAAAATAGCGCATTTATCTATTTTGTCAGCCTAAGAAACATAAAAAAAAACATCACAACAAGGCACTCCAATCTATTTTATCTTTATATTTCGAATATTTACCAACACTGTCAACATCTGACAAAAAAAACAAAAAAATAAAACCACCATAGAAAAACAAACAAAATCCGGCAAAGCACGAAATAAATAGCCAAAAATAATGACGTTCTAAACCACCACGGTAAAACAGTGGAACAAGAGAATTCCTACCAAGTATGGCATAAATTTATTCTCATGCAACTCACAGTAATGTCTCGTACAGAAAATATTCAGCGGGTGCTTTAACCTGTCAACAAGGGCTATCAGAAGGGGAGGATCAGGAAGAAATTGTGCTTTTTACGGAGGTACGCAGGGAGACAATCACCAGGACCAGGCTGGACAATGGCAACATCACCAGGGCCGGGTTATTGAGAACAAAAGGAGCATCACTGGCCAGGTGGCCGTAACGGACATACATTTGCGGCGACAACAGAATCAACACCACCGAACCGATCAGTCCGGTCAGCATCGACCAGACCACCCCGGTGCTTGTTGCCCGCGTCCAGAACAATGACATGAGTAATGCCGGCAGATTTGCCGCAGCGGCCAGAGCAAAGGTAAGTCCCGCCAGATAAGAGACATTCATCCCTTCAAAGACAATCCCGAAATAGATGGCTCCACAGCCGACAATGACCGCTGCCATACGGCCGGCGACAACCTTTTCGGAGGCGGTCATGGTCAAGCCCATGAAACAATCCATGATGTCATGCGCCACAGCACCGGAAGCGGCAATAATCAGCCCGCTGACGCTGCCCAGCACCGCGGCAAAAGCAACCGCCGTAACAACAGCAAACGCCGCCGCGCCAAAGGAACGCGCCAACAGCGGAATGGTCATATTGCTGTCAAACAGATTTACCGCATTGCTGGTCATGGCGCCAAGGCTCAGGATCAGGCACATGCAATAAAACAGTGAAATACCCACAATAGCCAGTACAGTAGACTGCCTGGCTGCTTTATGGTTGCCCACAGTGTAGTAACGAATCAGTATATGTGGCAGTGCGGCAGTGCCACACAACAGTGCCAGCATCAAAGAGATAAAATCGAGTGCTGACGACCAGTGCCCGGAAGTCAGATCAAACATCCCGCCACTACTGAGCACCTCCCCCCCCGACTTGATTTGACGGGTATAAACTTCAACAAGCTGTTCGCCATCGACAAAAGCCTGACGCGGCCACAGGGTGACCTGACTTTGAGTAAAACAGCGCAAAAAAGAAACTGGATTGAGAGAGTTCTGATCGCAGGGCGCCACCTCGGTCAAGCGTCCCACCTGTACTGCCGGCACGGGCATCACCTGACCATCCACCACGGGAGAATCCTCCTGTACCGTCAGATAATGCGCACGGATCAACATGTCCCCGCCCTGAGCATCCTCACCAACCTGCCACAAACTTCGCTGGCCCAATTCATTCAGAACGGGAAGAAAACCCGCCTGCCAGGCTGGCGACGTACTCCACCCCGGCTCAAGGGTCCAGCCCGGAGCCAGAGGGTAGCCGTCGCGCCCCTGAACGTGATGAAGCTCTTCACCAACAGGAGGCGGCTGTTCTTGCAAACCACGATCAAGAACCGCGACAGCCAGCAACGTTGACACCACCAGCAATGCCGCCCCTTTAAGGCACTGCACATAGGTGGTGGAAGCCATCCCGGACGTGGCCACGATCACGGTCACAACTACCCCGACCAGCAAAACCCCCAGATAGTAGGGAATCCCCAACAATGGCGTCACCAGCGTGCCGACCCCGACCATTTGTGGAATGAGGTAACACAGACAAATCAACAGAGTGCTGACTGCTGCAGTCAGGCGCACGCCACGCGACTTGAAGCGGGCATCAATGACATCGGTAAAAGTCACCCGGCCAAAACGGCGAAACGGTTCGGCAACAACCAGCAGAGCAAAAATCCAGCCAGCCAGGAAACCAACGGAGTAAAGAAAGCCGTCATAACCGACAGTGGCAATCAAACCGCCAACACCGAGAAACGACGCCGCGGACAGGTAATCGCCGATAAACGCGAGGCCATTGACACTCCAGTGAATTGAGCCACCGGCAACAAAGTATTCCGAAGGAGAGGATGTCCGGCGCACCAAATGGGCAGAAACGCCGATGCCAATGGCAACAACCGCCAGGAACAGGGCAACGGCCAGAGGATCTTGAGGGACAATCATGGCTGCTGTCCCTGCTCGGCACGCCGCTCAAGACGAACACAGAAGAGATGAAACAGCAAAGCACTCAAACAGGTCACCACCATCAACACCGCGCAGGCCAGCAGACCGAGACCAAGACCGCCAACCTGATAGCCACTCCATTGCGGCCAGCAGACATGGGCAACCACAAACAGGAGATACAACGCCAGATATCCGGCAAAAATCCGCCGACCGATTCGGGCGCGGGCCCGACTCAGAGGTTCGGCATGACGCTGTTGCAGTGACAGGGGATGATCGTTCATGAAGTCACCGTAATATAGCAATAAAATGCCTGTCAACGACTTTACGCCCGGACGTAAAAAACGGCCCTCCCAGTGCGGAAGGACCGTTATTTTTTCCCATATCGTGGCTCTTTTCAGTCTAAAACATGAATATCGACAATCACCGCATCCACCGCGCCCTCGGCATCAAAATGGGGAATGCAGCGCAGGTCACACGGTGTGTCGGGATGGTCGCAAAAATCAAGGCTCACTTTCTCGCGCACCCGTTCACCACAAATAGCTCGGTCAATCAGTGGACGATAGACGGAGGCAAACACCTCGTCACCAACAACGTCAGCCATTTTCCGGTCAACAATTCCAGCATCCGTCTGCCCGACCATGCGTAAATATTCGACATTGGCCTTGCGATAGACAAAATCACCATCAATGACCGCAATGGGTGATTTCAGAGTATCAACTATCATTTCAGCATATTCGCGATTGCGCTCGGCGCGTGCACGGCCGACAATCACGCTCAATGCCGAGCAGAGTCCATCGAGGAAGCGGATATCATCAAGAGTGAACAAATCGGAACGGGGATCGTTAATTCGAACAACTCCAACGATGCGCCCCTGGTAACGCACAGGAATCAGCGCCAACGAGCCACATGCCTGTTCAGGGCAGCAGGTATTGATGCAGGCATTCAACCCTACCGCCGTGTCGCTGGACAAGTTGGTGCGATCATTGGTCCAATACACGCCGGTGTCATTGCGGGTAAGGGTCGCATCAAGAATTTCCCCATCGAGGATCTTGCCACAGATACATTCGAGCTTCGTCGGCACGATCAATTCGGTAACTTCATCCCCCTGACAACCGACAATTTCCTGGTGCAGGTGATTATCGCCATCAAGAATGTACAGCGTGATATCATTCACCGCGCAGAAACTGCGCAACATGAAAATGAAATCGCGAAACATGTTCCGGGCCGAGGGATTGTTTTCAAGCAACTCCATCACCTGCATGGCCAATTCCTGCCGCGCCTGCAACTGGGATATCCGCTCGCTGCCGGTAGCCAGACCGATCACGGCAACACTATTCTTGTTCGCCCGGGCCGAGACCACATCGTGCGCATTGAAAACATTGCGATAGATTTCACAGGCCTCGTAATCGCCACTGCAGAAATCGAACGCTTTCTCAATATTCTCGCTGCTCAGGCTGCGGCAATAACAATCTTCCATCGGTGCCTTCATAAACGGGCAAACACCAGATTTACTTTTTACTTCTACCACCAGTCAGTCCTCTCAATTATAGCTGCAAACCGGACAGGCCACGTTCTAAGACCTACAACTCGTGCCCGTCAATCCCTTTTCTGACCGGAGCCAGAACCTGCTCATCCAGACCATGCCGCAGCAGGTAATTATTCTCCAGTTCTTCGACATAAAAACGGTCCAGGCCACTGTTCACCAGAAAGTCCTCCCGCAACGCAATATCCTGTTCCGAGATAATCTGGGGCAGCAACTGCTGAAGATAGAAAAATTCCTTCTCGACATTAATCATGACGTCGTGAAAGATCTGCTCCGGAAACGGCTTATCACCATCCTGGCGGGCCAGAATATCGGACACTTCTTTTTGTAACGCCACCCGGTCCTCCCAACTGACCGCGCGGGAATACTTCAATCGCAACTGCTCTTTAACCAGATCGAGCAAACGATCATAGGTTTCTTCGGCACTGGAGATGGCACGCAGCTTTATCAGCATGTCGCTGACACTCCAGCCGTTGCGTAACGCTTCGCGCAGCACATTGACTTTGCGGCGGCCATAAAAACCGAGAAACCTGTTGTTGATCAGATCTTCAAACAGTAACCGGTCAAACAACCCTTCTTCCAGACGATCGACAGCTTTATAACTACGCTGCAATGCCCGCAGCACCGATTCTTCGATGCGCACACCGACCATGAAGGCCAGATTGTTGATCTCGGTAACGCTGCGCTCGTAATGCTCAAAATAATCGATGATAGAGGAAAGCTTCTCTACCGATGCGACATCGGCCCCGGCGAATACCATTTCATCACAGGCCTTGCTGGTTTCGAGCATAATCTGATCAAACATATAGTCGCGATTGTTCATTGCCAGCCGTTTGGCTTCAAGCAGGCGTACCATGTCTTCGCGTGTGATGGCCTGATCAAGGCGCAACCGGTTCAGCAACAATCCAGAGAGGATTTCCCGCGTTTCGGCAATATAATCCTGCTCCTGATCGACCAGTTTGTCGTATTTCAGATTGTCATCAAGCGGCTCAAACAGGGCCGGCGGTATTTTATTGCGCGTTGCCAGGGTTTTCAACCGGGTCAAACGGGCATTTTCCTGGCGACTAATGGTGCCACGCAAATGGCAGCCAACCAGAATATCGCGATATTCATCCACCACCATGCGGTTATCACGATGTGCGTACATCACCGCAATACGAATTCTCTTCTGCTGGCGGACATTGATGCCAAGGCGTTGCGCCAGCACTGTCAGATTTTCAAATTCGTCATCGGGAATCGAGCGATAGTTAAAATACAGGCTACGAAACAATTCGGCATAAGCCAGATGCTTCTTATTCATCAGACGGATCAGGTAGAAATGGCTCTTATGGCCCAACAACCCGAACAGTTCATCAACCAGCTTGGCGTCATCGGCAAACGCCACATGCGGCGTGCGTTTGAGCACTTTCCCCAGCAGGCACAACAACCCTTCCTGCTGCGTCTTCAATGCCCCATAAATCGATCCGGTGACAAAGAAAAAACAGTTGCTGATGGCGTGACCATCTTCAAAAATCGTATCGTAGGGAACCCGGCCAGCGGTGTCGTCACTAAAAACGAGGTCGCCGTTGTCCCGGTAGCGCGCACCATACATCACCAGGCGGTTTTTCACTTCCCCTTTGAGCAAGTCGGGCAAAGGACGGTCAATCCCATACATGTACTCGCAAAAGGTGCCACCGTTGCCCCAATGGCTTAAACCGGTCCGGTCGAGCCGCACCTCATTTCCCGGGGAGAAAATGCGCAGAACATCTTCGTCACGCTCGTAGAAATGGCAGCCTTCGGCATTATGGGCAGCGACCGTGACGTAGTATTCGATATTGTCGTCAATATGGCCGTGAAGTCGTAATTCCTGATGCATGACTCTCACTATTCCGCAAAAAGCAACAACGGCCGCCCAGTCAAAACGGACGCCATAAACCATCCCCCGGCAGGGCCTGCAACTGCCAGCCCGCTTCTAAAGGGTAACAGACAGACCATCATAAGCAAATTCAACATGTTCAGGCAATTGTAGACTATCACGTTCATAGTCAACATCGTGGCTTAGATGGGTCAGAACCACCCGCTTTGCCTGCAGTAGCCGTGCCATTTCTACCGCTTCATCCACAGTAAAATGTGTCGGGTGATGCCGAAAGCGTAATCCGTCAATGACCAACAGATCCAGATCGCACAGCTGTTCGCGTGCGGCAACGGGAATCTCACTGCAGTCCGTTAAGTACGCCATTCGCCCAATCCGATAGCCAATCACCTTGTCATGACCGTGGTGCAGCACTACCGGCACAATCTCGCGGCCGAACAATTCAAAAGCCCCACTGACTTCGACGGAGCGCAGCTGGGGACGAAACCCTCGTGTCTGTTCCCGAAAGACATAGGAAAAGTTATGTTTCAGCTGTTCAAGCACCCAACTGGCGCCATAAATCGGTATATCTTTGCCGGACAAAGCATTGAAACAGCGTAGATCGTCAATTCCGTTAACATGGTCAGCATGACAATGGGTATAGAGAACCGCATCCACCCGCTTCAATTCATGCGTCAACGCTTGCTCTCTTAAGTCGGTTGCCGTATCAATCAGCACCCGATATTCCCCCCAGGCCAACAACGCACTGCAGCGCAACCGTCGGTTTCGGCTATCGTGCGACGCACACACCGAGCAGTCACAACCAATCACCGGGACACCACTACTGGTACCGGAACCGAGAATCGTTAGAGTTAATGGTTCTTCTGCCATTTAAGCTCGCCCATTTCATGAACAGATTTTGGGGTTTAACCCCTAATTTTTATCACATAACTCATTGATCGGACAAGAATAACCATTCGCTCTGCCAGAATCATCGCCGCCCCGGTACACCCCGTCGCCCCGCAGTCCTCCGACGACGGGAAGCAGCCTCAGCGGGACGCCCTGTCCTGCCCTTGCCCTCAGGGGCCGGGGGCTTGCCGCCACCCAACAGTGTTGCAGCATCGTGATCACGTCCGCAAAAATGCAAGGCCTCAAGAATCGGCTTACGACTGGCCGGAAGGTGATAAAGCAACAATGCTTTCTGCCAACGACGCTGGCGCTCCGAATGACAGACCTCCACCGCGTCACCACTAAACGGATCGATGCCGGTGTGATACATGCACGTCGCCAATGTCCCCGGTGTCGGGGTAAATTCCTGCACCTGCTCCACACGCAGATTAAACCGCCGCAAAAACAGGGCCGTATCAATCATATCTTCCAGTGTCGATCCGGGATGTCCGGCCATCAGATAGGGGACGATGCCACGGCGTTTCCCCCGCCGTCGATTATCCGCGCGGAAGGTTTCAACAAATCGCCCGAACAATGCAGCAGGAGGTTTGCGCATGACAGCCAGCAGCCGATCGCTTAATGCTTCCGGCGCCACTTTGAGCAGACCACCGACATGATGCTCGAGCAACGCATTGAGATAGTCTTTTTGCTGTTCCAGCAAGTCGTAGCGCACCCCGGAAGCGACAAAGACATGCTTGACGCCTTCGACCTGCCTGACCTGTTTGAGCAGCTGCGCACCACGACTGGTGCGGACATTGAGATTGCGGCAGATTGTCGGCACCAGGCAGCTGGTTCGAGAGCACTCCCGGCATCTCCGATCTTCGTGCACTTCGATCCCATACATGTTTGCCGTGGGGCCACCGACATCACTGATGGTGCCGCGAAATTCGGGATCGCGTTGGAGCTGTTTTACTTCGGCCACCACAGACTCCTCTGAACGCGACTGCACCCGCCGCCCCTGATGACGGGCAATGGCACAAAAAGCACAGCCGCCCTGACAGCCACGATGACTGGTAACCGACCAGCGGATCTGCTCAAATGCCGGTATCGGTTGCTGATAGGAAAAATGGGGCCGCCGCGCAAAAGGGAGTTGATAAAGAGCGTCCAGAACACCCTCTTTCATGGGTGGCGTTGGGGGATTTACCACAACGAACCGCTTACCATGGGGTTGCACCAGAGTTTTTTCCCCCACCTGCTCCGCCTGCGCAAACGCCTGGGCATAGACGGTCACATCGTTCTCAAGGGCAGAAAAAGCCGGCAGCACCTCGGCATCCGCAGGAGCGCTATTCGTCAGATAGGCCGTACCGCGAATATCGGTCAACCCGGTCACAGGTTCACCACCGGCAAGGCGCCGCACCACCGCTTCGAGCGCCTGCTCCCCCATGCCGTACACCAGCAGATCGGCTTTACTGTCTACAAGGATGGAGCGCCGCACCTGATCACTCCAATAATCGTAATGGGCCAGTCGGCGCAGGCTGGCTTCGATGCCACCGATAATGACCGGAAGCCCTTTAAACGCACCACGCACCGCGGCCGTATAGGCAATCACCGCCCGATTGGGACGAGCACCACTCTGCCCTCCGGGCGTGTAGGCATCATCGCGCCGTTTTTTGCGGGCCGCCGTGTAGTGGTTGACCATGGAATCCATGGCCCCGGAGGAGATCGCCACGCACAACCGCGGCCGCCCCATCACCAGAAAATCATCCGCACAACGCCAGTCGGGTTGAGCGACGATCCCGACCCGATAGCCCAGCGATTCCAGCCAACGGGCTAGTAACGGGATTCCGAACGAGGGATGGTCGACATAGGCGTCACCACTGACAAACAGCACATCAAGTTCTGTCCAGCCACGTGCCGTCATCTCGGCACGGCTGGTGGGAATAAACGTGGTCAATTGGTGTGAATCGGAGCGATCATTCATGGCGTAACGCAACAATGGGGTCCAGTCGGGAGGCCCGAATGGCCGGATAAAGGCCGAAAACAACGCCAACAGTGACGCTGATCAACAATGAAAGAATCAAACTTCCGGATGTGACCACGGTGCTCAATCCGGTCAGTCGGGTGATAATCCACGGCAGAAACAGGCCGAGAGCAATCCCCAACACACCACCACAACACGACAGAACGACGGTTTCAATCAAAAACTGCATGACGATCTGACGACGACGGGCGCCAATGGCACGCCGGATACCAATCTCACGGGTCCGCTCTGTGACCGACGCCAGCATGATATTCATAATGCCAATGCCGCCGACAAGCAGACTGATCCCGGCGATGGCTCCGAGAACAATATTGAACCGGCGCTGGGTCTTTTCGGCCTGGCGCAACAGGGCCAGGGGAATCTGCAGTTCAACATCATCATGCTTGTGAAAATGCTGGATCAGGCTTTGTAATGACGAGGCACTCTGTTCCACGACCTGCTCCGTCGCCATTTTCACTAAAATCTGGTGCAATTCCACCCGCTCGCGAATACTGGAGCCTGCCCGGCGTTGCCGCAGGATATCCCCATACCGTTCACGCAAGGTGGACAAGGGCAGATAAAGATCATGATCCTGATCCAACGACTGCACCTCTCCCCCTGTCTGCTCAGCGCTTTGAACAATGCCAACCACCTGATAACTGTTGCCGGCCACGCGAACAGAGCTGCCAATCGCCTCCTGAAGCGGAAACAGACGGCGAGCCAGCCCCTCTGTGATCACCACTACCGTGCTTCGCCGCAAATCGTCCAGAGGGGTCAGCAAGCGTCCGGCGATCAACGGGCGGCGCACCAGAGAGAACCAGAGTGGCGTCGTTCCCACCAGGCGCACTGATACAACTTGAGAACCCGTCATCACCTGCTCACGGCGCAATTTTACCGGCACAACAGCCGTTACATCGGGCAATGTCTCTTTCAACCTTTCCATATCCAAATAGGTCAGGCCGTAGACACTGAGAAAATTGTTCGGCTGTTGCTGTTTGTCCTGCGCCACCGGCTTAACCGACTGCATGATGATGACGTCACTGCCCAGAGCACGGATCTGTTGCAGGGCTTCCTGTCCGGCCCCACTGCCGACGGCCAGCATGGCGATCACGCTGGCAACGCCAAAAACCATCCCCAGCATGGTCAGCAACGACCTGAGGCCGTGCAGCATCAGGTTGTTGATCCCCATGCGGATATCGCGCATGACCACCAGCTTTGTCATAACAGCTCCTGCTCGGTGGGCACAACACGACCATCACGCAAATAGAGCCGCCGGGACATGTGGATCGCGATATTCTGATCGTGGGTCACGACGATCAGGGTTTTCCCCTGATCGGACAGGCTGTGCAGTAGGTCGAGGATCTGCCCGCCGGTGGTGGAATCGAGATTACCGGTCGGTTCATCGGCCAGCAGGATGGGTGGATCATTGGACAGAGCCCGGGCAATGGCAACCCGCTGCTGCTGCCCGCCGGAAAGTTCGCTGGGACGATGGTGCCCCCGGGCATCGAGTCCAACAAGAGCGGCCAGATGGCGGGAACGTTCACGGGCGCGAGCGCCATCCATCCCCGCATAATAGAGTGGCATTTCGATATTTTCTAACACGGTCAGCTGGCTGACCAGATTAAAGCTCTGAAAAATGAAGCCAAACCGGTTCAGCCGTACGTCGCTAAGTTGATCGTCATCGAGATCCCGAACATTTTCACCGAGCAGCAGGTAGTCTCCAGCGCTCAACCGATCAAGACAACCGACCACATTGAGCAGGGTACTTTTGCCCGACCCACTGGCACCGAGAATGGCCCAGGACTCCCCGGCGGCCACATCCCAATCCACACCATCCAGAGCATGAACCGCCATTTGTCCAGCAGCATAACTGCGACTGGCCTGTTGCAGCTGAATCACTCTTTCAGCGCGCGCCATCAGCCCCCCATCGACGTCAACGGTGGGTTGAGCTGAATCCGGTCCCCCGCCTTGAGACCCTCGGTAATTTCAACAAAGCTTTCATTGCTCAACCCCAGCGTCACCTCTTGACGGCGCAAGCGACCGTTTTTCTGCAGGTACACATAGCGATGCCCGCCCTCAAGAACGACTGCCTGAACAGGAATGGCGACCACCTGCTCAAGGTGGGCGACATCGATTTCAATCCGGCAGTTCATACCACTGCGCAAGCCATCGTCATGCTCCTGCAACTCCAGTTCCGTACGATAGAGTTTTAAATCAGGATTCAACCAGCTGCTCGTCGCATCGGGAAACAGGGCGACGGACTTTACCACGGCATGAAACGATTTTCCCGGCATGGAATCAACGTAAACCCGCGCCTCCTGCCCGAGTTTGACCTTTTCGAGGTTAGATTCGTGGATCTGGCTCTCTGCCACCATCGACCCCGAGGAGGGAAGATAGATCAGTTCCTGGCGTTCGAGCACCTCCTGGCCTGCAGCCAGAGGTTCGGTATTGCTCCGCCAACTACGGGAGTGGGATGTCGCATAAACGACCACCCCGTCCTGGGGAGCAACCAGCACAGTCTTGCCCAATTCATCACGCGTTTTTTCCAATCGAGCTTTTTCCCGGGTCAACAGGGCTTCCTTTGCATTGAAGTCCGCTTCGGCCTGAACCACATCGGCTTTGGCTCTTCGGCGGATCCGCTCCAGAGCCATCCGTGTTTTATCGACTTCAGCATGCAACTCGGTCAAGCGACGCACATGGGAGAATTTCAACAACAGATCAAAATCACTGCGGCTTAACTCCAGATCGATGCGAGCCTTTTGCGCCGCCAGTTCATCGGCCTGCAATTCAGTCTGCGAGATAAATTTTTCGTCAAACAGCACCTTGGACCATTCAAACTTCTCTTCGGCACGGCGTAATTCTTCTTCGTTAACGGCAATCTGTGACTGCAGCTGTTTTTTCTCGTTGGGGAATTCCCCCTGCTCGTATTTACGCAGATCATCCTCGGCATAGGTCACCGCCAGACGGGCATCCTCGACATCGCTCTTAGATTGATTTTTTACGACCTCATAATTTTCGCGGGCCTGGACAAAACTGGCTTCGGCATTCTGCACTGTGATCTGCTGATCGACCAGCCGGTCCTGCAAGGTGCTGGCATCAAGCTCGATCAGCTTGTCCCCTTTGGCCACGGTGGTTCCCTCCTCCACCAGTGACAGGATGGTGGTTTTGCCCTCAAGGGTATTGAAAATGACCACCTGGTCACGCGCTTTGAGACTGCCGGCGGCTTCCACCGTAACGTCCAGAGGCATCTGCTCGACACTGATCAGATGAACCGGCTCGCGTGTTCCGCTGGCATCCGGAGTTTCGGAGCGTCCACTCCACAGGATCAGCAGCACCAGCAACAGTGCCACGCCAAGACTATAAAGGGTGTATTTCGTCTGCCATACCAATGGTCATATCCTCCAGCCAGGCCCCCTGATCATCAATGGTCAAGGTTCCCAGATCGCGTTGCAACTCAAGGGCACTGATCCGATACTGAACCTGGGCCTGCACCAGGGCATTGTGGGCCGATACCAAGGCATCTTCCGCTTCGAGAAGATCACGAATCTGAATCCGTCCGGCGCGCAAAAACAGGTTGGTACTTTCGACGCGGCGCCGGGCAACATGCAACGCCATGGTTTGAATGTCAATGGTCTCCTGCGCTTCTTTGAGTTGTCGCCAAGCATTACGTACCTGTAACTTAACGTTGTCCTCCAGCGCCTCGACAGAACGCCGTTGGGCGTCATAATCCAGCCAGGCTCGCCGCAGGGCATTGCGCTCTGCCGTGCGTTCGAAAGGAAGATCAAGATTCAACAGCGCCGAATACTGACCCTCATCCGGATCAAGCGACGCATCCTGACTGCCCGCGCTGACCAGACTGCGGGAACTGCCATCATGCCCCGATGCGAAAAGGGTCATTTCCGCACGCAAATTGTCTTCGGCCACACGAATGGCCCGTTTTTCATCGACCACCCGGCCCTGGGCGACGCGCAGGTCGCGGCGTTGGCGCAAAGCCACTGAGGTCAATCCGGTGAGCATCTCCGCTTGTCCCAGATCCATCTGCTGCTGGCTGGCCAGATCCGTTAACACGGAACGATCCAATTCAATCAGACTGTCCGGTGGCAAACCAAGCAGGATTTTGAAACGGTCCAGCTGCTGGGCACTGGTCTGCTGAGCGCTGACCCAGTTGCTGCGCGCCGTCAATTCATTCTGCAACGCCTGATCGACTTCGATCTCAGTGATGCGCCCGGCATCGGCCAGTCGCCGTGCTCGTTGGCGCGAAGCCACCAACCGTTGGTAGTTATCATAGGCGGTGTCCACCCGATTCATCAGCTCAAGAACCCGCAAATATTCACTGGCCACATCCACGGCGAAGGTGCGGCGAAAACGCTCAAAATTCCACAGGGCGTAGACCACGTCACGCTCCGCCTGTTGAAGAGGCTCGGTGACAATTTCTCGCCCCGCCCCACGCAGCAGCGGAATGCTGATACTGGCATCGGCAACAATCCCCCGCGCCGACACCCGGTTGGCAGTCAACAGCTGCACCAGATCAAGTCCCACCGAGAGCGCAAATTCAGCACCACTTTTAAACAGGCGGCTGACACCGAGATCGCCGCCATGCTCCAGACCACTGACCCGACTGCCGTTGCTTTTATCCGTCAACCACTCAGAAGACCACACCGAACTCCAGGTCCCCCGAAACACATCACGTTCAAGATCCAGCGCCAGAGCCACTCTGAATACGGACTCTTTGTTGTCCTGAAATTCACGACTGTTGTACGCAGCAACATGGAGAGCCTCCGTCAGAGTCAGAGCCACTGGTTCCGTCGCGTCTCCCGTTTGCAAAGGTGGTGTAAAATCGACGGTGGCAGGCAATAATCTCTGGCGCAACCGGTCCTCGGGCCGTTGCAACGAAAAGGGATAGTCCACACCAAGATCGGCCTGTTTTTCGGCAATAATGGTATAGGCGACATCATCCGCCTGCTGCACTGAAGCGGTTGGGCCAAGACAGCCACTCAGACATAGGCACAAACAAAGAATTAAAAAATACAAACGGCTATTCATCATATGAGACGCACTTAAAAATGAGTTACTCAAAAGGTATCATATCTACGCCAGAAACCTATAAAAACCTGCGATTAAGCGGCAAAAAAAACGGCGGGAAAACCGCCTTGACAGGGGTAACAATACCTGAAAAAATGCGCCATCCACGAATTTTAACCAAGGTGATGAATTTATGAGTACGAAAATCAAAATCGGTACCCGGCGCAGCAAGCTTGCCCTGTGGCAGGCTTACTATGTGGAACAATTGCTCCAGGACGCCGGCATGGAAACCGAAATTGTTGAAATCGATACCCGCGGCGATCAGGTTCTGGATGTTTCCATCGCCAAGATCGGCAGCAAAGGCGTCTTCACCGAAGAGCTTGAAGACCAGCTGCGCAGCGGTGACATTGATATTGCCGTCCACAGTGCCAAGGATATGCAATCAGAACTCCCGGATGGCTTTGAAATCATCGCCTTTACCATTCGCGAAAAAGTCAACGACGTTGTCGTCAGCCGTGATCAATCGATCCGTCTCGCTGATACCTGCCGTCCGCTGACCATCGGTTCTTCCTCCGTGCGCCGTCGCGCCATGCTCAAAGCCTATTACCCGCACCTTAATGTCATCGAAATGCGCGGCAACCTGCAAACCCGCATCGGCAAAATGGACGATGGCCAGTGCGACGCCATCCTGCTTGCCTATGCCGGTGTCAACCGCATGGAATACAACGACCTGATCGTTGAGACCCTGCCCCTGGAGCAATTCATCCCTCCCGTTGGTCAGGGCAGCGTTGCCATTGAATCTGCGACATCCCTTGATCCCCAAAAACGCGAAATCATCCGTAAAGCTGTCAACCACACGGATACGGAGTACCGCCTGCTCGCCGAACGTGCGTTTCTCAAAACCCTCAAGGGGGGCTGCAGCATTCCGGCATTCTGTATGGCAGAACTCGAAGGAACTGACCAGCTCAAGGTTACCGGCGGCATGATCAGCCTCGACGGCCAGACGCTGATCAAAAATGTTCTGACCGGTTCACGCAACGATGCCGAAAAGCTTGGCGACCAGATGGCTCAACGGACTCTGGAGCAGGGCGGTGCCGAGATCCTTGCAGCTATTCGCGCCGAGCGCGGAGAATAGCACACCATCCATCAAAAACCGAAAAACGGGATGCCCTCCTCGGCATCCCGTTTTTTTGATTCATTTCAGGTATACGCCCTGCCCATGTAAATATCGTTGACAAATCACGCCAACTCTCCTTTTTATGAAAGATATTCATGACTGAAAAGGAGCCCCCCAGATGAAATTGTGTTTCCCCATTACTGATAATCGTGGTCTGGACAGCCAGACCTTCAGCCATTTTGGTGTTGCCCCGAAACTGCTCGTTGTCGACACACAAACCCGGGACGTGGAGGAAGTGTTGGTCCATCCCCCCGAAGAGAGCGGCAGCCTGGATAAAGTTCTGTCCACATTGAACCGCGTCAAACCCGACGCTCTTGCGATAACCGGCATCGGCCAGGGCGCACTGGACCGCGTGCGTCAACAGGGGTTCATCGTCTACCGCGCTGAGAAGACGATTGCAGCCACCCTGGCCAGATTGGACCAGCAACAGTTGGAACAATGGCCGGATACCACCGTCTGCACCGGACTGGACGACGCAACACTCGAAGAGCTCAGCAGAGCCACCGGGCTGGAAATCACCATCGACAAATCATGTTGAGTGATCGCTTAAAAATCTGAACCGGGCAACCGTGCTGGCATAAATCGGACAACCAACGGGTCGTAACATCCTGTTCATGATTTAATGATTGACTCCTTTGTCAACCACGCCTATTTTGTGCATATACACAAAATAAAGGAGTTCCCCCATGAAGCTATGTTTTCCCGTAACAACCAACCAAGGCATTGACAGTCTGGTCTTTAACCACTTTGGTTCGGCACCCCTCTTTGTCATCGCCAACACCGACACCATGGCAGTCAGCGAAATCAATAACCAGGACCTCGACCATCAGCATGGTGCCTGCAACCCGGCACTGGCTTTGGCACAGGGGGTTGTTGACGCCATCGCCGTCCGCGGCATTGGTCAAGGCGCTCTGAATCGCTTGCAGCAAATGGGTTTGAAAGTCTACAGGGCCGAAGAAACTATTGGTGCCAGCGTGCAGAAGATGCGCGAAGGAACTCTTGAGGAATGGCCAAGCTCAGCGGTTTGCGAAGGGCACGGCGACCACGATTGCAGTCACTGATCAGGATAACGGCTAATGGCACCCCGACCCAAAAAGAAACGAAACTGTTGCGGGCTTGGACATGGCGAACACTGCTTCAAGCCCGCCCACAAACCCCTGCGCGATTGTGAACAGATTATTCTGGCCAGCGATGAGCTGACAGCCTTAACACTGTGCGATCACCAGGACCTCACCCAGCAGCAGGCGGGTGAACAGATGGGGGTCTCACGCGGCACAGTCCAGCGCCTGGTTAACCAGGCGCGCAAGAAAATGATCACAGCGCTGCTGCAAGGCAATGCATTACTACTGGAACCTGCTGGCGGCGCAGAGGGTCGCGTAACGACACAACAACACTAGTCCACCGTTCCCTTTACCCGCTCCCCCTTAAATCGCGGCGGTTTCCGTTCACAGGGAACCGCCGTCGTGCACAGCCCACAACCGGAAATATCCACGCCGAACGACGCATTGCAGCGGGGATTGATCTCATTACGGCTGTAATCATGGCAGGCCGACTTATCGTGCCCCTGATCACTGATGGCCTGAACCGGACATCGCGTGATACACAGGCCGCAGGAACCATCGTGCTTAAAAAGACAGCGGTGATAGGGATCGTCAGTATGGCGCGGGGTCACGGGCAAGCGGGC
The DNA here is from genome assembly GCA_002869685.1 of Desulfuromonas sp. Lineage (GTDB taxonomy): Bacteria > Desulfobacterota > Desulfuromonadia > Desulfuromonadales > Desulfuromonadaceae > Desulfuromonas. The sequence goes on from PKUE01000054.1 coordinate 28,047, forward strand.
ACTGGTGACGACGCTGCCGATACGGTGGGAAACACCCGCATCACTGATAAAGGCATCGCTGAGACCGAAGCTGCCCATGCCGGCAACGAAGGCAGCATGGCGCTCCGACCAGTTGGAGGTAAACCTTTCATAATCGGCCTGCCATTTTTCGAGCAACAACGGAGCAGCACTTTGCTCGCCAGCGTCGGCAAAGAATGCCTCAGCTTTGTGGCGCAGCTGCTGATTAACCTGTTCTCCGTAATGACGGGTCCGCGCCCAGGCGCGAGACGGATACAACTGTTCCTTACGATTGGCCAGGATCGTCTCTCTGACAATGGGCAAAATCCAGACCACGACAGTCCCCTGTTGAGCCGGCTGCTTATAACGACAGCCAAGCACATCTCGGGGGGACAGATGATCTGGACTGACAACCTGTTTAAGACGCTCGAACAGCGGATCATTCAAATCGGCATAACCGAACAACGGGTCAGAAAAATACTCCTGTCCTGCCAATGCCTGTCGCATCATCGTTTCAAACGCCATCACAACTCCTTGACCAAATTCACTGTTCATCTGCCCACAATGCCACAGACCTCCTGCACTTCCAATCGACTTTTGTCAATGCACCATGCCAGCAGCCACAGAATCTGTGCAAAAGCACAGAGGATCAACGTGGGTCACGAATCAATTTTTTACGTGTCTCAACGTGGATGACCGCGACGGGCTTTGTTACAGTTACCACCATCAAGAGTTGTTGTGGCAGGCATCTTTTGATTCTCATTTCTTCCTAGTTGAAACACATTATAACGCCGGTTCGGATGCCTCCCCGAACCGGCGTTATCTCGTTTTAGTGAAGCCATCTCACTCAATGCTGAAAATAAAAAGCCCCGGTCATTTCGCCGGGGCTTTTCGGTGTTGTATCTGACCTTGTGTTGCGGTCAGGACTCCTCTGTAGGAATCGTCATTTTTCTAGCGGTTAAGAAACGTTAGCACTAGGTTCAATCCTGTGGTACCCCTTGCTGACCGGGCGGCTCTGAGACTGTCATACTGCCTTCCTCCTGTCGGTACGCGTGGACAACCTGAATCGTTCGCTCCCCGTTTGAACATATTTCCGATCTTGTTACATTGACCTTTGTTACGGTTAAAATAGCGATGTTTGATCACGTGCTTAACTGACGGGGAACCGTTGTTGCTGCAAGCGACTCAGGTCATCAGTTAGGTTGTTTAAAGAGTACCATCTATTGTGGCCGTGTAAAGAGGTCACCACAAAATAATCAACTCTCCAGCCATTGATTGATCTGCTGGCAGCGCTGAGCCCAGTTCGCCGACAGCCGCTCGGAGAGGAACGCAGACAGCAGGCTGTCAAAAAGCTGAAATCCTTCAGCCAGAACATGCATCCGCTCATAAAAAATCGACACCCGTTCGTCCTCGATCTCTGCTCCCTTTTCGAGCCGAACCGTCGGACACTTGAACGATCCGAACAGGAACAACTCCCCTTTCAATGTCAGACGCCACTGATGTTCTAGTTTCTCAAAGTGAATGGTCGCCTCACCGATCTCTTTGCCCTGGCGTAACGCGACACGCACCTCTTCAAAACGATCCTGGGGACCGACAACGGTGACTTTTTGCGCTCCTTCGTTACCCTGACCGGCAAGGAGGAAGCGGTTATCGAGATAGGCGGTGAAGGTTTCCCCCTGAGCCGCAGGGCCGTCACAACAAACGCCGTAATCACTGCGCGCGTTGGTCGTGCCATAAAGAAGCCACATCAGAAATTCGCTGCCAATCCATTGATTGTCGCGGATTTGCTCAAGAACCGACCCGTCCGGTGACGGATTTTCCGCATTCAAAGCTTCCTGCAGTGGCTCGCTCACAACCGTACGGGCACGCTGCATGGGATAAACACTCACCAGACGCAACCCCGGAAAAGTCTTTTGAAACAGATCGGTCAGATCGTCCATGGCCCGAGTACTGACACTGGCAAAGCTCAACCGTCGACTGGGCAGATGCCAGACAACATCCAGCAGGGTTGGACTAGGCAATACGCGAACCAGCAGGCGACTGCGCACCAGCTCTTTCAATTCGTCGTTTTTATCTTTGGGCACCCGTTGATAGGTTGGGTTTTCTGCCAGAAAACGTTGCTGCTCCCGTTGCAGCTCCCCTTTCACCAACGCCGAAGGCAAGCGGCGTTGATCGCGTCGCAGAGTGAACGTTACATAATCATCACGCCACCAGGCGGAGGGATTATCGAACTCACTGGACTGAAAATCATCGAGTTCCACCCAGCCAAGGGCAAGCTCTTCTGCCGAATGATCGATGGACTGAAAGGCATTTTCACTCAGCTTTTCACCAATCCATTGGGCCAGACCCTCTGCAGGAAAATCGCCGACGACATCGAATTGGCTAAGACTGACGGAATTGGAAAGTAACCCCATAAAATTGTGTGCTCCTGTTGTTTGTTTAAAAGGTCTTCGCTGCTAAAACCCGTCGAAGATACCGCCGATGGCAGGCTTTGACAAAGACAAAATAGTCCCCCTGAAGAACCATCGTTATTCCGCCTGCAAAAATGGCACGTTACGCCATGGACAATCGCGTAGAAACGATTGATAATGTCTCTGGCAAGTCAACCAAGGGTTCGCGTTACGGGTCGGTTTTAGCCTTTTCCCGGAGAAAACACATGTCCGACAGCCACAAAGATTATCTGATTATCGTCCAGTGTCATCTGGTTAAGGAGCGCTGCTCCGGCTTTCATTGTGAAAAAGCATTCCATGATCGTAGTGGCGGTTTTCTCCCGTATGAAAGGTGCAACGACCTGCGTCTGCTGACCATGACCTGTGGTGGTTGCTGTGGCCGTTCTCTGCAGCGAAAACTGATTAATCTGTTACACTTAAGCCACAAGAGAGACCAGATTGACCGCTCCAGAATGGTGGTACACCTCTCAACCTGCATCACAAAAGAGAGCCACCATGGTCCGGTTTGTCCCCATCTCGACTACCTGAAAGCATTGATCGCCCGGCTCGATCTTGACATTGCTGAAGATACCTGGATCAGCAAAACAGCCGAACAGAGACGCCAACAGGGCGTGTATCCCGTCAAACCAACTTAATCCTTTGACCTGGGAGGGGAATATGTCTCATCGAATCAACGAAGAGGAATGTATCAGCTGTGGTGCCTGTGAACCCGTTTGCCCGGTGGAATGCATTTTTGTCACCGATAACGACAAACGACGGATTGATGCTGAAGCCTGTATTGATTGCGGCGCGTGTGCCGAAGTCTGTCCTGTCGCTTGCATTGATGCCGAATAACCCCTTTACCTTTTTGCCCTTGTGGAGGTAGCCATGAAAACTTGGAGATATCGTTCCCTGGCGGCAGCAATTGTGCTGGTAGTTTTTGCCGGGATACTCCCCGGCAAGACGCTGGCACAGGCGCCCCCCATTACCCAGCTGGCTGTCATGCCGTTTCTGACAGCGGGCAGCTCGGCTCAACAGAGCAAAGAACTGACCCAGACGTTGGACTGTGAACTCAGCGGCCTGTGCACCTTGCCCGGAGCAACCCTGACCCACGCGGAGCAGACTGTGACGCGCCAGATGCATGAAGCCCTGACTGAACGAGTTCCAGACCAGCTACTTCCCCAGCAGGAGGTCACCGACGCGTTTCTCTCCCTGATAAAACGCCCGGAGGAAACGCCGCGTGATCTGGCACGGCGATTCGGTCAGGAGATCAAAGCCGACTATGTACTGATCGGCATTCTCTGGCGTTTCGATCAACGGGTCGGCGAATCGCTCTCTGCGGAACGACCCGCCTCGGTTGCCTTCACCACCTATATGGTCAAGGTTGCAGATGGCTCACTGGTATGGGAAGACCGTTTTGACAAAACTCAAAGCGCCTTGAGCGACAACCTGCTCAATGCGGTGCTGTTCTTTAAGACCGGAGTAAAATGGCTCAGTGCCGAAGAACTGTCCAACGTCGGCGTGGAACAAGTCCTGAAATCATTCCCTGTGCCGCAACGCAACTAGGCGTTCTCTTTATAACGGACAATAAAAAACGGGCCGGTCATAAATTTTAATGACCGGCCCGTTTATGTCTGTTTTCTTTCGCCGTTTAACTACGCATCCGCTGAATCAGCGCCAGATCGGCCAAGACCAATGCGGCCATGGTTTCAACAATCGGGACGGCGCGTGCAACAACACAAGGATCGTGACGTCCTTTGGCCGCCAGAACCGCCGGATTGCCGTCATAATCCACGGTCTGTTGCTCCTGGCCGATAGTTGCCGGCGGTTTGAACGCCACCCGGAAATACACCGGTTCGCCATTAGAGATTCCACCCTGAACTCCACCACTGCGATTGGTCACGGTGCCAAGCCGTCCATCCTTCATGACGTAGGGATCGTTATGCACCGAACCTCGCTGCCGGGCACCGGCGAATCCGGAACCGATTTCAAACCCTTTAGACGCGGGCAACGACAACATGGCGTGGGCCAGCATCGCCTCAAGGCGGTCAAAGGCCGGCTCGCCCCAGCCGGCAGGAACATTACGACACACACAGCTTAACACCCCGCCAACGGAATCTTTGGCTTCACGAGCAGCGAGAATTTCGGCGGTCATCAGTTCGGCAGCAGCGGCATCGGGGCAACGCACATCGCACGCATCCACCTGAGCGCGGCTCAATGTCGCCATATCAGCATCCCCGGCATCAACCATCCCTACCGAACTGACCCAGGAAACAATTTCAATGCCGTATTCTTCCAGAAGAAACTTTTCAGCGATGGCACCGGCAGCGACCCGACCAATGGTTTCACGCGCACTGGAACGGCCACCACCACTGGACGCATGGGTGCCGTATTTGGCGCGATAAGTGTAATCCGCATGGGAAGGGCGCGGGACCTGGCTCATGGAGCCGTAATCACCGGGACGCTGATCTTTATTGGCGACCATCAGACCAATGGGTGACCCAAGAGTCTTACCAAACTCAACACCGGAAAGAAGTTTCACCTGGTCCGCTTCATCCAGATCCGTTCCCAGCTTGTTCTGCCCGGGACGACGGCGGTCCAGTTGCACCTGAATATCCGCTTCAGTCAACTCCATGCGCGGGGGAACCCCGTCAACAATTGCCCCAACGGCCGGGCAATGCGATTCGCCAAAGGTCGTTACCTTGAACAGGGTGCCAAAACTGCTCGACATGGTTGTTTCTCCTCAATGACTGGAGGTTGTTATTAAACATGACTTTGAATGGCGGGCATCATAGCAGAAAGCCATGACGGTTGCGAACCCTCTCTGCATAGAGAAGATAAAAACAGTCTCTTAGACACTGGGATGCATTCATCTTTCATGGCTGGACATTCGTGGGCATAGAGGGAATAATTCGCTTCGGTGCCTGTCACCAACACCACATCGCCACTTTTTTCATTGAGGACCAACTATGCCCAGTCCCGAGACCCTTGTTTCATTTCTAATGGCTGCCGTTCTTCTGGGACTGGCTCCCGGCCCGGACAATCTATTTGTTCTGACACAATCCGCTCTGCACGGTTCGAAAGCCGGCTGGCTGGTCACAGCCGGATTATGCACGGGATTGATCGGCCATACAACAGCCGTAGCTTTTGGCGTCGCGGTTCTTTTTGCCCAGTCGGCATTCGCCTTCAATGTGCTGAAACTTGCCGGTGTCCTCTACCTGCTGTACCTGGCATGGATGACGTTACGCAATCACAGTGAGGGGGATCGAACAACGCCACCGCCGCGTTTAAGTTATGGAAAACTCTATCGCCGGGGCGTCATCATGAACCTGACCAACCCCAAAGTGTCGCTGTTTTTTCTGGCATTTCTTCCCCAGTTCGCGCAACCGGAGATGGGGCCAATCCGCCAGCAACTGCTCCTGCTCGGCGGGCTGTTTATCGTTGCCACCATCGTCGTTTTCGGCTTGATTGCCAGCCTGTCCGGCCGCATCGGCCAGTATCTGCAACGGCACACAGGTGCCCGTCGCACCCTGGATCGGCTCACGGCACTGGTTTTCATTGCGCTGGCGGCCAAGCTGCTGGCCACCAGTCGCTGAAGAAAAATCGGTTGTTTTTATCCGTTGTGACGTACTTCGAGAAAATCTTTGACAAAGACAAGAAGAAACCCGAGAGGAAAGAGGCCAACCAGGGGCAAGGCCAGCCAATGCTGCTGCTGAATGGTCAGAACGACGGGCAGGATCGAATAGATCATCAGGCTGCCATTCACCCACAACACCCGATGCGACTTATGGCTGTAGATCGACACCAGACGCTTAACGGGAACATCACCTGAAGAACCGTATTTAGCCGTCCGGTTAAAGACGCCACCGCGTTGAAACAAGCCACATAGCGCGGCCCACGCCAGGCTGGGAGCCATTCCCAAAGTCAGAAGAGGCAATACCGGCACCCACAGCGCAGCTTTCCAACCAATCTCCCGATAGGCATAGAGAAAGAAATAGCTGAGGATCGCCAAACTGGCGAGCAAGAATAACGGCAGATCAATCAACAACACCTGCCACAAATGAAAAGTGGAACGCGACAGCAAGGCCGGATACAGGGTGAGACTGGCCATGGCCGCGCACAACCAGCCAAGGTTAGCCAGCAGATGAGCCATGGCTTCCACCTTGACCCCCAGTGACTGAGGGGAGCGTAATACCAGCGGAAGAATCTTGCGTGCCGTCTGCATAGACCCTTTGGCCCAACGCTGTTGCTGTCCACGGAAATCACCTAACGTCACTGGCAGTTCCGACGGCACAACCACATCATCAACGTAACAGAATTTCCAGCCTTTCATCTGGCAGCGGTAGCTCAGATCGAGATCTTCGGTCACCGTATCCGCCTGCCAGCCGCCGCCGTCCAGAATCGTCTGGCGCCGCCAGACCCCGGCTGTACCGTTGAAATTGAAGAACAATCCCTGACGACAACGCACCCGGTGCTCAATTCCAAAATGGGGACCAAGCAGAATCGCCTGCAATTGAGTCAGCCAGCTTTGATCCCGGTTAAGGAACCCCCACCGGGCCTGAACCATACCGATCTCGGGCTGCTTGAAATGCCCCATCGTTCGGCGCAGAAAGTCCTGTTGCGGGATAAAGTCGGCATCGAACAAGGCGAGAAATTCGCCGCGTGCCTGCGGTGTTGCCACGGCCAGCGCCCCCGCCTTATAGCCCTGACGATTGTCACGGCGTAATACGGCAATATCGACCCCCTGGGTCTGCCAGTACGCCACGGCGTCATCAACCACGCCACAGGTGTCATCGGTGGAATCATCCAGCACCTGTATCTGCAATCGATCCACCGGCCAATCAAGACGGGCCGTTGCATCGATCAGACGCCGGGCAACAAAACGCTCGTTAAACAACGGCAGCTGAACCGTCACAAGGGGACAAGGATCATCTTCAGACCACGATATCGGCTGCGCGGAACGCCGGGACAACTGCAACCAATGGCGCAGCATCCATAAGCGATGCAGTCCATAACAGGCCAATCCCGCCATCGCCACAAAGTGCAAAGTTGTTAATATATCAATTAAAATTATCATAACGCGTGTTTTTAGCACAGTTTTCGATAGATAGATAATCGATTTTTCTGATCGTTTTCAAAATAGACATTATCTATATCTATTGGACTTGCCGATGAAAAACATCGTAAAAGCTGTAGCCATTAACTGATTGTCCTCGTTGTGCCATGATCAACCCCCAGAGGACCATGCATTTTCTTTTTGAGGAGGAAGCCACATGAACTACGCACGTCTCTCGACCATCACGGCTATTGCGGCAACATTGCTGTTGTGTGCCGCCACCCAACTGTGGGCTGGCGCCTGGACCATGCCCCAGGGGAAACTTTACACTCGTCTGGCGTACAGCGAGTATGAATCCAATCGCTATTTCAATGAAAATGGCACCACCCATGATTATTCGCCCAATGAAGCCTTCAAAGCGCTGTCACGTGGGACACTGCCCCGTGAATTTGATTACGATGAACAAACCTGGTCGTTCTACTCTGAATACGGTCTGATTGACAACCTGACCCTGATTGGCTCCTTTGATTACAAAGAAGCCGAGTGGACCTATCAGGCAGGGATTGGCACCTCCAGTCCGACGGTGGATAAAACAGCAAAAACATCCGGCCTGGCAGATATCAACCTCGGTCTGCGCTACCGCTTGCTGCAAACACAGAGCGGCGTTCTGTCACTGCAGGCTCTGTATAAAACCGGCGAAGCGTATGATGAGAAGGATAAAGATATGGGAACCGACATCCAACTGGGTGACGGTCAGGACGACTTCGACCTGCGTATCCAATATGGTCAATCCCTGTACCCTCTGATCCCCGGCTACTGCAACGTTGAAGCCGGTTATCGCTGGCGGACCCAGGAATATTCCGATCAGTTCCGTTACCTGCTCGAAGCGGGCGTCGATATCACCTCCGCCCTCTACGCCCGGACGAAACTGGATGGCTACGCCAGCTTTGGCAACGGTGACGATGCCCCGGATGGTAAATACACCGAAATCGATTCCAACCCTTATGAATCTGATCTCGGCAAACTGGAACTGACCCTGGGTTACAAAATCACCAGCCAGTTTTCTGTAGAGGCCAGTTATTTCAACGAACTCTATGGTGCCAGCACCACTAAAGGTGAGACCTGGTCACTGGCCATTGCCGCAACCCTGTTTTAGATGGATACGCCCGGAGCACCGATGAGTGCTCCGGGCGTACATAGTCAATCATGCCAACCACTGCACACCGAACAATCGCACTGATCATCCCGGCTCGCAACGAGGCAGAATCGCTCCCCCAGGTTCTTAAAAATATCCCTCAGGGCATCCAGCGCATTATTGTTGTTGATAACGGGTCCACCGATTCAACCGCCCAGCTCGCCCGTTATCATGGCGCGACCGTCGTTTCACAGCCGCGCCCCGGTTATGGTCAGGCCTGTCTGGCAGGAATTGAGTTCCTGCAACAAGACCCACCGGATCTGCTGGCATTTGCCGATGGTGATGGCAGTGACAACCACCGCGAGTTGACACGACTGATCGATATCCTGGAGAGCGAGCAACGTGATCTGGTTCTCGCGCAACGTATTCCTAAAAGTCGCGAGGCACTCAGTCCGCAACAACGCTTCGGCAACGGGCTGGCAACCTTGCTGATCAGCCTGATCTGGGGTGGCAATTACCAGGATCTCGGTCCTATGCGGATTATCCGCTGGGACGCGCTGCAAAAACTGGACATGAAAGACTGTAACTTCGGTTGGACCATCGAAATGCAGATCAAAGCCCTGCAACATCACTTGAGCATTCGGGAAATTCCAGTGACCTACCTGCCGCGGCTGGCAGGCGAGTCCAAGATAAGTCGCACAGTGAGCGGTGTCATCAAAGCGGGCAGTAAAATCCTCTGGGTGGTGGCTCGGGAAGCTTGGCGCAGCCGGACTCAGCTGTTTAATCGCCTACGGCGTAAAACGGATGTGGCCAGCAAAGCCAGCAAAGGTGCCAGCCAGATATAACCAGCAGTCCAGGGATCTTCCTGCCAGATTCCGGTCAGAAAATATTTTGCCACCACCTGATAGCTGAGCAACACGGCCCAACTCATAACGATGGCCGCAGCTCTGGGAACCAGTGCGGTAAACGCGACCAGATAGAGGGCGTACCAGGGGTGCAGTGTCGGGGTCAGCAACAGAAAAAACAGCAATTGTGCGGACAACAGGGAGACCAGCACCGCCAGTGAACGCTGTCGGTGCTGGCACAATCGCAGCCAGCCCACCAGCAGCACGACAGCAAAAGTGCTGGCCAGGATCAACCGGGCCACATCGCCGGACTGAACAAAGGTGCGCAGCTGTTGGAAGGTAAAGCCGGAAAATTCCCAATGGCGTGAATAGGTGCCGAGCGTTTCAAGGCCATGCAGAATTTGTGGACAGAACGGCAGTGTAAAGAACACCATGGTTGTCATACCGGCCAGAAAAAAGGTTCGCCGTTGTTCGCCTGGAACCATCAACAGGCAGAACGGAACAAAGATGACCGGAAACACTTTCACCAGGACCGCCATGGACAAGGCCACCCCGCTCCACAACCCGGCCCACCGACGGCCGGAGACAGCGGTCCACAGTGAAACTAAAACGAGAAAGACCGCCAGAATATCAATATGGGCGGAGGCCGCACATTCGACAATAACCAGGGGATGCCAGGCATAAAAGGCTAACCACCAGAGAGGGCGGCCAAGACGTTGCAACAGCCGCCACAGAATAAAACAACTGCCCAGATCAATCATGATCAACAGCAGTTTATAAGCTATAAGATGCCCCGCAGCCAGCGCAAAAAACAGTTCCGCCACAGGGGGATACAGAGTAACCAGAGCGGGATGATTGATCTGGTTCTGCAAGATGGCCATCCGGGCCGAGTCCGCCACCGCCTGTTGCGGTGCCTGGGCATAGGGATTGACACCATGCAGAACATTCAGACCATCCCACAAATATCGATAGACATCGTCTGACAACTGTGGCGCTGCACTGACAAACAAGACCCGAAAGCAGGCCCCGGTCAGGAGTATCCACCATCCAACCCATTGCGGTGTCGATGTTGCCGGAACAACTAACAGTCCGGCCAGGATGGCAACAATGCTCCCGCTGACCAGCAAAAACTCGGGAATAAACAGACGCAGATCGTCACGACTTGCCAGAAAAAGATAGGAGAAACAAATAATGACCACTGCGAAAAACACCGCCGTACTTACGGCCTTATCGCTCTTCGCCTGGGTTATGTTATTGTGGCTTATGCTCATGACTTCCATTCAAACGGCTTCCGCCTTTTCCCTGCAGCGTCTCGACATTCAGCGCGGTGCGCAAACCCATGACAGCATGGTTGTCCTTGACGCCCGCCCTCAGGCACAATACCTGGCCGGGCACATCCCCGGAGCATTCAGTTTCAGCTGGGAGGACTATACCAGACCCGACAGTTACGGCGTCAACTACCGAATTTTTCCAGTCGCGGAACTCTGCTCGGCATTGGGTGCGTACGGTATTTCGGCACAAAGCACCGTATTGATCTACGGCGATGCCGATACCAGTTGGGGTGGTGAAGGCTGGCTGGCCTGGCTGTTCGCCTACCTTGGCCATCAAGGCCCGGTTTACCTGCTTGATGGAGGCATTCAGGCCTGGCAGGCTGCCCGACTACCGGTAGTGACTACACCGCCTGCCACAGTTGAAGCAGTTTCCTACACTGCCGACCTACAGCAACAACTGGCAATTTCCGCTCAACAGATTGCCGCACGCCAGGACCAGATCACGCTGGTTGACACCCGCAATTACTGGCTGGAGTGGTTTCCCGGACATCTGCCTCAGGCCGTCCACCTGGACTGGAAAGAGTTCTATCAGGGTGACACGAAATCCCCCCTGGACGGTGACGCATTGCGCCAGTTGCTCGCCAGCAAAGGCATTGATGTGAGCAAACCGGTTGTCTACTACTGTACCGGGGGAATTCGCTCCGGATACTGCTGGATGGTTCATGAGTTATCCGGGTTGCCTTCAGCAATCAATTTCGAGGGAGGCACTGAAGAGTGGGACGCCTACCGAAAGACCCCCTGATGAACACGCTGACACAACCAGCCGATAGTGCCCGCTCCGGAACCTCGTCCGCCTGCCCGATGACCACGTCGGTCGACATAAGGGATCTGGAGATGCTCGTCGATGGCTGCACCGATTGCGGTGCCTGCATCAAACAGTGCTCTTTTCTGCAACGCCACGGCAGCCCTGCAGCAATCCAATTGCAGCATCGTGACGATCCAGAACTGGGCAAGATCGCTTTTTCCTGCAGCCTGTGCGGCTTATGCAATGTTATCTGTCCGGCCGAACTCAGCCTGGATCGCTACTTTCTGGCCATGCGCCGTCACTATGTCGACAGTCATCCGCAACAACTCAAAAAATACGGAGGGCTGCGGTTCTATGAAACCCTCGGCACCTCAAAGTGGTTCAGCCACTATGCCTTGCCCGACCAATGCCGGGAAGTGTTCTTCCCCGGCTGTGCCCTGTCCGGCAGTCGCCCTCACCTGACCTGGGAGCTCTACCAGCACATGCGCTGTGACTCCCCCAGCCTCGGGCTGGTTCTCGACTGTTGCAGTAAACCCTCTCATGACCTTGGAGACCAGCAACGTTTTGAACGTAAATTGTTTCCGCTGATCGATTTTCTCGATCGCCATGGCATTCGGCAGGTGATCACAGCTTGTCCCAACTGCCACCAGGTGTTCAAACGCTACGCACCCCAGCTGCGCTGCCGTTCCGTCTATGAAGTCCTCAACCAGGGCCAGCTGCCGGAGCAGCCACAACGTCAGGGAACCGTTACCATCCACGATCCCTGCGTCAGTCGTATGGAGAGCGACATCCATGCTTCGGTACGCAACCTGATTGACAAAGTGGGACTGGACTGTCAGGAGATGAAGAACTCCCGACGAACCGCCCTGTGTTGTGGAGAGGGGGGCAGCGTCATGGCGGAGGACCGGGAACTGGCTCTTTCCTGGCGAGAGCGGCGCGCTGAGCAGGCCGCTGAACGCCAGATCATCAGCTATTGCGCCGGCTGTGTCGATTTTCTGCGCCCAGTGGCATCAACAAGTCACGTGCTGGATCTGGTTTTCGACCCGCACAATGATTTAGGCCCTGAGCAGCAGAGTCCCGGTTCACTCAAACGCTATCGCAATCGGCTGCAACTGAAAAAACGCGCCCGAAAACAGATTCAATGCAAAACCTGCGGAGATCGAAGTATGACTACATCCCCCCCCACCCCGTCACGAAAGAAACGGTTCAGTCAGCTGCTATTGCTGAGCGGACTCATTGCCGCCATCGTCGCCCTGAAGATGACTGGCGCAGCAGATTATCTGCAACCGGAGAAACTGCGCGACTGGATCGCCGCCGCCGGCATCTGGGCTCCCGCTATTTTTATGTTGATCTATGCAGCGGCACCGGCGCTATTTCTCCCGGGACTGCCCCTGACCATTCTCGGCGGAATTCTTTTTGGTCAGGTATGGGGTGTGGTCTACACCATCACCGGCGCCACAGCCGGGGCGTGTATTGCATTTCTGGTCGCCCGCTATCTGGGCAGAGACTGGATTCGGGCTAAACTGACCGCACCACGCTGGCAAAAACTCGATGAAGATGTTGCCCGCAACGGCTGGAAAGTGGTCGCGTTTACCCGATTGATTCCACTGTTCCCCTTCAACCTGCTTAACTATGCGTTTGGTCTGACCAAGATCCGCTTCAGCCACTACGCGGTTACTTCGTTCATCTGCATGCTCCCGGCAACCATTGCCTTCATTTCCCTGTCAAGCTCCCTTGGCGAACTGATCAAAGGACAGATCTCCAAGGAGTTCATCCTCGGTATTCTTCTGGTTGTCGCCCTATCCCTGCTGCCACTCTGGTGGAAAAAAAGGCAGGCCAAACAGCATGAAACATCATAACCTCGCAGCCTTGACTTTGCTGTGCTGCTGCCTGCTCTGCACGATGGCAGCGGCACAGCAACTCGAACTGGTGGCCAAAGATCCCGGCAGCTGGCAGGCCACTCCTGCCAAGGGACGGGCTCTGATCACTTTTTCACCGGACAGTGGACATTTCGAACTGACTGCCAGCCACCTGCCGGCAGAGCAGGACTATGTCCTGGTGCAGCATCAAGACCGTGGTGATGGACATGGTTATATGATTTGTACGGTGACAACGACGCGTCAGGGAACCATTCGGTTCAACGGCTCCTGGTCTCTCTGGGAAGGAAAAATCTGGCTGGTGCGGGCTGAAGATGTTCGGGGAGCGGCGGGGGATCAAACGCTGGATCAGCTCAAGGGGTGGCATCCTCGTCATTATCTGTTTGAGACGCGCCTTTTGACGGCGTCACACACCCCTGCGGTTTTTTAAGCAGGCCGCGGCGCACCATTTCCACATGCAGCGGGCAGCTGCAATAACACCCCCCACCGAAATCAATATAATAGCCGCACTTGACCTCTTGGGCGGTTTTTCCGGCCTGTATGGCAACAATCCGCCCATCAATAACCCGTTCAGAGACGGCACTGCAACAATACCCCTTCTTCAGGCATGAATAGCCACAGGGGCAGTTTACCGTTTTGGCCATCTCTCTTAGTTCATCGTAGGGCGACATAGATTCCTCAGCGTTCTCACAAAAAATTGGGCCTTAATTTAACGGATACCTTCTGTTATGGCAACCAGTTTTTATAATAAACTCCAATCATTTTAGTCATCAATACGATTTGACTTTTCCTCGCCCCCACCGATATACTCTCTGAGTTACACACTTTACCACTCTCCCGCACGCAAGGCAGAATACCATGATCACCACCGAATTGCCTCACGACCAGGATATCCATAAAATCAACAGTTACGGCAAAGAAAACCTTGAAGAAATTCTTCACGTCATAGCCGAAACAGTCAATCATCTTACCCAGCAAAACCGCTGTCGCATCTATCTTGAAGACCTGACCAGCGGCAGTTTATCCTGTGCCATCGCCACGGGACTACACAGTGACGAGTTACAACTCAACAGTTTCCCGATTAACAGCAGTTCATTCCCGGTTTCGAGCGTTTACGCCAGTCAGGAAGAAGTAACTTTCGAAGATACCGGCAACTCCGCGCGCTACAATTTTGAACTGGAACGCCGCTGCCAGATCCTGTCCAGCTACATGATCCCCATCCTGTGTAACCACCGGGCCATGGGCGTTTTATGTGTCGACAGCGGTCGCTATCAACAGATCCCTTCGCCAGAACGCCGCAGTGAGCTGGTGCGCTTCACCGCCCAGATTGCCACCACCCTCGATCAGGCGCGCAAATACCACCAGCAACTGCTGCTCGCCCGCCAGGTGGATGAACAGAAAAAACGCGAAGCGGCGTTCTCGATGATGAAATCGGCGGTGCGCCTGGTGGACAACCTGTCGCTGGCGTCGGTACTGATCCCCTCGGCCAAATCCGCCGACAGCGACGAAGAGGGGCTGCAAATTCTCGCATCCTATTCTCAGCAGCGCGATGACCGCAAAATCTACGAAGATGAGCAGCTGATCAGCCTGAGCAAAGGGGAGTCGCTGCTGTCACGCTACATTGCCAATAACGGCATCATCATTGACGATCGTTTTCTGGCGCCGCTATACATCTCCAACCTTCAGGCCGAGGATCTGCAGAAACGTTATCTGACCGAACAGCTTGGTCTGCAATCCCTGTATGTCGTCCCCCGTTACGAAGCGAGTACCAAACGGATCATCTGTGTCGTCAATTACTATACCGACAAGAGCTATACTTTCACCGAGTTTGAACAACGCCTTCTTGAAGCGCACGCCGAAATGGCCGAGCGGGTTATTCAGGAGATCGGTGGCGAGCACATGGAGATCCAGGTCCTCGCGGAGATTAACGACCTGCTGCAGGAGCGTTTTGACGGCCTGCAACCGTTCCTGCACCGTGTCTTATCCAAAGCGACCGAGTTGATCGGAGCCGACACTGGCAGCATTGCAGTTGTGCGCGAGCAGGAAGATGGCCGTTGGCTACTGGTTGAAGATGCCTCAGGCAATCTGATCGGGGCCAAAAGTAAGGAATGGCGCAAAAAGAATATCCCGCCCATCCGCATTGGTGCTTATGAGCTGCCGCCAGAACAACGCAGCCTGACCGGCTATGCCGCGCACAGCAGCCATAGCCAGCTCATCTCCAATACCGATGACATCAAAGATCAGGGAGGTTTTTATCTCGACTTGACCAACAACATCAAAAGTGAGTTGGCCGTACCGGTCATCAGCGAGGAAAAAGTGTTGGCTGTCATCTGCCTCAACAGTTTCCGCAGCTATTACTTCACCGAGGAACACAAACGGATTCTACAAATTGTCGGGCGAATGATTTCGCGTTATCTGGCCGACCTGCAGCAGATCGAGGCACTGACTGGCGAAGTCACGCACCTGCGTTCCGACGTCGGTTACCGCGACCCGAAAATTTCTTCCTACAAACTGGGCAACATCATTGGTAACTCGACGAAAGCCAAAGAGGTGGTGAAATTCATCCAGACCGTCACCCCACCCATTTTTTACCGGCTGGCTTCGTGGAATCAGAAGAATATTGAAGAAGCGACACTGGGGCTGCCGTCTATCCTTATCACCGGCGAAACCGGCAGCGGTAAGGAGTTTCTATTCAACAATATCTACTCGCGCCTCAACGAGATGTATCAAGCCCAGCTCAACCCGCGCAGTGAACTGCCAGTTAAAAAAAGTAACATTGCCGCGTATAGCGGAGAATTGACGTATTCAGAGCTTTTCGGCCACAAACGGGGCGCGTTTACCGGCGCCCATACGGACCGCAAAGGGATTCTGGAAGAAGCCCACGGTGGCGTGGTCTTTCTCGACGAGATCGGCGATGCCGACCCCAAAACCCAGGTCCAGCTGTTACGCTTTCTCGATAATGGCGGCTTTGTCCGTCTGGGCGACAACACTACCCGCTATTCACGGGTCCTGCTCATCGCCGCCACCAACAAAAACCTGCATCAATTGATTAAAAAGGGATTGTTCCGCGAAGACCTTTACCATCGTCTTTCGGAATTGACGATGGAAGTGCCATCGTTGAACGAGCGCCGCGACGACATTCCGGACCTGAGTATTCACTTTTTGGGGAAATTGTTCCGGGTGTATAAGCGCGCGGATGAAAGTAATGACCCACCGGTATTGAACGTCGCCGCCCAGCAGGTTCTCAAGGAGCATCACTACCAGGGCAACATGCGTGAATTGCGCTCCATTCTGCTGCGCGCTTTGTTTTTCCGCCAGGGCCGGGTGATTGGCCCTGAAGATATCCTGCGCGCATTGGCCAGTGCGCCAACGTCAGAAGAGAGCGCCCCCAAACGCAGCCTGACGGAAAGAACCGCCAATGAAATTTTCAACACCATCGTCAATGACCAGGCAGATTTCTGGACGGCGGTGTACACCCCTTATTCGAGCAATCAAATCTCGCGGGATGTGGTCGCGACCATCATCAAATTGGCCCGGGAGCGCGGAGCCACCAACATGCCACGCATCGCCGCCATGCTCAATGCCTGTGACACCCACAGTGAGGATGACAACGAACGTAAAACGTTTTATAAGTTCAAAAATTTTCTATACAAGACCATCCGTATCACCTGAGACACTCTGCAACAGTGCCTCAACAACGTTGCGATCTTCCTGCCGCCAGGGCCCGACACAGACAAAGAACATCCGCTGCGGGGTCAGACACTGCTGAGCGGCCTGCTGAATCATGGCAGGGTTGACCTGTTGCCACTCCTTAGCATCGTCGCTCAGGGTGTGCATGTCGTTGGAGATCTCCCCCCATCCGTAGCGGCTGGCCAATTCTTCGACGTTGTCGCGGCTGAAATGAAGCCGGTACAGACCCGTGCGCACCACGCGCTGCAACTCGTCATCGGCCACTAATTGCCGGGCACGTTCAACCTCTTCGAGGAGAATTTTCACCACCGGGATCAGTTTTTCCGGTTCGGTGGCCAAATCGATGGAGAAACACCCGCACTCGGCGTACTCCTCCAGACTGGCATCGACACTGTAAGTCAGGCCGGCCTCTTCACGTAAACTCTGCATCAGACGACAGGCACCACCATCGCCAAGGAGATGACGCAGTGCCCGCAGTCCCAGCGAGGTGGCACTCTGCCGCCCGTCGGTCCGCCAGGCCAACTGAAGAGAGATCTGTGAGTCGGAATCCCGTACCCAACAGGTGCGCACTGTTGCCTCAGGCTGATCAATTTCACGGTACGGAAGTGCTGCACCATGACAGCACCCCTGCCATTGCCCCCAGGCCTTACCAACGGTTGCGGCGATCTGCTGGGGGTCAACCGGTCCGGCCACACTGATCACCAGATTATCCGGGGTATAGTGCTTGTGGTGCCAGTCGCGTAAATCGGCCAGACGGAATTGGCGAATGGTCTGCGGGAAACCGATCACCGGCAACGCCAGTGAATGCTCACGCCACATCATCCGCCCCATCAGATTATCCGGGCAGACATCGTCACCATGCTCGTTGAAATCACTGAGCGCTTCTTCAAGAACAATCGAACGCTCTGTTTCCAGCCCTTCAAAACGGGGAGTTTGCAACAGTACGGCAAACAGGTCGATGGCCTCGTCAACAAAATCGGGATGGACACTGGCATAATAACTGGTGGTCTCGGCATCGGTGGCCGCGTTTACCGAACCACCGATGGCTTCAAACGCCTGCTCAATCTGTGGTCCCGTCGCATAGCGCGCGTTGCCGCGAAACATCATATGCTCGAGAAAATGTGACAATCCCGCCTGATCGGCACGTTCGTAGCGGCTGCCGACACCGACATAGCACACCACTTCGACACTGTGCAGATGAGCGCTCTGCGCCACCAGCAGGCGTACACCGTTTTCATAGGTAAACTTTTGATATTCTTCCATCGTGTCCCGTCGCACCACGCCAATAAAACAACAGGGCTTCCGCTTTGCGAAAGCCCTGAACGTTCATACCTCTATCGACCGCGATCAGCCCTTGAGCAATTGTGCTGCGTCTTTCGCATGATAGGTAATGATCAGGTCCGCACCGGCCCGCTTCATGCCGATCAGAGTTTCCATCATAACCCGGTCATAGTCAATCCAACCTTTTTCAGCCGCCGCTTTGACCATGGAATATTCACCTGAGACATTGTACGCCACCAGCGGCAGGTCAAAGCGCTCCTTGATATCACGCAGAATATCAAGATAGGCCAGCGCCGGCTTCACCATCAGGAAGTCAGCACACTCGTCAACATCCAGAGCCGCCTCGCGAAACGCCTCAACCCGGTTGGCCGGATCCATCTGATAACTGCGTCGGTCGCCGAACTGAGGCGTTGAATCCGCGGCATCACGAAACGGTCCGTAGTAGGCACTGGCGTATTTCACCGAGTAACTCATAATGGGAATGTGACTGAAATCGTTTTCGTCGAGAATGGTGCGCAATGCGGCAATACGGCCATCCATCATATCACTGGGCGCGACAATATCCGCACCGGCCTGAGCATGAGATAACGCTTCTGCCGCAAGCAGTTTCAACGTTTCGTCGTTGTCAACATCACCATCCTTGATCACACCGCAATGGCCATGATCGGTGTACTCGCACATGCAGACATCGGTGATCACCATCAGACCCGGCACCTCTTTTTTGATGGCGCGGATGGTTTCCTGGATAATACCGCTGTCGCTATAGGCATCCTTGCCCATGGGGTCTTTTTCTTCGGGAATGCCAAACAGAATCACCGCCGGGATCCCCAGTTCATAGACTTCTTTGGCCTCGGCGACAATGTGTTCGATGGACTGCTGGTAAATCCCCGGCATGGAGGGAATCTCCTGTTTGATGTTGGTGCCGAAAGCACTGAACATCGGGTAAATCAGATCGTCAACACGCAGATGGGTCTCGCGCACCATCCGGCGCATCACATCACTGCGCCGCAGGCGGCGGGCACGATATTCGGGAAAAAGCATGGTTCACTCTCCTCTTTTATCCGGCCTAGCCGGAAGGGTTAAAATAGTCAATCAGCGCCTGGACTAAACCTTCCAGGGTATATTCAGCGGCTTCAATGGCGACGGTCAATCCCAGCTTTACCGCCGTCGCCGTTGTTAACGGGCCAATGGATGCCAGCACAACAGACTGCGTTAACGCCGCAGCTTCATTTCCGAGCAGCTGAACAAAATTCTCAACACTCGACGATGAACTGAAGGTCACCACATCCACCTCACGACCAGCCAGCAACTGACGAATCTGTTCACCACTGACCTGGGCGGGCAGGGTCCGGTAAAGCACCGGAGCATCAACATGGGCCTCCGCGGCCGTCAGCTGACTGGGAATGAAGTCACGAGCCAATTCAGCCCGCGGATACAGAATAGTACGGCCGGAAACCCCTTGCGCCAGCAAAGCTTCAACCACCGCTTCAGCCCGGTATTCCTGCGGTTGAATTGCGGGCTGGCGGCCATGCCGTTTCAGCACTTTAGCCGTTTTTGGGCCAACACATATCCAACGCAGACGATCCAACGCAGCCGGATTGATCCCGCAGTGCGTCAGGCGTTGGAAAAACATCTCGACAGCATTGACCGAGGTCAGAATCACATCATCGTAACACTCCAGCCGGGAAAGTCGCTGATCAATCTCCTGCCAACTTTCCGGTGGCACAATATCGATCAACGGACAGGTGATCGCTGTCGCACCACGGTCCTCAAGCAGGGTTACGAAACTCTGAGCCTGATGAGCAGCACGAGTAACCAGCACCCGTCGCCCCAGCAAGTCGGGAGAAACCGTCATCGCCTGACTCAATCCGTGTCCACCTGTTTCAGATCCCCCTCAGGTGCAGGCAGTTCCAGATCGAACAGCGTCTGTAACGCATCGACATAAGGCTGAGCATCGGTCTCCTTCTGGGCTTGTTTGAGGACCCGCGTCGGCGGATGGAGGATTTTGTTGATCAGTGCATTACTCATCGCGGCAATCGCCTTACGGTCTTTGTCACTGAGGTGTTTCAGGTTGGCAAAGGTTTTCTCAACTTCAGCCTGACGCAACGACTCCAACTTCTGACGCAACGCCACAATGGTCGGCACCACATCAAGACCGGCCAGCCACTGGCGGAATTGACCGATCTCGTGCTCGATAATCTCCTCGGCAGCAGCAGCCTCTTTTTGCCGCTCCTTGAGATTGGCATTGACCACACCCTGCAAATCATCAACATCGTAAAGGTAGGCATTGTTGATATCGTTAACCCGTGGATCAATATCACGTGGCACGGCGATATCAATAAAAAACATCGGCCGCTGCTTGCGCTGTTTCAGAGCATTGTTAACGTGGTCGGGACCGATAATAAAATTGGTCGCCCCCGTCGAAGACAACAGGATATCGACCTGCAACAGATGATCATGGAAGTTTTCAAACAGAATGGCCTGGCCGGAAAATTCATCGGCGAGTTTTTCTGCCCGCGAAAACGTACGGTTGGTAACCAGAACCCGGTCAACACCGTTATTCATGAAGTGCTTGGCGGCCAGTTCACACATTTCACCGGCCCCGACCAGCATGACGGTTTTCCCTTCAATGGAACCGAAAATTTTGCGGGCCAGTTCTACCGCGGCAAACGATACGGAAACAGCATTGCCGGCAATATTGGTTTCGGTGCGCACCCGTTTAGCCACCGAAAACGCCTTGTGCAGAAAACGGTTGAGGATCAGCCCGACAGTCTGGTGTTCAACGGCATAACCGTAAGCCGTTTTGATCTGGCCGAGAATCTGCGGTTCGCCGATCACCATGGAATCAAGACTCGCCGACACCTTGAACACATGGCGGATCGCCTCATCACCACTGAGACTGTAGAGATGATTGTCCAACGCACTCTCATCGAGCTGATGGTAGGACGCCATAAACCGTTTGAGCTGATCAATCCCCACGACAGCATCAGGACCAACAGCATACAACTCCACCCGGTTACAGGTGGAGACAATAATAGCCTCAGCAATTCCGGGCAGGGCCAGCAACTGATGCAACGGTTCCCGCATGGCTTCAGGAGGAAAAGCAACCTTCTCTCGTACCGCAACCGGGGCGGTTTTATGACTTAAGCCAACAACAAAAATATCCATATATCGTCCATGTAACGTTCTCTATGTTGTGCGTCGTGATCCTGACGGTCCGATTGCCACACCGCGTTATCAACCACCCATAGAGTTATAACTGTGCAAACCCGGCAGCAGCAGATTCACACCCAGGAAGGTAAACAGGAGAAAGACAAAGCCAATGATGGCAAAGATGGCGGCACGCCGTCCCCGCCATCCCGTCGTCAAGCGGCCATGAAGCAAGGCCGCATACAGAAACCAGGTGATCAGCGCCCACGATTCCTTGGGGTCCCAGCTCCAGTAGGTTCCCCAGGCGGATTCCGCCCAGACCGCACCGGAGATAATCCCCATAGTCATCAGGGGAAAGCCAAAGGTCAGACAGCGGTAATTGATCAGATCCAGGGTATCCAGAGAAGGAAGACGGTAGTAAAGCGCTGAAAACTTTTTACTCTTAAGCATCCGTTCCTGCAGCAGATAAAAAATCGCCGCAACAAATGCCACGGTAAAAACCGCATTACCTAAAAAAGCCAGGGCAACATGGATCGGCAGCCAGAAACTGTCGAGGGCCGGATTCAAATCCTGCGGGTGCATCGGAACCAGGCTGCCCAGCAGCATCATCACCATAATCAAGGTACTGGTGGTTGCCGCCAGAACCGACATGCGTAACTTCCAATCCACAATCAAGAATGTCCCGGCCAGGGCCCAAGCAAAAAAGGACAGTGATTCGTGTAGATTGGTCACCGGGGTGTAGCCGATCTCAGCATAACGGGAGATCAATGTCACCGTATGCAGCGCAAATGCAGCCAATAACGCCACGCGACCAAAACGATCCATCCCTTTGCGATTGACGACAGCACTGAACAGGTACAGGGCGGTTGTCACGGCATAGGCCACCAGCGTCAGCTTAAACAACATAATATTCAAGCTCATCATATCCCTCTTGAAAAAAATTCATTCAACGGCTCATGATCAACACACATCACGTCCAACCGCCCATAGTAGGCGCGGCGGAAAAACACGTCAACCGCTTTCACTGCTCGGCAGGGAACACGCGAGAATTACATGCCGAACAATTCGCTTTCCACCATCTGACACAAAGCGTGGCCCAGAAACAGCAGGACTTCTGCCGCCCGTCCGGCAGGGGTCTCCGGGATCGGAGCCAGCGCCGACACCGCAACATCGTGCCACGGGGCACTGTCAATTGTACAGAACACCGTGACTGCGCAACCAATATCCTGCGCCAGTTGGGCCGCCGTAATGACTGCCGGGTCCGCCGTGGAATCAAAAATTACCAGCTGATCTCCGGGCTGGGCCAGCGCCTGCAAAGGACCGCTGTAAACCCGGGAATAGTCTTCGGCCGCCACTAGTGCCGAAGCAACTCCGGCGCTCGGTTCGAGGGACACTGCCGGCAAAGAGGGGCGTTCCATATTCAGCTGGTAGGAAAAAGACTGGGCGATGGCAGCCGCAACAGGGGCAAGTGTCCCACTTCCGAGCAAAAACAGACGTTGCCCCTGAGCAAAGGATTCGGCCAGCGCGCTGGCCAGCGGATCGAGCATGTCAGCACTCAAGGCCAGACTCTGTTCCATGGCCTGATTGTGTTCCTGAAACAAGGAAAAAAGTTTACTATCGGACATAATTAAAATGAGTACTCCCTAAAAAAACACCCATCGCTCCCGGTCAGAAGAGTGACGAAGTTACAAGCAATTGCCGCAGTTTAACACAGGTTCCCCTGCGGATAAAACCATCTCACAACACCCGCAGCAGCACGCGCTACACCGAATAAAACCTTGCTTTTTGACCACAGTGTTCCTATCATTGAAGCGATTTATCACTTATGTACAGGAGGAAACAATCCCATGGCAAACGATAACGTTTTACAGTTTACGGATGATAATTTTGATGCCGACGTTCTGAAATCCGACCAACCGGTTCTGGTTGACTTCTGGGCAACCTGGTGCGCTCCCTGCAAGGCGATCGCCCCGGTTATTGACGAACTGGCCGAGCAATTCAGTGGCAAAGTAAAAATCGGCAAAGTCAACGTTGATGAAAACCCAAATACCCCAGGACAATACGGTGTGCGGGGCATTCCGACACTGGTGCTGTTCAAGAATGGCGAAGTAGTGGATCAACTGGTGGGTGCTATTCCCAAAAACCAGCTGGAAGAGTTCATCAACAAGGCGCTTTAATCGTCGCGGGGCCTGCCCCGTTAGCACGCACCACAGTCCCATCAAAAAAACCCGGAGTTTTTTCCTCCGGGTTTTTTTATGCTTCCCCAGCCTCCTCAGCTTCACTGGCCGCACGCAACAGGCGAAAAACCTGTCGGTAGGTGCGCTTATCGGCACTGCCACGGTAACCATTCAACATTTTTTCCAAGGCAAAAGGATCCAGCTGCGGCAGAAGTTCCTGCGCCTCACGCAGGGCGGCTGAGCGCTGCGCACTATCACAGAGTCGTTCACGCAGCTGCTCAAGCTGGTGGGTGCGACGATTCTCATCACGTTGGTTCTGGTGTTCACCGGACAGAAATGCCCGCAATTCCTCACACTGATCAGGATCTTTCCTCAGCAATCCGGCAAAAAATTTCAGTTGCCTCTTACGCGATCCGTGCCCACGGGTCTGGCGCACCAACTCAAGGGCGTCCGCCAATTCGGCAGAAATAGGCAGCAATGGCAATTGCGCTGGAGCCACCTCAGCCAGATCGTGGGCCAACTGCTCCACATCCTTTGCCGCCCGCTTACGAGCTGATCGGCTGATTTCCTGCGTCTGTTCCTCACTCATCAAAACTCCTTACGACTGTCCAGCAACAACGTCACCGGACCATCATTAATCAACGACACCTGCATATCCGCCTGAAACACGCCACACTCGACTTCGACACCACGCTGGCGTA
The DNA here is from genome assembly GCA_002869685.1 of Desulfuromonas sp. Lineage (GTDB taxonomy): Bacteria > Desulfobacterota > Desulfuromonadia > Desulfuromonadales > Desulfuromonadaceae > Desulfuromonas. Next base: position 52,461 of record PKUE01000054.1, read on the forward strand.
CCCGGGCGACAAACGCCTGGTACAGCGCGTCGGCCTCCTGTGGTGGTGCAGCCGCAGAGAATCCCGGCCGTCGCCCTTTGCGACAATCAGCAAGCAGCGTGAACTGAGAAACAGCCAGCACCTTGCCACCAATCTGCAACAGGGAAAGATTCATTTTCCCGTCACTATCTTCAAAAATACGCAGGTTGATCATTTTATCGACCAGGTAATCCACGTCACTGTCATTATCGCCCTGAGCGACCCCCAGCAACACCAGGATTCCCTGCTTAATAGCGCCGGTCACACGCTGATCCACCTGAACATCAGCTTGACTGACCCGCTGTAATACCGCCCTCATGACATCTCCCGCCAACGCTGAATCATCCCAGCAGCTTCCTGCGCACTCTCAACTACGGCATCGACCCGACAATCGGTCTGCTGAGCAGAACCGACTAAAACCGTTTTCATCCCCAGTCGCGCTGCGGTTTGCAGATTGACCAACGAATCCTCAACCATCACACTGCGCCTCGGATCGGCGCCACTGGCCGCCAGAACTGCTCGATAGGGCGGCTCCTGGGGTTTGGGAATATAGCGACTGACTCGGATATCAAAAATCGCTTCGAAACATTCGTCGATATTCAGACAGGATAGCACCCGCCGGGCATGCCCGCTGCTGCCGTTGGTAAACACGAATTTTCGTGCCGACAGCCGGTTCAAAGCCTGTTTCAAAGCAGGGTCCGCACTCAACCGACTCGGCACATCAATATCATGCACATAGTCGAGATAGTGTTCCGGATCCGCTCCGTATTCATGAATCAACCCCTGCAGGGTAACACCGTAAGTCTCCCAGTAATGGCGACGTAAGCCATCGACCTGATCTTCGGCAATCCCCACGACTTCATGCATATAGCGATTGATGCGCACATCGATGAGATTAAATAGATTGTGCCGGGCCGTATACAGGGTGTTGTCAAGATCGAAAAAGACCGCGTCCATCAGTCCTCCGGCCACGGATAGTCACCGCTGAACACCTGTTGCGCCGGACCGGTCATCATCACCGGACCATCGGCACAGTACTCCAGGGTCAACATTCCGCCACGCAGATGGTTGCGAATCTGCGGTCCGGTTCTCCCGGTGAGAAAGCCTGCCACGGTGACCGCTGAAGCGCCGGTTCCGCACGCCAGAGTCTCGCCGGCACCGCGTTCCCAGGTTCGCTGACGGACTTCGTCATTGGCCAGGATCTCAACAAATTCTACGTTGATCCGCTCCGGGAACCACGGGTGCTGCTCAATCAGCGCCCCCCAATAGGCCACATCAAACTGCTCCACATCATCAACATAAATGACACAATGGGGATTCCCCATGGAGACGCAGCTGGCGGTAAACGTTCGCCCGGCGACGGTCAAAGGGATCTCCAGAGCCTGCTCCTGCGCTTCACCGATCATGGGAATCTCACCACGAAGCAAACGTGGTTGTCCCATATTGACAGTGACCTGACTGACCTCGCTGCCCGGGACACCGGCAATCTCAACACTGAGCACCCCGGCCAGCGTTTCAATTGTCAAAGTCGAGCTATGAGTCAGCTGGTGATCATGAAGGTATTTGGCCACACAGCGAATCCCGTTACCGCACATCTGGGCTTCACTGCCATCCGCATTGAACATCCGCATGCGGGCATCGGCACAAGCGGACGGCATAATAAAAATCAGCCCGTCTGAGCCAACACCAAAGTGACGATCACTGATCTTTATGGCCAGTGCGGCAGGGTCTGTCGGAACCTGTTGAAAACAGTCCACATAAACATAATCGTTGCCGGCTCCATGCATTTTGACAAACTTCATGACAATTCCTCCGTGGTCAACACTTCTGCTTCGGTCTCTTCGGAACACGTATCTGCAACAGCAACAACCCGCGTTCCGGCCAGCCGATCGCTCCAGCCCCGCTGGTCTACATCACGCCAGGTTGCCACAAAGCCGCACCCAAAGCACAACAACGATAACACACTTCCGGTGGAGCGTAACACGACCTGAGCCATTGAGAGTGAACCACCCTCAACATCAACCACCTGCAAACGCAACAAGGCCTTCCCCAGAGTCTGACCGTTTCCGTAATGACCCAAAAAGAAATAGCTGAAAATCAACAACATGATCAGCAGATAATATGCCAACCGCACCAGGGCTTGCTGGCGAAACAATTCCAGCCACTGTGTCGGCGTCCACAGCATAATTTCCCAGGAAACCCAGGCAAATAAAGCCAGGATAGCCACAATGGTCACACCATCAATCAGGGTAGCCATCAAGCGACGCACCAACAGGCATTGCGTCTCACTGTCTGTTTCGCCACAGGACCAACCATCCCAGTTATTGGTCGTTACATGGGGATCGTCGAGTAAAAAAGAAGGCAATGTCGGCTGCTCGGCTCCGGGGTGTTTGTCGAGATCGTGATGGGTGTGGTGAAGCGGTGGCAAGCCATGGAGAATCCCCCGCGTTTTTTCAGGACGCCGCGGCCCCAGTCCATGAGCCTCGGAACCAAACAAGCTAGGTTGTTTCGCGTCAGGAAGAACGCCGGGAGCATAACGGGCCAGCAGAGGTTTTCCACATTTTTTGCAGGTGCTTAACTCATCAAAGCTGTGATAACCACAGTGCGTGCAACGCATGTTCGTCCTGTCCGCTACGGGTTCTGCCCCCGAGGAGGCAGGTTGAGGTCTCCATACACATACTGCAGTACCGCCATCAACGTCAAGCCGGCGGTCTCGGTCCGCAAAATTCGCGGCCCCAATCCAGCGACCACAAAACCATGCTCAACGGCCAGAGCCACCTCTGCTGCGGTCAAACCGCCTTCGGGACCAACGACAACTGCGACATCTGATGGTGCCGAGGACGGCAAGATATCTTTGAGAGACTGTTGCGCCTCTTCCCAGAGCACAAGTTTCAGTTCGGCGTCACAGTTTTGAATCGCTGTGGAAAAAGGGGTCAGTTCAGCGACCTCAGGCAACCAGGCCCGTTCCGATTGCCGCGCCGCCTCTGTGGCGATTTTCTGCCAGCGCTGCAGTTTGCGCTCCCGTTTTGCTGGAGCAATGGGATATTGACAGCGCTCACACACAACAGGACTGACCCGACCAACTCCCAATTCGGTGGTTTTCTGCAGAATCAGGTCAAACTTGTCACTATGAGGGAGCCCCTGAATCAGTGTTACAGACAGGGCACTTTCCTCTTCATGCCATTGCCGGCGGACTTCAACGCGACATCCTTTTGACAAGTCGTCCAGGCGACACTCAAAGCATTGCCCGACGCCATCACAGATCACGACGTCACTGCCCTCGCGCAAACGCAAAACCGTTTTGACATGGTGAGCAACCTCTGGCGAGAGATCGACAAAGGTGGTATCTGCTGAAAAATAGGGAATAAAGAAGCGCCGCATCAGCCGTCGCGTCGATACAGAATACAGGCCCATTCCTCTTCGAAGAACAGGTCGGGTGAGGATAATCCAAGTGTTGAAAAAGCGGCCGTCACCAGAGGGACTTTTTCTTCAAGAATCCCGGAGAGGATCAAAACGCCTCCCGGTTTTACCCGCTGGATCAGGGCATCAGCCAGACGTACGTTTTCTTCCGCAAGAATATTGGCCAGAACCACGTCGAACTGCCCCGTCAGCTCTTCCAGTAGACGGTCAGTAACCTCAACCACGTCAGCAACTTGATTAAGGCTGCAGTTTTCCTGCGCCGTTTCGCAAGCCACCGGGTCAATATCACAGGCCACAACATGCCCGGCGCCCATGGCTGCGGCGGCAATCGCCAGGATCCCCGAACCGGTCCCGACATCGAGAACGCTGTCAATGGCTTCGCCCTGATCAAACAGACCAGCCATGGTTTCCAGACACAAACGGGTGGTCCCATGAGTGCCGGTTCCAAACGCCATTCCCGGATCAAGCGTCACCACGACATCGTCGCCCTGAGGCGCGAAATCTTCCCAACTCGGCGTGATCACCAGACGTGAACCAATGCGGGTCGGCTTAAAGTGCTGTTTCCATCCTTCAGCCCAGTCCTGCTGCCCCACTTCTCCGAGCCGAATGTCGACATCCTGCAGCGAAGGAAAAATCGGCACAAGTGAATCCAGACAGTTTCGCACCTCTGCAACGCGGTTGCCCCCGTCATACTCACCGTCAAAATACGCTTTGATGGTAAACATATCGCCGTCGGTTTCATCCGGGTCCGGCGGAATAAAGGTATCCAACTGCCGTTCTTCGACAACAACACCGACACTACCGAGCTGATATAACTCATGGCAGAGCAGATCAGCACAGGGGACGGGAACACGTATCTCAATTTCTATCCATTTATCAGTCATTTCGCTTATGTAGCAAAGCTGACCTTTAAAGGCAATAAAAAACCTTGACAGAGGAGCAATGAGTGCGTTTAAATTTTACGGCCAACTAATGAAGCAAGTAACCTATCTGGTACAAGAATACCATCATTTAAAAAAGTTTTTTTATGAGAATGGTGAGATTGCGCTTGCAGAACCACCAGGACCTGATATAAACCATAACAGAGGTCTAATGAAGTATCTATGAAACATAATCTGACAGTCTTCCTGCTTTCTGACGCAACGGGTGAAACCGCCGAGAATATTGTTACGGCGGCGTTGACCCAGTTCCGGGGACAGTCAGTTCAGCTTAACAGAATCAGTAATGTTCGCAGCAAAAATCAAGTTTACGCTGCGCTGGACGCAGCGGCAGAGCAACGGGCTATGGTTATTTACACCATGGTTAACTGCGAGCTTTCCCGGCTGGTACACGATGAGTGCGAAGCACTCGGACTGACCAGTCTGGACATTATGACGCCGCTGCTGATGAAATGCTCTGAATTCTTCGGAGCGACACCAAACGAAACACCGGGCCTGCTGCACGGCGTCGATGAAGAGTATTTCCGCCGCATTGAAGCGGTTGAGTTCACGGTACGCAACGACGATGGTCAGGAAGTCCGCTTCCTGAACAAGGCGGACATTGTTCTGGTCGGCGTGTCGCGAACCAGCAAAACCCCGTTGTCGATCTATCTGGCTCATCGGGGCTGGAAAGTCGCCAACATCCCCTTGGTCCACGGCATCGACCCTCCCAGAGAGCTTCTGGAGATGGATCACAATCGGGTAGTCGGACTGATTATCAACCCAGAGCGGTTGGTGGAACTACGCGCCTCTCGTCTGCGCAACCTCGGCCAGGACCCGAAAACAGCCTACGCCGACTTTGAACAGATCGAACTGGAACTGAAACAGGCCCGCACTTTCTTCCGTCGACAGAAATGGGCCATGGTCAACGTTACCGGAAAAGCCGTGGAAGAAACCGCCAACGAAGTTCTGGTCAAATTAAAACTTAAGTAATTCTTTGTTCAGCATATTGCTGATTTAAACCGAGGCAGTTCGTTCTGCCCTACCGTAAAAATAGAAGGAGATCAACCATGAAAATTCTCGTTGTAGAAGATGAGAAAAAAGTCGCCAGCTTTATCAAGCGCGGCCTCGAAGAAGAAAATTTCAGTGTCGATATCGCCGCTAACGGTGAAGAAGGTCTTTACATGGCCGAAAGCAACCATTACGACCTGATTCTGATGGATATCATGCTGCCCAAAAAGGACGGCTTGACCGTCATCAAGGAGTTACGCGCCAAAGAAGTCACTTCTCCGGTTCTGTGCCTGACCGCTAAGGACAGCGTCGAAGATATCGTTGCCGGCCTCGACAGCGGCAGCGACGACTATCTCACCAAACCGTTCGCTTTTGCCGAGTTGCTGGCCCGCGTTAAAGCGCTGGTTCGTCGTGGTGCCAAAGACCGTGGTGCCGAGATCTATTTCGCCGACCTGCGCCTGGACCCGGTAACCCACAAGGTCTGGCGCTCAGACAAAGAGATCGATCTGACGGCCAAGGAATATGGCCTGCTCGAATACTTCATGCGTAATCCCAATCAGGTTCTCACCCGGACCATGATTGCTGAGCACGTCTGGGACTACACATTCGATTCGTTTACCAACATCATTGACGTCTACGTCAACTATCTGCGTAAGAAAATCGACAAGGACTACAACAAAAAACTGATTCACACCATCCGTGGTGTCGGGTACGTCCTGAAGGAGGACTAATTGCTGTCAACAGCAAAAAGTCGCCTGACCTTGCTTGTCGCCCTGGCACTGGCAGTCGCTATGACTGCCAGTGCCGGGCTGGTTTACTTTTCCCGATACAGTTCGCTGCCCACCGGGCTGCAACTTGTCGTGGGTAGCACCATCGCCCTGCTGATTCTCAGCGGTTTCACCCTTCTCTTCCGTTTAGCCCTCAATCGTCATCGTCGCACGCTGCTGCTGCTGGTTGACAATTTCCGTGAAATGTCCATCGACCACCTGTCTTTGCGTGCCGATTTTTCGTCGTCCTGCGTTGAGCTGGAGACATTACGCGACGAATATAACGCCATGCTCGATCGGCTGGAGAGTGCAGTGCAACGGGTTCGCCAGTTTTCCGGCGATGCCTCCCATGAGCTGAGAACCCCCTTGACCATTCTACGCGGGGAAACCGAGGTCACCCTGCACTGGGCGAAGACACCGGAAGAGTTCCGCGCCGCTCTGCAATCCAACATGGAAGAGATCGACCGCATGGGCCGGATTCTTGAGGACCTGCTCACACTGGCCAAGAGCGAATCCGGAGATCTGCCGTTATCCATCCGCCAGCTGAGTTTGAGCGACCTGTTGCAGGAGCTCTACCTTCAGGGACGCACCCTGGCCGAACCCAAGGGGATCGTGGTCACACTGCATCACGATGCCGATTCGGAAGTGTCTATCCGCGGTGATGACCTGCGTCTGCGCCAGTTGTTTCTCAATCTGCTCAGCAATGCTATTCGCTACACGCCGGATCAAGGCACAGTCAACATTGAAGTGTCTCGCAATGGCGACAATGTGACCGTTGCCATCATCGACAGTGGCATCGGCATTGCCAAAGAGCACCTGCCGCATATTTTTGAGCGTTTTTACCGCACTGACGAAGCGCGCAATCGTGCCCACGGCGGTACCGGCCTGGGTCTGGCCATCGTCAAATGGATCACCGAAGCCCACGAAGGATCGATCCATGTCGATTCGACGGTTGACAAGGGCAGTCGATTTGAAGTGCGTCTCCCCATTGCCGGTCCAGCGGTCACTTCAGCCACCGATAGCGCTGTAGCTGTGTAAACGCACAGTGGCATACCTGATAAATTATTCTTGAAAAAACCATAAAAAACGCCTTTCATCTTCATGGCGTCTCCCCTTAGAATGCGCGATAGGCTTTGGGGCAATCTTCACAGTTCCGCTTTAAGCCATCCGTGACAGCACTTGTACAACCCGTTTATTGTTGGCTCAAATGGAGGTAGTTCGATGAATCGTCTGATCCGTGTTTTCATATCCGTCGCGACAATCCTGCTGGTCCCGGTCTTGAGTTGGGGCAATTCTCCCGACTTTGTCAAACTGACCAAAGAACTCAAGCCCGCCGTCGTCAATATCAGCACCTCTAAAACGGCAGATGCCCACAGTTCAATGATGAACCAGTTCGATTCTCGCCATCGAGACTTTTTTGAAGAGTTTTTCGAAAACTTCTTCCAGGGACGTGAAATCCCGCAACACAAGCAGAAATCACTGGGCTCAGGCTTTATCATCTCGGCGGATGGCTACATCCTGACGAATGACCACGTTGTCGATGACGCTGATGAGATCACCGTCCAACTTGCCGGAGGCAAAACATACCCGGCGGTAATTAAGGGCATTGATCAGAAACTTGACCTGGCCCTGTTAAAAATTGACAGTGACGAAACGCTGCCGACAGTCAAACTCGGCAACAGTGAACAACTGGAAATCGGCGAATGGGTGATGGCTATTGGTAACCCGTTCGGCCTTGAGCAAACCGTCACCGTCGGGATTGTCTCGGCAAAAGGGCGCGTTATTGGCGCCGGGCCCTATGACAATTTCATTCAAACCGATGCATCCATCAACCCCGGCAACTCGGGGGGACCGCTATTCAACACGCGTGGTGAAGTGGTCGGCATCAACACCGCTATCGTTGCCGGAGGCCAGGGAATTGGCTTTGCCATCCCCATCAATGCCGCCAAAAACATTTTACCGCAACTCAAGGAAACCGGCCATGTCACCCGTGGCTGGCTGGGCGTCACCATCCAGCATGTTTCTGAGGAACTGGCGGATTCATTTGGCCTTGAGTCTGCCGAAGGCGCGTTGGTTTCCTCGGTCGCCGCAGGATCGCCCGCGGATCAAGCGGGCCTGAAAAGGGGCGACATCATTCTGAGCCTCAACGATCAGCATATCGCATCCATGACCGACCTGCCGCGCCTGGTGGCAGAGATCCCCGTTGGCGAAACTGCCAAGGTCACCGTATTCCGCGACGGAAAAGAACGTGATTTCAATGTCCAGGTTGGCGAATTGGAAGACACCGTTCAAGCGAAAAAGACCTCAAACAACGACTCTCTCGGCCTGAGTGTGATGGAGATTTCGCCGGAGTTACGCCGCCGTCTGAATATTCAGGCGGAACAGGGTGTTGTTATTACTGCAGTGACACCGGCGAGCCCGGCAGCCGAATCGGGTCTGCGTCCCGGCGATGTTATTGTCGAGTTCAATAATCAGCAGATCACTTCAACTCAGGATTTGACAGCTGCGCTGAAACAATCCGACCAGAATACCATCCAGCGCCTGCTCATCCAACGAGGTAAAGGCTTGTTTTTCATCGCCATCAAAAATGACCACTGACCTGATCCCGCCGCCTGTTTTCTGCGCTGTTCTACTGCGGAAAACAGGCGGTTTCAGCCTTTTCCCCACTTGGTCTGAACACATTGCTTCTGTGCATTTGCACAGTGTTTTCCCCAGAGTGCTATGCTAGTTTTAATCTTATGCGTATAAAACTTAAGCACCAGATTTTAATGGCCCCGGCGGCGGTCCTGTTGATCATGAGCCTGCTCCTGGTTTTTCTTCAGTACACCTACTGGGATCTGTCCGTTGAACGACGTCAAGCCGCCAATCTCGGCAAAGTGTTTATTTCGCTGGCTGAAGCGGATCTGGCTGCCAAACGGATTCATGCGCTGTCAACTTCACTGCGCCGCAACTTCATCCTAAACGCCCCCAAGCTTGAGGAGATGGACCAACTCTACGAGCACTTATCCAGTGCCATTGACCGCACCCTGCTTTATCTTGAAGTTCCCAAGGAAACGGTGACGGTTCTCAACCAGGCGGTGGCCGATCTGGACCCCTCCGACGGCATCGACACCGAGCGTTTTATCGAATCACTGTCGATTCTGCGCCCCCAGTTAATCACCCTGATTGAAACCGCCCGCAGCCAACGAGGCAAACTTAATAACCTGAAAAACGAATACATGGACGAACTGGTCGCACGCACCGCTCTGGTTTCCCTTGTGGTTCTCAGTGCTGCCATTGTCCTGGGTATTTTGCTGTCGCTGTTTTTTTCCCGCCGCATTTTGCGCCGCATTCAACGGATCTCCAATGGTGCCAGCAGCCTGGTACGTGGCGAGCGGGATATGGTCAGCGCCCCGGAAACCATCAGCGACGAACTCGATGACTTGACGGTTTCGCTCTTCAACATGGCCGATAAACTCGTCCGCGTCGTTGGCACGGAGAAGTTACTCGAAGGTGGCGAAGAGGAACGGCGCCGTATCGCCCGCGACCTCCATGACCAAACCCTGTCTGATCTGTCGTCGGTATTGCGCGACATCCAGGAATTGAAAAACGGCAGTTGTTCAACCGTTGCAGAACGCCTGGAAGGGGAGTTGCAAAGTGCCATCAACAACCTGCGCGCCGTCATGGACGACCTTCATCCGCAAACCCTTGACGTTCTCGGGCTCAATGCGGCACTGCAATCACACATCGAAACCCATCGCAACAGCCACAATGGCAAACAGATGGAAAGTCACTATTACGCCTCTGACGCGGCGGAAGACCTCAGACTGCCTAAATCACAGCAACTCCACCTCTATCGGATTGTCGTGGAGGCTGTACACAATGTGTATAAGCATTCCGGTGCAACCCGTTATGAGGTAAATTTTGACTGCTCCAACGGCCGGGTCGTTTTAGCGGTTGAAGACAATGGCACCGGTTTTACCCCGTCTGCGGACAGCCTTGGACGGGGTCTGCACAATATTCAGGAACGTGCCCGCACCATCGGTGCCAGCGTCATCTGGAAACCGTCGCGCTTCTCCACCGGCACCCGTTTCGAGTTGACCCTACCGATTCCGCACCAATCCGCACACAACGACAAGGCCGCCTGAATACATGTCAGGCCCAATGGCCATTACAGGAGATTTCGACATGGACCCCGTCAATATCATCATTGCCGAAGACAACCCGAAGGACTTCGAATTTCTTGAGCTTCTGCTTGCGGAGCATCCCCAGGCTTCCTTCCAGATTTCCCGCGCAGCGAATGGCCAGGATGCTCTGGAAATGGCGCTGAGCACCGATCTGCCCTTGGTCATCAGCGACATTCAGATGCCAGAGATGAACGGCATCGACTTTGCCAAGGCCCTATGGGACCAGAAACCTCAGGCCCGGATCATTTTCTGGAGCCAATTTAAAGACGAGATGTATGTCCGCTCCCTGTTGCGTATTGTGCCACCGGAGACGGTGTACGGTTATATCCTCAAATCCAACACCAAAGAACGCATTGCCGGTGCTGTTGTCACCGTATTGATCGACGAACAGTGCTGGATCGACCCGGAGGTGCGCAAGGTTCAGGGGCGCACCGGCCACAGCCAGACGGCTCTGTCCGATATCGAGTTTGAAGCGCTGATCGACATCTCCCTGGGATTGACAGACAATCTGATCGCCCAACGCCGTTATCTGTCACGGCGAGGTGTCCAGAGTCGTCTCAACTCGCTGTACAACAAACTAAGTATCGATCAGGAGCAATTCCAAGCCGAGAAAGTCGGTGAAGCCTTTAACCCCCGCAACCGGGCGGTATCTGTCGCCATCCACCGCGGTTTGATCAACTCATTCGAACTTGAGCACGAGGAAAAAGAACTTCAGCAATGGTTGATTCAATTCAAACAGCGCCATAAAATCAACGACTGACCTGGCACCACTACGA
>PKUE01000025.1 GCA_002869685.1 Desulfuromonas sp.
AATTCAGCGCAAAAAGCTGAATGTGAGGTCTTTTTATTGTCGCTGGTACTGAGAAATCATGTCCATATCAAAGGAGATCTGATGTTTGAGGTTCTGAGTAACGAAACACTGGCCCCTAATTTACACCGGATGACTGTTCGCGCGCCGCGTATTGCCACTGCTCGTCAGGCCGGTCAATTTGTCATTGTGCGCAGTGAAAAAGGTGAAGAGAGAATTCCGCTGACCATTGGTGATGCTGATGTTGAAGAGGGGACGATTACCCTGTTTATTCAAGCGCTTGGAGCGGGAACGAAAAAAATTGTCAGCCGTCAGCCGGGTGAGTTTCTGAGTGATGTCGCTGGCCCTTTAGGGATGCCCACCGATATTGAGAAGTGGGGCAAGGTCGCCTGTATTGGCGGTGGCGTCGGTACTGCAGTATTGTTTCCTATGGCCAAGGCTTTGGCCGATCTTGGTAATGAAGTGACGACCATCATTGGTGGCCGCTCCAAACCGTATATCATCTTAGCCGATGAACTTGCCGAGTTTTCCAGTCACGTCCAGATCACGACTGACGATGGCAGTTTCGGCCAACAGGGCTTTGTCACAACGGCACTACAAGCATTGATTGATGACCCTGAGCGTCGTCCCGAGGCTGTGTTTGCGGTTGGGCCGGTACCGATGATGCGTGCCATCAGCGAGCTGACGCGCCCCTACGGAATTAAAACACTGGTTAGTCTTAACCCGATTATGATCGATGGTACTGGCATGTGTGGTGGCTGTCGGGTGCAGATTGGTGACGAAGTTAAATTTGCTTGTGTCGATGGCCCAGAGTTCGATGCGCATCAAGTGGATTTTAATAGCTTGATGGATCGTCTCACGATGTATCGGGAACAAGAGCAGCACTGTCGTCTAGACGATCAACTCAACGCCCGTAAGGCGTCTTAAGGAGAGCGGACCATGACCAAAGCAATGACAACTAAAGAGAGGCTCGCTATCTCACGGGTGCTGATGCCTGAACAGGATGCCCAGCTACGGAGTCGTAATTTTGAAGAAGTTAACATCGGCCTGACCGAAACTCTGGCTATTCAGGAGGCCCAACGTTGCCTGAATTGTAAAAACCGTGTTTGCGTTCAAGGTTGCCCGGTACAGGTGTCGATCCCGGAGTTTATCACCGCTTTAGCTGCCGGCGACCTGGTACGTTCGGCTCAGATTCTGCAAAGCGATAATGCCTTACCTGCTGTCTGGGGCCGGGTCTGCCCCCAAGAAACGCAGTGTGAAGCCAGATGTGTCCGTGGTGTTAAGGGCCAGCCTGTTGCCATAGGCTACTTGGAGCGTTTTGTAGCAGACTGGGCGACTGCCAATGCTGACCAGCTTGCACCGGTTACTCTGGCTGAGGCCAGCGGCAAAAAGGTTGCCGTGGTCGGTTGTGGCCCCTGCGGTTTGACCGCTGCCGGTGAACTCGCAAAAGCCGGTCATGCCGTTACTATTTTCGAAGCGTTGCATGACACTGGTGGTGTTCTACGTTATGGCATTCCTCAATTCCGCTTGCCCAAAGATATCATCGATGTGGAAGTGGCTCGGCTGCAACAGATGGGCGTCGAAATTGAGTGTAATGTGATTATTGGTAAAACGCTGACCGTTTCTGAGCTCAGTGAGCAATACGATGCCGTTTTTATCGGCAACGGTGCCGGTCTTCCTGCGATGATGGATATCCCTGGTGAAAGTCTCAAAGGTGTTTATGCCGCTAACGAGTATTTGACCCGCGTGAATTTGATGGGAGCAGGGCAAAGTGACGATTGTGCCACTCCTGTCCTTAAAGGCAAGAACGTTGCCGTTGTTGGTGCTGGGAACACCGCCATGGATTGTGTGCGCACTGCTCGCCGTCTCGGAGCGGAACGGGCAATGATCATCTATCGGCGCAGTGAAGAACAGATGCCGGCTCGTGTAGAAGAGGTTCATCACGCAAAAGCGGAAGGTGTTGAATTTGTAATGCTTACCTCACCGTTGGCCGTTGAAGGAACCGAAGATGGTTGGGTCAAAGCACTACGGTGCCAGAAAATGGAGCTGGGTGAACCAGATGCCTCTGGCCGTCAGCGCCCTGTCGCCATTGAAGGCGCAGAAGAAGTTCTTGAAGCTGATATTGTCATCAATGCTTTGGGAACGAGGGCGAACCCGTTATTGACATCCACCGCGCCAGAGCTGCAACTCAACGAATGGGGCAATATCGTTGCCGATGAAGTTGGGACGACCAGTATCCCTGGCGTTTATGCCGGTGGTGACATCACCCGCGGTGGATCAACGGTGATCCTGGCTATGGGGGATGGTAAACGGGCAGCGGCTGAGATTCATCGCTTTTTGACTGCATCACAAGATTAATCAAACCGAAGCAGGAGACAGTGAGCTGTCCCGTCGGTTTAGAGAATGACAAAGGGATGTTCATGCGACTAAAGCATGATTTGCCCAGCTGTGTGACGACAATTCACAATGAGCGTTCCTGCGTGAATCCCATCCAGTCCTTTACTGTGATAAAAAAGCTGCTGCCTTCTGTAATCAGAAAGCAGCAGCTTTTTTTGTCGGTCAGATCTGTCGTGTTGAGGGGTACGTGACTGAAAAAAACCGGATTATCCGGCGGTCCTGCGAAGAAGAACCGTACTGAACTCATCGAGCATCCGGTTTTTCTCGATATTGCAGCCTTTACGAAGATAGCAGTTTCGCACATCAAAATTGTATTCGTAGAGAATTCCCGATAGAAGCAACGGAGCGCCAGGACGTGCTTTGCTGACCAAATCGCTGGCGACATCAAGGAGAATGTCGCCGTAGATATTCGCCAATATCAGATCATAGTCTTCAGCAGTTATTTCGTTAAGGGTCCCGCAGATGTGGGTAACCTGGTCTTCGACATTATTGATAATGCAGTTATGCTGACAGGTTTTTACTGCAGCCGGGTCAATATCAATGCAGGTTGCATGGAGGGCTCCCAGTTTGATGGCGGCAATGGCAAGGATGCCCGTGCCGCTGCCTAGGTCCAGTACTTTGGCTCCACGTACCTCATCAAGATCCTCAAGAATTTCCAGACAACTGGCTGTTGTTTCATGCTCGCCAGAACCAAAGGCTCCCTGGGCCATCCATAAACTGATCCGTTGCTCTTCAATTGGAGATTCATCCTGTGGTAGGATTTCAAAAGACCTGCCAAGTTGAAAAGGGGAGAAAATACGTCCCACGGAAAATCCTTTCAGGTTGAGTAGTGTATACACGGCTTGAAGTTGCCGAGTATTTCATGGGCCGGTTTCTGCGTCAATCCCTGAAGAAGTTGAAAGGCGAAATCATGATGTCTCATCGATCTGTTCTTTGCTGTCAATTTATATTGCTTGGTTTGCTGTTGTTGCTGTTTTCTGGGTGTCAATCTGACTCTCAGGACCAGGCGACAGAAAAGCCATCAAGACCGATGGCTGCTGATTTTGTGCTGTCCTCTGTCAACGGCGATTCCGTTCAGCTTTCATCGCTGAAGGGGAAGGTGGTTGTGCTTAATTTCTGGGCCACCTGGTGTCCCCCCTGCCGTGAAGAAATGCCATCGATGGAAAAACTTCATCAGTTGATGAAGCACGAGGATTTTGTCCTGCTGGCCGTTAATATTGAAGCAGACGGACGTCGCACCGTATCGCAGTTTTTACAGAAGCAACCGGTTTCCTTTGCCATTCTGTATGATGAAGAGGGTAAGATTCACAAACAATATGGCGTCTTTAAATACCCGGAAACGTTTATTATTGATCGCAATGGTCGCATCGTTGAAAAAGTCGTTGGTGGGCTGAACTGGGCTCAGCCTCGCGTTGTTGAATTTCTTCGCCAGGTAATGGCTGAAGGCGCTCACTGAGCTTGACGCTCCGAGGTGGCTTTGATAAATTGAACATCATTTTCATTTCAATTAGGGGGGCGTCGGATGGCAACCGTAAAGGATCTTTTTCGTGATTATCTGGGCAAACATGGCTTGAAGGTGACACGACAACGCGAAATTATTCTGGAGGGCTTTATGGGGTCTCCCTCACACTTGTCCGCCGAGGAGCTTTATCTGCGCTTACGCAAAGATCATCCAAATATTGGCTATGCCACGGTGTATCGGACAATGAAACTTCTTGCTGATAGTGGTATTGCCAGTGAACGCCATTTTGGTGATCGGCAAACACGTTATGAGCCGAATACCAGTGACGATCATCATTATCATCTGATTTGCAATTCCTGTGGACGCATTATTGAGTTCGAGGACCCTAAAATTGAGGACCTCCTCCAGCAAACAGCATCGGATCATCACTTCACTTTGTCTCATCAACGTCTTGAATTGTATGGGCTGTGTCCTGATTGTCAGGCGCGTTAGGACATTTTCTTTTTTATTGTAGGAGTTTCTCGTGCACATCACTGCCATCATTCCGGCGCGTTACGCGTCTTCGCGTTTCCCCGGTAAGCCACTTGCTGATATCCTTGGTAAGCCCATGATCCAGAGAGTCTATGAACAGACCGCTCAGGCTGAACTCGTTGATGAGGTGGTTGTTGCCACTGACGATGAGCGTATTTTCAATGCTGTCGAAGCTTTTGGCGGTAAGGTGTGTATGACCTCAGATACGCATGAGACCGGCACAGATCGTCTGGCTGAGGTTGCGACACAGCTTGATTCTGATCTGATTGTTAATGTCCAGGGTGATGAACCTTTGATTAATCCCAAGATGATTGATCAGGCCATTGCACCATTGAAAGATGATGACACCATCGACATGGGAACCTTGATGATTCCGATTGCAGATGTCGATGAATATCTTAACCCCAATGTTGTCAAGGTTGTTACCAATCGACAGGGTAATGCGTTGTATTTTTCCCGTTCACCCATCCCTTATTATCGTGATTATGCCAATGCGCTTGGCGAGAATTTTCAACATGTGCGGGCGTTCAAACATGTTGGGATGTATGTCTACCGGCGCGAGTTTTTGCTTGCCTATCCCGGTTTGAACATGACACCGTTGGAGCAGGCCGAAAAGCTTGAGCAATTGCGTGCTTTAGAGAATGGTTTTTGTATTCGGGTCGTGGAAACGCATTTGCATTCGCAGGGGGTTGATACCCCCGAAGATCTGACTCGGGTTTGTGAAATTCTAGCTCAAAGCTGATTCGTCTAGTGCAGGTAAAATGGGGTGATTTTCCCTTTCTTTTTAAAGTTGTTCAGTGTAGAGTTTCGCACTTGTGTTTGGTAGAAAGTAACAACGGTGATCCGCTGGGAAAGGCTCTGCGGCACAGTTGAATCAGATGAAAACATAAGGTGTAAAAGTGGAGGCGATGTCGATGAAAACCAAGTTTCTGTTTGTAACCGGGGGTGTGGTGTCTTCCTTGGGAAAAGGTCTGGCCGCAGCATCTATCGGTGCTTTGATGGAAGCTCGAGGATTACGTATTTCCATGCAGAAGCTTGATCCGTATATCAATGTGGATCCCGGTACGATGAGCCCGTTTCAGCATGGTGAAGTTTTTGTGACCGATGATGGTGCCGAAACGGACTTGGACCTTGGTCACTATGAGCGCTACACGTCGGCACGGCTGTCCCGCAAATCAAATTTTACCACCGGTCAGGTTTACGATGCGGTGATCCGTAAAGAGCGTCGTGGTGATTATCTCGGTGGTACCGTTCAGGTTATTCCCCACATCACCAACGAAATCAAAAATAAAATCATCGAAAATGCCGAAGGTGTGGATCTGGCAATTGTCGAAGTCGGTGGAACTGTTGGTGATATTGAATCCTTGCCGTTTCTTGAAGCCATTCGTCAATTTCGAACTGATCTTGGCCATGACAATGTTATGTATGTGCATTTGACACTGGTTCCATACCTTGCCGCAGCCGGTGAGTTGAAAACAAAGCCGACTCAGCACAGTGTTAAGGAATTACGTGAAATCGGCATTCAGCCAGACATTCTGCTGTGTCGTTGTGATCGTGAAATCCCCCGCGACATGAAAAGCAAGATTGCGTTGTTCTGTAATGTTCGTGAAGAGTCTGTTATTACCGCGCGTGATGTCGGTTCCATCTATGAAGTGCCGGTGATTTACCACGAACAGGGGCTGGACGAGCGTGTTGTTGATGGGCTGGGAATCTGGACCAAGGCACCTGACCTCGCTCCCTGGGAGCATGTGGTCAGACGAGTTAAGGACCCGGCGTCACAAACGACTATTGCCATTGTCGGTAAATATGTTGAATTGACTGAGAGCTATAAGTCTCTTTCAGAAGCTTTGATTCATGGCGGCATCGCCAACGATTGCCGGGTGAACCTGAAGTATGTTGATTCAGAGTCCCTAGAGCGTCACGGTATTGGTGACACGTTTAAAGATGTGAATGGTATCCTGGTTCCCGGTGGATTCGGTGAACGGGGCAGTGAAGGTAAAACGGCTGCAATCCGTTATGCCCGTGAGAATAAGATTCCGTTCTTTGGTATCTGTCTTGGGATGCAGATGGCTGTGGTTGAATTTGCCCGGAATATTTGCAAGCTGCCCGATGCCTATTCCGCTGAGTTCCGTGAAGAAGCACAGAATCCTGTGATCCATATCATGGAAGAGCAGAAAGAGATTGCAACCAAGGGTGGAACCATGCGCCTTGGTGCTTATGATTGCGAACTGACCGAAGGCAGTCTGGCTCACCGAATTTACGGCCAAAAACGGATTTCGGAACGTCATCGCCATCGGTATGAATTTAATAACGGCTATCGTCAGTCATTGATCGATTGCGGACTTGAAATTTCCGGAGTCAATCCGGATGCAGACCTGGTCGAAATCGTAGAGATTTCTGACCATCCCTGGTTTCTGGCCTGCCAATTCCATCCGGAATTCCGTTCTCGTCCAATGGACCCTCATCCGTTGTTTGAATCATTTGTCGGGGCCTGTTTGCACCAGGTAAAGGAAGCATAATGGTTAGAGAAGTTAAGGTTGGTAAGGTCGTATTTGGTGACCCACATCCTTTTGCGCTTGTGGCGGGTCCTTGTGTACTTGAAGACCTCGACACAACGCTACATATTGCCGAGTCCCTTAAAAAATTAACCGACCAGCTTGGGATCGGTTTCGTATTTAAAGCTTCTTACGATAAGGCGAACCGGACTTCGGTGACTTCGTTTCGCGGGCCGGGGATTGATGCTGGTTTGGAGATGCTGGCAAAAATCAAAGCCGAATTCGATGTGCCGGTTGTTTCCGATGTTCATGATGTGACACAGGTTGCTGCAGCGGCAGAGGTTCTGGATATTATCCAGATACCGGCATTTCTTTGCCGCCAGACCGACCTGTTGGTTGCGGCTGGCAACAGTGGTCGGGTTGTTAATGTTAAAAAAGGCCAGTTTCAGGCGCCTTGGGACATGAAACATGTTGTTGGTAAGGTTGCTTCCACGGGAAATGACCAGATCATCCTCACTGAACGCGGCAGCAGTTTTGGTTATAATAATCTGGTTGTTGATATGCGCTCTCTGATTATTATGCGGGAGTTGGGGCAACCGGTTATTTTTGATGCCACCCACGCCGTTCAATTGCCAGGTGGCGCAGATGGCGCCTCTGCCGGTCAGCGTGAGTATGTCGCTGCGTTGTCGCGGGCAGCCGTAGCGACTGGAATTGATGGCCTTTTCTGGGAAGTTCATCCTGACCCGGAATGCGCCCGTTGCGACGGACCAAACTCTTTATATCTCAAAGACCTCCAACCCATTCTTGAGTCTCTGTTGGCGTTGGATGCTGTGGTGAAAAATCGATGACAAATCGCCAAAATATTATTGAGGTTGCACGTAACACCCTTCAGATTGAAGCTGATGCGGTCCTTGCTCTGCAGGATCGTATCGGGGAAGAGTTTTGTCGGGCGGTGGAATTGATCCTTTCCTGTCAAGGACGTCTGGTTATTTCCGGCATGGGAAAATCGGGTTTGATCTGTCAGAAAATTGCTGCCACCATGGCCTCGACCGGCACCCCCGCTTTTTTCCTGCACCCAGCGGAAGGCATTCATGGCGACTTGGGAATGTTGATGAAGGGGGATGTGGTACTGGCCGTTTCTAATTCAGGAGAGACTGAAGAGGTCGTACGGATTCTGCCTGTTATCAAACGACTCGGTGTCAAACTGATTGCCATGAGTGGTAATCCTGAAAGCACCTTGTCAAAAGCGGGTGATGTTTCTCTGGATATTTCAGTAGGGCAGGAAGCTTGTCCTCTCGGTCTGGCGCCTACCGCCAGTACTACCGCAACTTTAGCCATGGGGGATGCTCTGGCTGTAGCACTGTTGCAGGAGAAGAACTTTCGTGCCGAAGACTTTGCGCTATTTCATCCCGGTGGTGCCCTTGGAAAACGTTTATTGCTTCGGGTTGAAGATCTGATGCATAGCGGAGATGCTATTCCTCTGGTTTCCATGGCGACGACGGTCAAAGACGCGCTGTTCGAAATTACCAATAAGAAACTTGGCATTACCGGGGTAATTAACGATAACGATGGTCTTGTCGGTGTTTTTACCGATGGCGATTTACGCCGTTGCCTTGAAGATGAACGCTCATTGGATCACCTGATGGCTCAGGTAATGAGCCAGAATCCCAAACGGGTACTGCGCTCTAACCTGGCAGCGAAAGCTTTGCAACTGATGGAGGAATTCTCCATTACTTCGTTGTTTGTCTTTGAACAGGAAAACGATGCGAAGCCCGTTGGGATTATCCACCTCCATGATTTGTTGAAAGCGGGTGTCGTATGAAAAAACGCTCCATAGCGCAGATCCGCCTGCTGTTGCTTGATGTGGATGGCGTCCTGACTGATGGCCGAATCACCTACGATAATCATGGGGTTGAAAGCAAATCGTTTCATGTTCGGGATGGCCACGGCTTGAAACTGTTGCAACGTGCCGGAATCAAAGTTGGTATCATTACCGGGCGTTCTTCCCACGTGGTCAGTCATCGTGCGGCGGAACTTGGGATTGATATTGTCTACCAGGGAGCAAAAAATAAATTGGAACCGTACGAACAAATCCTTCAGGATTTGAATCTTACGGATGCTCAAGTTGCCTATGTTGGCGATGATCTGGTTGATCTGCCGATCTTGCGACGGGTAGGTTGTTCCTTCACTGTTGCGGATGGAGTTGCTGACATCAAGCCGTATGTTGATTATATTACGACGCTTCCCGGAGGTCAGGGCGCTGTTCGTGAGATTTGCGACATGTTGTTGCGTCAATCCGGGAATTGGGACAGTGTCACGGATCGATACTTTGATTAATCTGCCTGCTTTTATCCCTTTTGCCAATTAGTGATATCATTCTTTAGATGAATCGCCGAGACTATATACGTCGTTTTCTGGTTGTTGCCCTGCTGGCTATCTGCGCGGTTTTACTCGTTCTGATCCTGTTTTATGAAAAATTGTCCAGCCCCACGGATGTCATTGAAAATGTGGTCATGGAAGCAGATGTCGAGTTGAAAACATTCAACTATACCGAGACCGTTGATGGTGCTCCCCATTGGACGCTGACGGGAGAATCGGCAGCGCACGATTTCAATCAGGATCAGACGCATATTACCCAGGTTCGCATGCAATTGTATGACCAGAAAGATCTCGGGGATGTGGTCCTGACAGCCCGTGAGGGAATGGCACTACTTTCTGAACAACAGGTTGCTGTTGACGGTGATGTGGTGATTCAGTCTGGCAATGGTTATACGGTGAAAACCGATCATGCGACTTATTTCGGCAATCGCTCGCAGGCCGGGGTCATTGAATCGCAGGTGCCGGTTCAGATCCGTTCCGAGCAGCTGCAATTGAATGGGGTTGGGCTTGTTTTTGATATCGGTGCGCGAACCATGCAAATGAACAGTGATGTCTCTGCGGTATTTTATCCGCAGTCAACAGAGGGGAAATGATCATGCGAATTGCTCTTCTCAGCCTGATAGTGTTGCTTGGTGGTGCACTGGCTTATGCTGAACAGCCGGATCTGAATCATGATGCCAGCCAGCCGGTTCATGTGACATCGCAACGGTTGGAAGCGGATGATGCCAAAGGTTATTTTGTTTTTAAAGGTGATGTTCAGGCCCAACAGGGTGATGTCAATATTTATGCCCAGCAACTGACGGTATATTACAGCGATAGCGATAAGAAGCAGATCGACAGGGTTGTTGCCGAAAAAGATGTGCGAATTGTGCAATTGAATCGTGTCGCAACCGGCCAGAAAGCCATTTTTTGGGAGAATCAATCTCGCGTTGAATTGACTGGTGATCCTAAAGTTGTGCAGGGTGAGAGTGTGGTCGCGGGCGAAAAGATTATTGTCTACCTCAACGACAGTCGCAGTATTGTCGAGGGGGGAGAAAAGGGTCGTGTCAAGGCTGTCTTTGTTCCGGGAGAATCTGCCGAGTGAGTCATTTACTCAAAGCAACGGGTTTAACAAAAGCCTACAAACGCCGCACTGTTGTTAATGGTGTGGATGTTCAAGTTGCATCTGGTCAGGTGATCGGTTTGCTTGGGCCGAATGGCGCCGGTAAGACAACTTCTTTCTATATGATGGTTGGTCTGGTTAAGCCTGATCAAGGTCAGGTCTTTATTGATGACACCGAAATTAGCCAATGGCCCATGTACCAGCGTGCCAGTGCCGGAGTCGCTTATCTCCCTCAGGAGTCGTCTGTTTTTCGTAAATTGACGGTTGAACAGAATTTATTGGCGATTCTTGAATACCATGTAGCCGATGCCGGTCAACGCCGAGAACGACTTGAACTGCTGTTGAAGGATTTTCGTCTGGAACATGTGGCCAAATCTCCCGGTTATGCTCTGTCTGGTGGTGAACGCAGAAGGACGGAAATTGCCCGGGCTCTGGTGATTGATCCCCGTTTCATTCTGCTCGATGAACCGTTTGCCGGGATTGATCCCTTGGCGGTTATTGACATCCAGAATATTATTCTTGAGTTGAAGAAACGAGGAATTGGTGTGCTGATCTCAGACCACAATGTTCGTGAAACATTGGGGGTGTGTGACAGCGCTTACATTCTTAATGCCGGAACAATTCTTGAGCATGGGACGCCGGAACAGATTGCGACCAGTTCTACGGCGCGGGAAATTTACCTTGGTGAGGATTTCCGGCTATAAAAAATACCGTGTACGTAATACACTGTAGATATTAGCTTTGAATGAAATTGCCCATCAATAAGCAAGGAACAGAATGGCCCTTGAGTTACGCCAACAATTAAAACTCAGTCAACAGCTGGTGATGACGCCTCAGCTGCAGCAAGCGATCAAGCTGTTGCAGTTGTCGCGTGTTGAACTGGAAGAAGTTGTCAATCAGGAACTGGAAGAAAATCCAGTACTTGAAGAGATTTCTGACGTTGAAGAGAATCGCAAAGCCGAAGCGGAGGCTGTTGTTGACGAAGGGATTCCTGAGAGTAATTCAGAGCAGACTCAAGAAGTGGCCGAAGCGGATGGTCTGGCACAGATTGATGACTGGCAAACGTATCTGCAGGGCTTCTCTCAGGGGGGCAGTATGGCGGAATCGTTCGATGATGAAGATCATCCATCGTACGAAAATCTGCTGACGCCTAAAACTACCCTGTCGGATCATCTTATGTGGCAGCTGAATCTGTCAGTTCTTGACGGCCACGATAAAGTCATTGCCGCATCTATCATTGGCAATATTGACGATTCCGGTTATTTGCGTACCCCCCTAGAAGAGATTTGTGATCAGACGCACTCATCGATGGATCAGGTTGAGGATGTCTTGTACCAGGTTCAGAACTTTGATCCGGCTGGTGTTGGTGCGCGTGATTTGGCGGAATGTCTGCAACTTCAGCTGGCTTATCTGGGGCTGAAGGGGACGCTGGCAGAACGGATCATCACCGATTACGCCAAGGAACTTGAAGAACGGCGCTATCAGGTCATTGCCAAGCAATGCAAAGTCAGTGTTGATGATGTTCTTGACGCCGCGCGTTTTCTTTCGAGTCTCGATCCTCGACCCGGTAGTCAATACAGTGAATCCGATATCCACTACATCACGCCCGATATTTTTGTGTATAAGGTGGGCGATGAATATGTGGTCTCACTCAATGACGATGGCTTGGCCAATCTGAAAATCAGTTCCTATTATTCCAATGCACTGTCCGGCAAAGAGATCGACAGTGAAACCAGCGAATACATTCAGGAAAAGATGCGGGGTGCCTTGTGGTTAATTAAGAGCATTCATCAACGTCAGCGGACGATTTTCCGGGTTACGAAGAGTATTGTCAAATTTCAACGTGAGTTTTTTGATCATGGCATCAGCTATCTGAAGCCCCTTGTTTTGCGGGATGTTGCCGAAGATATTGAAATGCATGAATCGACGATCAGTCGTGTCACTACCAACAAATATGTTCAGACTCCCCAGGGGCTATTTGAGCTGAAGTTCTTCTTTAATAGTGGCATTGGCACCACCGGTGGCGATTCGGTGGCGTCTGAAAGTGTAAAAAATCGTATCAAGGAAATAATCGCTGAAGAAAATGAGAAAAAGCCGTATTCTGATCAAAAGATTGTTAATATGTTAAGAGATGATGGAATCGATATTGCCCGACGCACGGTTACCAAATATCGGGAAATGTTGGGAATAGGTTCATCTACAGCGCGCAAGCGTTTATTTTAATACACGGGTAAAGAACAAGGAGGATTTATGCAAATTGCCGTCACGTTTCGCCATATGGATACCAGTGAGCCGGTACGTAATTATGTGGAAGAAAAACTGGTTCGCGTGAATAAGTATATTGAAGAACCGATTGATGCTCAGGTCGTTCTGACCGTTGAGAAAAAGATTCGTCATAATGCTGAGGTCGCCTTGGTTGCCAAGGGGATCACCATTAAGGCATCTGCTGAAGTTACTGACGATATGTACGCTGCGATTGACGCTGTTGTTGACAAGTTGGAGCGTCAACTGAAGCGCTACAAGGAAAAATTGAAGCGTCATACCAGCCGTAAAGGTAAAGAACGTGATCTGACTAAGACCATTTTCGATGCGGCCAGTGTTGATGAAGGACATCCTGAGCCTCGCGTCATCCGTTCCCATAGCTTTTCGATCAAGCCGATGTCGGTGGATGAAGCGGTTATGCAAATGGACCTGATGGAGAAAGATTTTCTGGTCTTCACCGACGACACGACAGAAGAGGTTAATGTGATCTATCGTCGTAAGGACGGAAACTACGGCCTGATTGTTCCAAAAAACTAAATTAGTGGCGCGGGGAGGAACATCTCCCCGCGCTGTTTTATTGCTTGTGTGATTATGAATATTGTTGAACTATTAGATCCCGCTGCGGTTGAATCCGATATCCGATCAGTAACAAAAGATGAAGTCCTCGCTGAGATGACCGATGTTCTTTTACGTTCGGCTGAGCAGTTGGATCGTGATGATGTGTTGTCGGTTCTTAAAGAGCGGGAGCGGCTCGGTAGTACGGGGATTGGTGAAGGTGTTGCCATTCCACACGGTAAATTAAAAAACATCGACCAGCTGATCCTGGCATTTGGGCGTAGTCGTAAAGGGGTTGATTTCGACTCCATGGACGGTAAACCCGCTCATTTGTTTTTCCTGTTGCTGGCACCGGAAGAATCTATCAGTGTTCATTTGAAAACCTTGGCTCGAATTTCAAAATTGCTCAAAGATACCCAGGTTCGTGATCAGCTGTTAATGGCTGGTAGCAGTGACGAAATTTATGAGATTATTCGTGTAGAAGAAACAACTTGAAATCGTAGGTGAGAGCCATGGCGCAATTGAGTGTACGAGAGTTACTGGAGGAACAGGATACCGGGTTGGAACTCGAAGTGCTTTCAGGTGCGGATGGTCTGCATAAATGCATCGAATCTCACCGGATTCAAAAACCCGGCCTGGCTTTGGCGGGTCACTTGAGTTATCTCCACCCGACCCGATTGCAAATTCTCGGGTCGACCGAACTGAGTTATCTGGAAAAACTGACCCCGGAAACCGCTGCTGAAAATGTTGAGCAGCTGTGTTCTCTGGGGTTTTCCTGTCTAATTATCACCAAAGGACAAATCCCGCCCGATGTTCTTCTGAAAAAAACAGAAGAACATGCGATCCCGTTGTTGCGCACGCGGATGAAGAGCTCGGCGTTTATCTCTCTTATCAGTAAGTTCCTCGAAGAACGGTTGTTGCCCTCCACCTCCGTGCACGGAGTGTTGGTCGACGTTTTCGGTGTTGGGGTACTGTTGATGGGTAAGAGCGGTATCGGTAAAAGTGAATGTGCTCTTGATCTTGTGTTGAGAGGGCATCGTCTGGTGGCTGATGATGTCGTCAAGGTGCGAACAAAATTACCTGCTGTCTTGTTTGGCGAAGGCAGTGATCTGCTGCACTACCACATGGAAATCCGAGGCCTGGGCATTATCAATATCAAACACCTGTTCGGTGTTGCTGCCATTCGGGAGCGTAAGAAGATTGATATGGCCATGGAGTTGCTCGAGTGGAACGATGAGGCCAGTTATGATCGGCTGGGACTGGATGAGCAACATTATGAATTGCTGGGGATCAAAGTACCTCTTTTGCGGATTCCCGTGTGCCCGGGGCGCAATATTTCGTCCATTATAGAAGTTGGAGCCCGTAACCAGTTACTTAAAGAGATGGGATACAACTCGGCACGGGAGTTTCAGGACCGTCTTGAAAAACGGATGGCTGAAGTGGCCCAGCTGCATTCTCATGTTATTATCGGGGATAATCTGGAGTAAGACAGCGTGCGTTTTATTATTATTACCGGCTTATCCGGTTCGGGAAAGTCCACGGCGGCTAAAGTTCTTGAAGATGAGGGCTTTTACGTTATTGACAATCTGCCTTTGACTCTGCTTCCCGCCTTCTTCGAGCAGGGGGGGGGAGAGATTGTTGATTCTGTCGGTGTGGCTGTTGTCATGGACGTGCGAAACCCTCACTTTGTTACCGGGAGCGACAACGTCTTTGCTGCGATCCGGAAAGCTGGTCATGAGCCGGAAATCTTCTTTTTCGATGCTGCCGACGATGAACTGATCCGGCGCTTTTCAACCACGCGTCGACGTCATCCACTCTCCAATTACACTACTGTGACTGCCGCTATTGCCGAAGAGCGTAGCCTGCTTCAACCCTTGCGGGAGCGGGCAACCGTCGTCTTCGATTCCAGTCTGCTGTCAGTCCATCAACTTAAAGCTGCGGTCTTGCGCTGTTTACATGGGTCTTCCGATCTTGCCGTCCCCATGAGTGTGCGATTGCAGTCATTCGGGTTTCGCTATGGGATCCCTCTAGAGTCGGATCTGGTCATTGATGTACGTTTTCTCCCCAATCCTCATTATGTTGAGGCCCTGCGCCCCCTGACGGGGTGTGACAAGCCTGTACGTGATTTCGTCCTTGAACAGCCAGAGTGTTGTGAATTTCTTGACCGGACCCGCTCCTGGTTGGCATTTCTGATTCCTCGCTATCGTCAGGAGGGTAAGCGTTATCTGACGATTTCGATCGGATGTACCGGGGGGCATCACCGCAGTGTGGCAATTGTTGAAGCATTACGGGATTGTCTCAAAGAATCACAAGATGTTACCATCACTCATCGTGACTTGATCAAGGAGGAGGGATGATAGGGTTGGTCATTGCGACACATGCGGGATTGGCGGCTCAGCTGTTAGAGGCAGCACAACGAATTGTTGGGCCGGTGGCTCGTGCGCAGACCTTGTGTATGGACCGAGCCAGCGATCCGGAAGTCCTTGCGGGCATATTGTCTGAAATGATTGACGCTGTCGGGTGCGATGGTGACGGAGTTCTGGTGATGGCTGATATGTTTGGTGGAACCCCGGCAAACCTGGCGGCTCTTTTTTTGCCCGAGTCCGATGTTGAGGTGATCAATGGCGTCAACTTGCCCATGGTCCTGAAATTTACCTCCAGTCGCGAAACGATGTCATTGGCGGAACTGACTCTTTTTCTACAGGATTACGCACGTAAAAGTATTGTGGTCTCACGAGAGCTTTTAATGGGAGCAAAGGAGAACTGATGGCCATTGTTCTGGCTCGTGTCGACAACCGTCTTATTCATGGACAGGTTCTGGAAGCCTGGGTTCCCTTCGTTCAGGCGGACTGCCTAGTGGTTGTTGATGATGTTGTTGCTCAGGATCCCTTTCGTAAGCATTTGATGATAGCTGTTGTGCCCGGCGAGTTGACCGTAGAGGTTTGTTCTCATGCCGAGGTGGCGCAGTTGTGTCATAATTCGGCCATGATGGCAAAAAATGTCATTGTGCTTTTCTCCACACCGCACGATGCCCTCCAAGCGTTTCGTGACGGCATGCATTTCCCCAGTCTTAATCTCGGTAATATGCATGCCGAAGAAGGGAAACGCTGCATCTCTCGTACCCTGTTTATCGATGTGAATGATCAAGAAAATCTCAACACACTGTCAGGTCTTGGCGTGACAATCTCCGCACAATGCATTCCCAGTGATCGGGCCTTACTGTGGGACTGCCAGGATGAGGAACTCAAGGGGTAGATTTTGGCTGTCGAGTGGATAGGGCTGGTTCTCCTGATTATTTTCTGTTCTCTGGATCGGACTGCCGTCGGCCAGTTCCAGCTTGGACGGCCACTGGTTTGTGCCAGCGCCGCCGGATATCTGCTCGGCGTTTTTCCTTTAGCGCTCCAGCTCGGGCTGATGATTGAATTGCTGTGGTTGATGAGAGTGCCCGTTGGCGCTGCAATCGCCCCGGATGATACTTCTGTGTCCATTGGCGGGGTGGTATTGCTGTGGGCTTTTTCCGGAGGCGGAGCTTCGCAGGATATGGTGGTGCTGATTCTTGTCGCGCTGGTCTGTCTTGTGACAGCAGAAATTGGCAAGCTCCTCGATATCCATGCCCGTCATCGCAATGAAGAGCGTTTTCAGCAGGCGGTATCTCATTTGGCAGACCAATGCTGGCAACAGCTTGAGCGCAACCATTTGCGTTGCACTGTTTCGTTTGCTTTGTCTGGTCTGGTGTCAGTCACGGCTGTCGTTGCTATCGGCTGGATTATCCTGCTGGCCAGTCGCCCTTTCTGGGACGTTCTCTCTTTAGGGCATCCTGAAATACTCAAACTGATCTTTCCTGTGGTTGGTGTCGCCGCAATGCTAGCGGTGTTGCAGGTGCGGCGAACCATCGGTTTGTTCGTGGGGGGCTTTTTGCTGACGTACAGCTTTCTCTGTGTTGTGAACGGTTGATGACGTGGCTGTAACTGAGATGACAAGGGGGCGTTTGTGGCGATTGGGCTTGCGCAGTTTACTCATTCAATGTTCATGGAATTTTAAACAGTTCCAGGGTTTGGGTTGGGTCTATCTGTTGTTGCCCGAACTGAAGCGATTGTATCCAGATCGGACATTGCGACCAATTGTTCAGCGCTATCTAGGCTATTTCAATAGCAACGTTTTTTTGACGCCCACCATTGCTGCGGCAGTTCTATCGTTGGAATATCAGCAACGCCGCGAGCAACCGGTTCCTATGTCGCCCCAGGCTTTTTCCGAAGCGGTCATGGCCCCTTTCGCTGCAGCGGGTGATGCCTTTTTCTGGGGAGGGCTCAGACCGCTGTGTTGTACCCTGGCCGTTGTTGCCGGTTTCCTTGGTTACTGGTGGTCGCCGCTATTATTTCTGGTTCTGTTCAATCTGCCGGTATTCATTGTCCGTCTGGCGGGGCCTTGGTTTGGCTATCATCGGGGGGTGATGGTTGTTCAATTGCTTCAGGATTATCGGATTGCCGATATGGCCCTAGTGCTTAAGCGTATGGCGGTTGTCGTGTTGGGTGGGATTGCTGCAGTGCTTTGCCACCAGCCTGATGTCGGCGTGGCGTTTTCGCTGTTGATCTGTTTGTCTCTTTTGCTCACTGTCTTTATGTCAGTGGTGTTGCTTCGGCGTGGGTTTCCACTCTATCTGGTTATCATTGCTCTGCTGCTGATGGCAGGGGGGATCGATTATACTTTTTTTATAGGATAAAGACTTCATGCTCGTAAAAAAAACGGTAGAAATTACTAACCGCCTTGGCCTTCATGCGCGTGCTGCAGCTCAGTTTGTGCAGGTCGCTGGCAAGTACGCTTCCGAGGTTTTTGTGGATAAGGACGGTTTTGAAGTCAACGGTAAAAGCATTATGGGGATTCTCATGCTTGCAGCACCCAAAGGGACTATGATCGAAATTCGCACTGAAGGGGAGGATGCCGAAGAGGCCATGGCCGGTCTGGAGAAATTAATCAATGACAAATTCGGTGAAGACTGACAAAAAGGGGACATATCATGCTGTGGCAGCCTCTCCCGGGATTGCGATAGGTGAAGTGTATTTACTCGACCGCCAACGCATCACGGTTGTGGAGTATGACATCAATGCTGAACAGGTCGCGGCGGAAATTGATACATTTCACGGCGCAGTTGAAAAATCGCGCCAGCAATTGAGGGAAATTCAGCTGCAGCTGTCCCATCATACCCAATCAGAGCATTTTTATATTATCGACACCCAGTTGATGATTCTTGACGATGAGATGCTTTTGCGTGGGACAACGCAATTAATTGCGCAAAAACAGATAAATGCATCTGCAGCCCTAAAGAGAATTCTTAAACAATTTCGTGATGCATTTGAATGTATTGAAGACGAATATCTTCGCGAACGGGGCTCCGACATTGAGTTGGTCGGGGAACGTATCCTGCGTAATATTCGCGGAAAACATCAGCAACAGATTCACTCTCTGGAACGTAAATCGATCATCGTGGCCCATGATTTGTCTCCGGCCGATACGCTGCAGATGGACAAAGAACAGGTGATTGGTTTTGTGACCGACCTTGGTGGACGAACCTCCCACACGGCGATTTTGGCGCGTTCTCTCGGATTGCCGGCAGTGGTCGGCCTTGAAACCATCACTTCGGAAGTGACCACCGGCATGGCCATTATTATTGATGGCAGCCATGGTGATGTCGTTCTCGAGCCGGATGCGCCAACGTTGCAGCGCTACCTTGAAAAAAAGCGGCGTTATGAATTTTATCAACAGCATCTGCAGACGTTCTGTGAACTGCCTGCCTGTACTGCCGATGGCGAAAAAGTGACATTGCAGGCCAATATCGAATTGCCTGAAGAAGCCGATATTGCCTTGAATAATGGTGCGACCGGAATTGGTCTTCTAAGGACTGAATTCATGTATATGGCTGGGACAACCCCCCCCAGTGAAGAGGAGCAGTTCCTCGGCTATAAGGCATTGGTTGAAAAAATTCATCCTTCGCCTGTTACGATTCGCACGTTGGATATTGGTGGTGATAAATTTGTTCAGGATCTGAGCCTGCAGGATGAAGCGAATCCAGCGATGGGGTTGCGTTCTATCCGTTTGTCTCTACATGAGCAGCAGTTGTTTCGTATCCAATTGCGGGCGATT
This sequence comes from Desulfuromonas sp., assembly GCA_002869685.1. GTDB lineage: Bacteria > Desulfobacterota > Desulfuromonadia > Desulfuromonadales > Desulfuromonadaceae > Desulfuromonas. The sequence goes on from PKUE01000025.1 coordinate 19,319, forward strand.
TTGCGCGCCTCTGCTTTTGGCGTGGTCCGTTTAATGTTTCCAATGATCTCGGGTGTTGCTGAAGTGCGTGCCTGCCGGCAGATTCTCGCGGATATTATGGCCCAGCTGCGTCAGGAGAATGTCGCTTTTGACGAAAAGATTGCCGTCGGAATCATGATTGAAACTCCGTCTGCGGTATTTCTGGCGGATCTGCTTGCCCGTGAGGTGGACTTTTTTTCGGTCGGTACGAACGACTTGATTCAATATTGTCTGGCGGTTGATCGCAGTAATGAACATGTAGCTTATCTTTATGAACCGTGCCATCCCGCGATTTTACGCGCGTTGAAAACGATTTCCGATGCGGCAAAAAAAGCTGGAATTTCAGCCTGTATTTGTGGAGAGATGGCGGCAGAGCCCATGTATAGTTTGATTCTGCTGGCGATGGGTTACACCGAAATGTCCATGAACAGTTGTGGTTTATCCCGGGTTAAAAAAATATTGCGGCAATGGCATACCAAAGACGGCCATGAACTGTTACAGCGTATCCTGCAGCGTTCAACGGCCGCTGAAATTGCTGCGGATCTACGGAGCACTGTCGAGAAATATTTTCCCGATGATATGCAGGAGTGGGAGATTTAACGCACTGCAAAAATTTGTATCGGACTCCTGTTCAACCGTGCATTATTGATTTGCTGAGGGCACAAGAATGACTTATACTCTCAGTCCGAATTTATTGAGCGAAAGGGTTATATCCATGCCAATGACAGACTTTATGTTTACCTCGGAATCCGTCAGTGAAGGCCATCCCGATAAAATGGCCGATCAGATTTCGGATGCCATTCTTGATGCCATTCTTACCCAGGACCCTACTGCCCGAGTTGCCTGTGAAACGTTGGTGACCACCGGTATGGCTATGCTGGCTGGTGAGATTACGACGCATGCGCGTATCGACTATGCGGATATCGTTCGACAGACCATTCGTGAGATTGGCTATGTCGGTTGTGATATCGGTTTTGATGCCGACACCTGTGCGGTGATGACTTCATTGGACCGTCAGTCGCCTGATATTTCCCAAGGTGTCACCGAAGGGGAAGGGTTACACAAAGAGCAGGGGGCTGGTGATCAGGGCCTGATGTTCGGTTTTGCCTGTAATGATACGGCACAGCTGATGCCGATGCCGATTGTGTTTGCTCACGATCTGACTCAGCGTCTGGCAACAGTCCGTAAGGAAAAAATCGTTGATTTCCTGCGCCCTGACAGTAAATCTCAGGTATCTATCGAGTATATCGACGATAAACCCTCCCGTATCGATGCCGTCGTTGTTTCGACACAGCATCATCCTGATGCCACTCTGGCTCAGATTGAAGAAGCGGTGATGGAAGAAGTGATCAAGAAAGTTCTTCCCGCTAATCTGTTGGATGCCAAGACAAAGTATTACATCAACCCGACCGGACGCTTTGTCGTTGGTGGCCCCATGGGGGATTGCGGCTTGACCGGACGGAAAATTATTGTCGACACCTACGGTGGCCAGGGTTCCCACGGTGGTGGAGCCTTCTCCGGCAAGGATCCCTCCAAGGTTGATCGCAGTGCTTCCTACATGGCACGTTATGTGGCAAAAAATGTTGTTGCTGCTGGCCTGGCTGAGAAATGCGAAGTGCAGATCGCTTATGCGATCGGTGTGGCTGAGCCGGTCAGTGTTATGATCAACGCCTTTGGTACCGGCGTTATCGCATCAGATCAGATTGCCCGCATTGTTCGCGAAGAGTTTGATCTGCGTCCCGCAGGCATTATTGAAACTCTTGATCTTTTGCGCCCCATTTACCGTCCTACTGCAGCTTATGGTCACTTTGGCCGTGAGCTGCCCAATTTTACCTGGGAAATTACCGACCGGGTTGACTCTCTGCGTAGTCGCGCAGGCCTGTAAATCAGTGATGGCCAGGTTCCGTTTCGGAACCTGGCCTGCTTCATCTTCATGCCTCGCAGGGGGCTTCGGTCTGTCTTTGATACGATGATCAGCTGCGAAACAACACCAGATCTTTCCATTATTGTTCCCGTTTGTAACGAGCAGGGGATTCTGCCTGATCTGTTCAGTGCACTGGATCGCCAGGTCTCGCTGCGTATGGAGATCATCTTCTGTGATGGTCAATCCACGGATGCGACCTGTGCCCTGATCCGGGACTATCAGCAACGTTCGTGTCACGATGTCCAGCTGATAAGCACGGTACGTCGCCGCGCCTGCCAAATGAATGCCGGAGCCAGGCATAGTCGCGGGGCGCTGTTGTTGTTTTTGCATGCTGACAGCGGTTGGACTGAAGATGATTTGCTGTTGGGAGCCGTCAAAGAGTTCCAGAGCCATCAAATTAAGACGGATGTTGCGCTCGTTGCACATTTCAAGTTGCAGTTTACAGGTCATGACTCACCGCGTTTTTATCGTTATCTGGCTGCAAAATCCGCCTTGAATCTGCCGGGAACGGTATTTGGTGATCAAGGGCTGATGGTCACCCGCCATGCGTGGTCTCGTGCGGGAGGCTATGACGAAAGTCTTCCCATTCTCGAAGATGTTGAGGTTGTTCAAAGATTGATGTTGTCAGGACAACTTTATCTGTTGTCCGGCACGCTGACGACCTCCAGTCGGCGTTATCAACGGGATGGTGTATTGCGTCGGCAGCTGGAAAATGCTGTTCTGCTGATTCTATACTCTGCAGGCTACAGGTCGTTATTGCCTGAGGTGTTGGGGAGTTATCAGACTGAAGTGCTATCGGGGTCTCGCGCCCCCGGTCTGTTTCGTTGGCTCCATCAATTGCCTCTGTCCGCCTATTGCCGTTTCTGGTATGGTTGCGGTTCTGCTCAGGTGCGTTACTTTTGGCTTATCCCGTATCGATTATACTGGTGGGTCGGAAAATCACCGACCCAGGCAGAATCTATTGCTAAAGAATGGCAACGCGTCGTTCAGCCGCTTATCGACACACCGCTGGTCCATGTTGTTTGGGCGGTGTTTAGTTGGATTGTTTATTATGTTTTTGTTCTGCTGAATCTTCCCCGGTGGGATATGACCGTTACTAACCAAAACTCTATCGATCATAAAAGGAGAAATCAATGAGTTCGATGTCTGAAGAATCGATTGTTAAAGATATGGCTCTGGCCGACTGGGGTCGCAAGGAAATTACCATTGCTGAAACCGAGATGCCGGGGTTGATGGCCGTACGCCAAGAATATCAAGCTGAAAAACCGCTGACGGGCGCCCGTATTTCTGGCTCGTTGCATATGACCATTCAGACGGCGGTTTTGATCGAAACGCTGGTTGCACTTGGAGCCGATGTGCGCTGGGCCAGTTGCAATATTTATTCAACTCAGGACCATGCTGCCGCGGCTATTGCGGAAACCGGTGTTCCCGTTTTTGCCTACAAAGGCGAAACGCTGGAGGAATACTGGGAATATACCAAAAAGACGCTGTCTTTCCCTGACGGACCGACCATGATTCTTGATGATGGTGGTGATGCCACGTTGTTGGTTCATCGCGGTGTTGAGCGTGAGAAGGAATACGAAGCGACCGGTAAGGTTCCAGCGATTTGTCAGGATCATGAAGAGATTCGCATTGTTGATGCGCTGCTTAATCGAACCCTTAAAGAAGATGGCTCATTCTGGCGTAAACTGTCGGCCAATTTGATTGGTGTCAGCGAAGAAACAACCACGGGTGTGCATCGTCTTTATCAGATGGCTCGTGACAACACCTTGATGTTTCCGGCGTTTAATGTCAATGACTCGGTAACTAAGAGCAAATTTGACAATCTTTATGGCTGTCGCGAATCCTTGATTGACGGGATCAAGCGGGCTACGGATGTCATGGTGGCTGGTAAGCAGTGTGTTGTTCTTGGTTACGGTGATGTTGGTAAAGGGTGCGCTCAGGCTTTTCGTGGTATGGGGGCAATGGTTTCTGTTACTGAAATTGATCCGATCTGCGCACTGCAGGCATGCATGGAGGGTTTTAACGTTGTAGACATGGACGAAGCCTGCTGTTGGGGAGACATCTTCGTCACTACGACCGGCAATGTTGACGTTATCAACCGTCGCCATATGGATCAAATGAAAAATCAGGCGATTGTCTGCAATATCGGCCATTTCGATTCGGAGATTCAGGTCGAGTCGTTATTCAGTGACAGTACTTTGAGTGTGCACGAAATCAAACCGCAGGTTGATCAGATTGAATGGCCGGATGGCAAGCGTATTACCCTGTTGGCCCGGGGACGTCTGGTGAATCTTGGTTGTGCTACCGGTCACCCGAGTTTTGTCATGAGTAACAGTTTTGCCAATCAGGTTCTGGCCCAAATTGAGTTGTGGCAGAACAATGATCAATATGAGAAGCAGGTGTACGTGTTACCGAAAATTCTCGACGAAAAAGTGGCTCGTCTCCATCTTGGCAAGCTCGGTGCTAAACTGACAACATTGACTGAAAAACAGGCGGCCTATCTTGATCTCAATGTTGATGGTCCGTACAAGCCGGAACATTACCGCTATTAGCAAGGAATATACACGCAGTTGGTGTAGTGATTTAACAGGCGTACGGATACTTTCCGTGCGCCTGTTTTTATTTGCGATACCGCATCACGACTGAGTCAGTCGCGGGTGGAGAGTAATAGAAAGATACTGACGAGAAAGAAAATGATATTTGCCGACCAGGCTGCCAGGAGAGGTGGCAGTACGGTGGAGTAGCCCAGAGCGATCAACGTCGATTGAACAATGAAAAACGAAATGCCGATCAAGACGCTGATGGAAATTCCCAGAGACAGGTTGACATTGCGACTCTTCTGCAGGGCAAAGGGGATGGCCAGAAATGCCATGATAATACAGGCAAAGGGAGTCGATAGGCGTGAATACATATCCACCCGGTAGCGGGTGGCATCAAGACCTTCCTGCTGCATCTGGGCACTGATTTTTCGGAGTTGGGAAAAATTCAGCTCCTCATTTTTCCCCGAGACCGTTCCAAAATCGTCTGGAGTTTTACTCAAGGTTAGAGGATGCTTGGCTTGCTTCTGCTCCGTGGTCAGCTGGCGGGTCTGAGGATCAAACTGGCGGATGACCACTTTATTGGCCTGCCAGTGGTCTTGCTGGTAGGAAGCAGAGTGCGCTTCGATGCGTGAAAGTAAGCGCAGTTGATCATCGACCTGATAAATTGAGATGCCGCGTAACTGTTGTGATTCGGGCAACGCCAGTTTGACGTGGTAGAGGCTATTGGCTTCACGGAACCACAGGTCTTTACGCTTGGCCAGCATCTGTGTTTTCCCCCGGACCTCGCTACGCATAATGTGATTGGAACGTTGGACCCCGACGGGAACCAGAAATTCATTCAGAACGAAGTTGATACCGGTCAGTACGATAGCGGCAAGCAGAAACGGTGTAACGATCCGGGCCAGGCCGATGCCGCCGGCGCGCATGGCCGTAAGCTCATTGCTCTTGGTAAAACCACCGACGGTCAGAAATACTCCCATCAAAATTGTCAGGGGGAGTACCTGGGAGACAATCAGTGGGACTTTCCAGGCGAAGTAACTGACGTACAGGTGGATAGCGGCTTCGTGTTCGAGAAAATCATCGACTTTTTCGAAAAAATCGACCAGCAGGTAGATGCCGACAAAAGATGCCAGGGACAGTGCGGTGATTTTGGCAAATGTCGTTAAAAGGTAGCGATGGATGAGAGTCACGGTAACCGCCTTTTACGACGCAGCAACAGCGCCAGCAGTGAGTCAAACAGATCAACGATCAGGATACTTCCCGGCAAGGGGCGTTCCTTGGCGGCACGGATTAGCAGAATGATGCCAACGGCCAGAAACGCCACTGTTGGCCCCCATAAGCTGGTCTGTATAGGCCAGTTACTCTCCAGTACCATCGTTTTGGTGACGGACAGACATAGATAGTAAAACAGAAAGACGAACAGGGCGAGGGCAAACCCGCCGCCTTTGGGAGAGCGGTGGGAGCGAATCCCCAGGGGGACGGCGAGCAGCGCAAAAATCAGAGGCGAAATGGGTAGAATCAGCCGTTCCATCAGTTCAACACGTTGTTCACGTTGCTTTTCCGCGGGCAGTGTTTCATCCGGATTCATTAACTCACGTGTCGAGAGTTCCTTGGCTTTCAGTTTAACCTGATCGTCTTTTTTCTCTGTTGTGCTAAGGGAGAGATTGACATCGTAATCCTGAAAATCAATGACTTGATAGGAAAGCTTTCCCGAACGTTCCACCGGGCGGTGGATCGCGCCTTGGCGCAGGTGCATATACATTGCGCCATTGCCGCGATCTGAGCGGATTTCTCCACGTTCGGCAAGAATGATGGAGGGGGTCTGGCCCATCCGTTCGTCTGAAATGAAAACGCCCTTCATCGTATTGGTCTGATTGTCCACCTGGTTGGCGTACATGATCAGACCGTCAAATTCTTCATTGAAAATCTGCGGCTGGAGTGCCACCGCCGCTTTACTGTAGGCGATGTCAATCAGGCGCTGCTTGAGCTTGACTCGCCCGGAAGGCTCAGCGAATAACGTAAGGTACGCGGTGAAAAGACAGACTGCCAACGAGATGATGACAACGGGTAGTGCCAGGCGGTAAAGGCTGAACCCGGCGGCTTTCATGGCGACAATTTCACTGTCGGAAGACAGGCGGCCAAAGGCCAGCATTACTGCCAGCAGGAAAGAGAGCGGCACCGTGATGACGAAAAAAGAGGGGAGCAGGCACGCAAAGAGATTGATGATCTCAGTGATTGCCACCCCTTTATCGACCACCATCTCAATCAGTTTGAGAAGTCGGCTGAGTAACAGGACGAACGTAAACAGCACCACGCTGAGGAAGAATGGCGCAACGATTTCACGAGATATATATGTTTGCAGACGTAATGATGACATAACCGCAGGATGGTATTACAGTTGCCGCAGATTGTAAATGTCTGCATCCGCTAAAAGCATGTTTTTCCTTGCGAAGGGGCAGGGGCTATGTTATTTAAGCGCGGTACGTTCAACGACGCACGTCTTCATGTGTAATAAGCGTGGTGTTTACCAGTGGGGTAAATGACGATAGCGAGCTTTCATGAAGGCGGAGGTTAAACCACGTGAAATGAGAGGAAAATCGTATGTCTAAAGTAACAATGAAGCAACTCCTGGAAGCGGGTGTTCACTTTGGTCACCAGACCAAGCGCTGGAACCCCAAAATGAAGCCTTATATCTTTGGTGCCCGTAACGGTATCTACATTATCGACCTGCAGCGCACTGTCCGCTACTTCCGCACCGCCTACAGCTTTATTAAGGACGTTGTTGAGAATGGTGACAGCATCCTGTTTGTCGGCACCAAGAAACAAGCCCAGGATTCGATTCGTGAAGAAGCTGATCGTGCAGGTCAATACTATGTCAACCACCGCTGGTTGGGTGGTATGCTGACCAACTTTGCTACCATTAAAGGCAGCATCGATCGCTTGAAAAAAATTGAAACCATGGCAGAGGACGGCACCTTTGAATTGCTGACCAAAAAAGAGTGTCTGCAGCTTGAGCGTGAGCGGATCAAGCTGGAAAAGAACCTCGGCGGTATCAAAGGGATGACCAAACTTCCCGGTGCCATGTTTGTTATTGATCCGAAAAAAGAGGCTATTGCTGTTTGTGAAGCAAAAAAACTGGGTATTCCCGTTGTAGCCGTTGTTGATACCAACTGCGACCCCGACGAGATTGATTACATTATCCCCGGTAATGATGATGCGATCCGTGCGATCCGTCTGTTTGTTTCAAGCATGGCCGATGCCAGTCTTGAGGGTGCTCAAGCCCACCAAGCTGCAATTTGCTCTGATAACGAGGGTGGTGATGTTGCCGTAGAGAAGGCGGCAGCGCCTGCTGAAAGCGAAGCTGCTGAAGCTTAATCACAGCGCATCAGGTTAGACTGGAAGCGACCAGAAATCTGGTCGCTTTTTTCACGTCTTAAACGTGCAAAATCGATTTGATCGACTAATAATATTTAAGATCGTTCCGGCATAGTTGGAACAGGAGGCGAATTATGGCAAAAATTACTGCATCAATGGTAGCTGAACTGCGTGCTAAAACTGGCGCGGGCATGATGGATTGTAAAAAAGCTCTGAGCGAAACAGACGGAAACCTTGACGACGCGGTTGATTTTCTGCGTAAAAAAGGCCTGTCTGCGGCCGCCAAGAAATCTGGTCGCGTTGCTGCTGAAGGCGCAATTGTTGCCGCAGGTGAAGGCGCTGTCGGTGTTCTGGTTGAAGTCAATGCTGAAACCGACTTTGTTGCTAAAAATGATGCGTTTTGCGGTTTCTCTTCTGCTGTTGCTCAAGTTGTTGCATCTGAAGCTCCGGCTGATCTGGATGCCCTCAAATCTCTGGCATTCCCCGGTACTGATCGTAACGTCGGTGAGGAACTGACTCATCAGATTGCTACGATCGGCGAGAATATCAATATTCGTCGTTTTGCTCGTCGCGAAGTGGGTTCCGGTGTTGTTGAATCCTATATCCATGCCGGCGGTAAAATCGGCGTTCTGGTTGAGCTGCAGACTGAAAAGGGTGATGACCCCGCTGTTGTCGCTGCGGCGCGTCAAATTGCCATGCACGTTGCTGCTGCCAGCCCGCAATACCTGTGTCGTAACGATGTACCTGAAGAAGTGGTCGAGAAAGAAAAAGAGATTATGCGTGTCAAGGCTAAGGAAAGTGGCAAGCCTGACAACATTATCGAAAAAATTATTCTCGGTCAGATCAACAAGTTCTACGGAGAGATCTGTCTGCTTGAGCAGGCTTTTGTCATTGATCCGGACCAAAAGATCAATAAGGTTGTTGAAGCCCTGGGTAAGCAGATTGGTGCCGAGGTAACTCTGAGTGGTTACGATCGTTATCAGTTGGGTGAGGGCATCGAAAAGCGCTCCGATGACTTTGCTGCTGAGGTTGCCGCACTTACTAAGTAATTTTTCTAACATAAAGGTGGTGGATTGATGGCCGAAGAAACGCCAAAATTCAGTAAGATATTGCTCAAGCTCAGTGGTGAAGCTCTGGCCGGTACTAATGGCTACGGGATTGATCCTGAGATTATCACCGGCATTGCCGGCGAAATTCGCGAGGTGATCGACCTGGGAGTTCAGGTTGCTCTGGTGATCGGTGGGGGGAATATCTTTCGGGGCTTGGCGGCATCATCTGCCGGGATGGATCGTGCCAGTGCTGATTACATGGGGATGCTTGCCACCGTCATGAACAGTCTGGCACTCCAGGATGCCCTGGAAAAAGTCGGGGTAATCACCCGTGTTCAGTCTGCCATTGAAATGCGGGAAATCGCTGAACCTTATATTCGTCGTCGGGCCGTGCGTCATCTTGAAAAAGGGCGTGTGGTTATTTTCGCTGCGGGAACGGGTAATCCCTATTTCACCACTGACACTGCAGCCAGTTTGCGGGCGATTGAGATCGGTGCCGACGTGATCCTCAAGGCGACCAAGGTTGATGGCGTTTATAATGCGGATCCCGCTAAAGATCCAACTGCCAAGAAATACGATTCGCTTTCATATCTTGATGTTCTGCAAAAGGGATTGCAGGTGATGGATGCGACGGCAACGTCCCTGTGTATGGACAATGATTTGCCGATACTGGTTTTTAATCTGACCCAACCCGGTAATATCAAAAAAGTTGTTCTTGGTGAGACCATCGGCACTATCGTTAAAGGAGAGTAACTGATGATCAAAGATGTCATGTCAAAAGCGCGCCAGTCCATGGATGGTGCGATTGATGCTCTTAAACGCGAATTGACCCGTGTTCGTACGGGCCGTGCTTCTGTTTCTTTGCTTGATGAAGTCCGGGTGGATTATTACGGCACTACGACGCCTCTTAATCAGGTGGGCACACTGGCTGTTCCTGAGGCACGCATGATCACCGTTCAACCATGGGAAAAGAATTTGCTTCCCGAGATCGAAAAGGCGATTTTTAAATCAGATCTTGGTTTGACCCCGTCTTCGGATGGTGAACTGATTCGGATTGCTATTCCTGCTTTGACAGAGGAACGCCGTAAAGAGATGGTGAAGCTGGTTAAAAGCAAAAGTGAAGATGCCAAGATCAGTATTCGCGGTGCTCGTCGTGATGGTAATGATGCATTGAAAAAGCTTGAGAAAGAAAAAGAGATTACGGAAGACGATCTTAAACGCTCTGAAAAAGAGATGCAGGACCTGACCGATAAATATGTCAAGAAATGCGATGAGATTGTTACGGAAAAAGAGCAGGAATTGATGGAAGTCTGATCCATTTTCCTGAGCGTGATAAACATGAGGGGGACCTTTTACTAGGGTCCCCTTTATTGTTTCAATTTTCCGCCAGAATTGTCCTGTTCTATTGCCCCAGATTCAGGTTCATGCTAAATTTTCAAGCTCCCATTGTGCAGCAGTTGTGGGGCGCGAAATCTTGGATGGGGTTTTATCCCTTGTCAATGATGTGAGTAAAGGGAAAGCGTACATGGCTCTACCTGAACATATAGCTATTATCATGGACGGCAATGGCCGCTGGGCGCAACAGCGAGGATTGCCGCGCATTGCCGGTCACCAGCAAGGGGTTTCGACAGTTCGTAAGGTTGTTGAGGAGTGTTCCCGATTGGGGATTGGTTATTTAACCCTCTATGCTTTCAGTTCTGAAAACTGGGCGCGTCCTGACGATGAAGTTCAATCACTGATGTCGTTGCTGGGTCAGTATCTCGGGACGGAACTTCCCTTGTTGGTTGAACATCAGATCCGTTTTCGGGTGATTGGTGATCTTGAGAAATTGCCTCAGGCGATTCGTGAATCGCTCAATGAAACCATTGAGCGCACACAGCACAACCGTGGTCTGACCCTAACGCTGGCACTTTCCTACGGTGCGCGCGATGAGCTGCTGCGTGCCGTGAAGGCGGTCGCTGAAGAAGTTTCCTGTGGGAAATATTTCATTGCAGACATAGATGAAGAACGTTTTTCCGAACATCTGGATACCAAAGGGACACCCGATCCTGATCTGTTGATCCGAACCAGTGGTGAAATGCGGATCAGTAATTTTCTTTTATGGCAGATGGCCTATACGGAATTGTATTTTTGCTCGTGCTTTTGGCCTGATTTTGATGCCGCTGAGCTTAAGGCGGCCCTGGATGACTATGAGTCCCGCAGTCGTCGGTTCGGTACCGTCAGTTCCTGATTAACGTACCGGTTATCACCAAGGAGAGAGACCATTAAACAGCGTATCATTACGGCTCTGATTGCATTGCCCGTTGTTCTGTTGCTGACACTGGCCGTTGACACGGTCTGGTTTGCTGTTGCTATATGTGGCGTCAGTGGAATTGCATTATGGGAATTCTACACGATGGTATTGCCCCCCAACCGCTTTGTTGAGCAGATTTGCGGAACTGTCAGCGGTGTCTTGTTTGTGGTGGTCACTTCTTTTTACTCCCTCCATTCACTCCAGTATATGAGTGTCGTTTTTATCCTTCTGGCCCTGATATTTCTGGCGCGTTTCCAGGATCTCTATCGTGTGATTCACGAAATGGGTCTGGTTGTGACCGGCTGGTTGTATATACCGCTGCTGATGAGTTTTTTTGTGGCGCTTCACGCTATGGAGCATGGTCGGGTTTGGGTGCTGATGGTGCTGATGATGACCATGGTTTGCGATTCTGGAGCCTATTTTGTCGGGACGGCTTTGGGGCGGCATCGGCTCTATCCGCAAATCAGTCCGAAGAAAAGTATTGAAGGTGCTGTTGGCGGGCTGGTGTGCAGTATTTTAAGTGCCGTACTGGTGATCCCCTGGCTCATTGCCGAGATCACGTGGATTGATGCATTACTGGCTGGTGCCATCGTGGGAATTTTCGGTCAACTTGGTGACCTGTTTGAATCGATGGTTAAACGTAGTGCCGATATTAAAGATTCTGGCAACCTGTTTCCCGGTCACGGTGGTATGCTGGATCGTCTTGACAGCCTGTTGTTTACGTTTCCCTGTGTTTATCTCTATTTGAGTTGCTGTTAGGAAGTGCGGTAATGATGAAAACGATCAGTGTGCTCGGTTCTACCGGATCCATTGGCGTCAGCACTCTTGATGTGATAGCCGAATTTCCAGAACAGTTTCGGGTTGGCGCGTTAAGTGCCGGGCGACAAATTGATCTCCTGGCGCAACAGGTTCGTCGCTTTAAACCTGATATTGTCTCGATTGCCGACCCGGATCAAGTCCCGTTATTGCTGGAGCTGCTGGTCGATTGTCCCGTTGAAATTGTCGTGGGAGTCGAAGGGGCGGTTCGATGTGCAACCCATCCTGATGTGTCGATGGTTGTCTCTGCGATCGTGGGAGCTGCTGGTTTGGTGCCGACTCTGGCGGCTATTGAAGCGGGTAAAGATATCGCTCTGGCCAATAAAGAGACGTTGGTCACTGCCGGGGCGCTGGTGATGGACGCAGTTAAGCGCAACGGCGTGCAGCTTCTGCCGGTCGACAGTGAACATTGTGCGATCTATCAGTCCCTGCAAGGGCATCAATGCCGAGATATCCGCCGACTGATCCTTACGGCATCCGGTGGCCCATTTCGTGAATTCAGTGAAGAGCAGTTAGCCCATGTGACTCTGGAGCAGGCGTTAGCGCATCCGAACTGGTCGATGGGGGCCAAGATTTCCATTGATTCAGCGACCATGATGAACAAAGGGCTTGAAGTGATTGAGGCCTACTGGCTGTTTAATGTTCCCGCAGAACAGATTGATGTGCATATTCATCCTCAGAGCATTGTTCATTCGATGGTTGAATATGTCGATGGTTCGGTGGTTGCTCAGTTGGGAATTCCTGACATGAAAACTCCCATCGCCTACGCATTGTCGTGGCCGGATCGGTTACCATTGTCGTTACCTCCACTTGATTTATGTCAGATCGCCGACTTGAGCTTCAGTCGCCCGGATTTGAAGCGGTTCCCCTGTTTGCAACTGGCCTATGATGCTCTTAAGGCCGGAGGGTCCGCACCTATTGTTCTCAACGCCGCCAACGAGGTGGCTGTTGAAAGTTTTCTGCAGCAAAAGATTCACTATCTGGATATTTCATCCGTCATTCGTCAGGTTCTGGATCAACATTGTGTTGAGCCGGTTCATCAGGTTGATGATGTGTTGCATCATGACCGCCAGGCGCGCCGGATTGCGCGGCAACTGATCGAACAGAGGATCTGACAGGAGGAGCTATGATCACCGTAATTGCAGGCATTTTAATGCTTGGCGTTTTGGTATTTATCCATGAACTGGGTCATTTTTGTGTCGCTAAACTTGCAGGCGTCAAAGTCCTGAAGTTTTCACTCGGCTTTGGCCCGCGACTGTTCAGTCGAACTTGGGGAGAAACCGAATATCTGATCAGTCTGATTCCACTCGGCGGCTATGTACAGATGCTTGGCGAAGGGGTTGGAGAAGAGGAAGAACCTCTCAGTGATGAGGAGAAAAAACGCTCCTTTGCCGAAAAGCCGATCTCGCGACGGATGGCGATTGTTGCTGCCGGCCCCCTGATGAATCTGATCTTGCCCTTGATCCTGTTGCCACTTGCTTACATGGTCGGTATTCATGTGCCAACGTTTCTCGATGATCCCCCTTGTGTTGGTTATGTCATCACCGGGTCGGATGCGGATCAGGCCGGGTTTGAAGCCGGAGACTGTATCATTTCTCTGAATAATCGTGCTGTTTCCAGTTGGACGCAGACCGATAAAACGCTGATTCCCCTGGTTGGTGCCCAACTGCATTTCGAGGTACAACGCCATGCTGAGATGCTGGAACTGACCGTTCCGGCGGAGAATGGCAGTCTTGAAGGGTTGCAATCGCTGGGATTGATGCCGATGCAGGAGGCCATCATCGGCACTCTGAGTCCGGCTATGCCTGCAGAAAACGCCGGATTAATGGTCGGGGACCGTATTGTGCGGATCAATGATCTGAACATTGAGTCCTGGTATCAGCTGCATCAGGTGATTCAGCAATTGAATGGTCAGGCGGCGGTTTTTGAAGTGGAGCGTCACGGTGAGCAGTTGAAGTTTACCATTGCTCCCGAGTCGCGTGATGACACTGTCTGGTTGATCGGTATCACGCCTCAGCAACAGATGGAAGAAAAGAAGTATCCATTTGTTGAAGCGATTGAGATCGGTGTACATCGGACCCAAGAGCTTATTGAATTGACACTGGTCTTTTTGCGTAAAATGGTCGCAGGGCATGTGCCTGCTGATAATATCGGTGGACCGATTATGGTTATGCAGATCGCCGGTCAGGCAGCGCAAACGGATTTCAGTACTATTTTGACTGTGTTGTCGTTTCTCAGTATCCAGCTGGGGATTCTCAATCTGTTACCAATCCCGGTTCTCGATGGTGGTCATCTGTTCTTCAATCTGGTTGAGCTGATCTGGCGGCGTCCGCTGTCGTTGCGGGCACGTGAAGTGATGCAGCAGATCGGCCTCGGCCTTCTGCTGATGCTGATGCTCCTGGCGTTTTACAACGATATTGTGCGGATCTTCCTGCGTGGAGGCGGTTAATGTCGCTATTGTTGTGTCTCGATAGCTCAACTCCTTGCGGCAGTGTTGCCCTGTGTCGTGATGGCCAGGTTCTCGCCGAAGTGACCTTGGATGTCTCCGGAAAGACGCATTCGGATTACCTGTTGCGCTACACCGATTTTCTGCTCAATGAAGCCGGGCTGACACTTTCTGCTGTTGATGGCTTTGGTGTGGTTGCCGGACCCGGTTCATTTACCGGTCTGCGGGTTGGTCTGGCCACCGTTCAGGGGTTGGCTTTGTCCACTCAGCGTCCTGTTTATCCTGTATCCTCTCTGGATGTGGTTGCCTTCGCCAACGGCTCTTCTGATTTGCCGGTGATGGCTGTGATTGATGCCCGCAAAAGAGAAGTTTATGCCGCGCGCTATGTATGGCAACATGCTCTCCCTTGTCGTTGTGGCGACGAGCGGGTGGTTTCTCCGACCGTTTTGATCGAAGAATTGACGGAAAAAACACTGTTTGTCGGCAATGGGGTGGTGAGTTACCGTGAACAGTTCGATGCCGAAACGCACGAACATGTTGTCGTCAGTGCAGATCTCAATCTGGTGCCTAAAGCGGGCGCCGTCGGCGTTCTTTTGGCCCGTTCCGGGGCAAAGATTCCCCCTGTGGATCCTTTCCATCTTCATCCGGTTTATATTCGTCCTTCCGATGCGGAATTGCACCATAACGGCAGAAAGGCTTAACAGCGTTCGATTCCCTCGGTCTGCGTGTTGACAAGGTCAATGGCTTTGGTTAATGTAAACCATGTGGTGGACGTTTATGTGACCCTTTTTCAGGAGGTGCTCTATGGATCTAAACCAGGAAGTGATCGGGGAGTTGTTTGCCGGAGATCCTCGGTTTCGCAAACTGTATGAAGAACATCAACTACTTGAAAAGCAGTTACAACAGTTGGACAGTCAGACCTTTCTTTCCAATGAGCAAGAGCTGGAAAGAAAAAAAATCCAAAAGATGAAATTGGCCGGAAAAGATGAAATGGAACAGATTATCAGAGCGAATGACCCGTAGATCAAATAAACGATCTTGAGTTCGAATATAAAAAAAGGGTTTGAGGTGATCTCAAGCCCTTTTTGTGCATCTTGGCGAAGTTTGTCAGCAGAAAACTATTGTTTCTTTAAAGTGTATTGGTCGTTGGACTATCCGATGACTCTTTCGAAAACGTCGTAGAGGTTAAAAGAAAAATATGCCCGAGTATCGTTCCGCAAAATCAGTTCAAGGGAGAAATATGGCCGGGGCTCGTGCCCTGTGGCAGGCAACAGGCGTTCAGGCAAAAGATTTTGGCAAGCCGATCATCGCAGTGGTGAACTCGTTCACTCAGTTAGTGCCCGGCCATGTCCATTTGAAAGATCTCGGGCAGCTGGTTGTCAGCGAAATTGAGAAAAATGGTGGCATTGCCAAAGAGATGAATACGATGGCGATCTGTGACGGCATTGCGATGGGTCATAATGGCATGCTCTACAGCCTGCCATCACGTGAACTGATTGCTGACACCGTTGAGTATATGGCCAATGCGCATTGTGTTGATGCGCTGGTGTGTATCTCCAACTGCGATAAAGTTACGCCGGGTATGTTGATGGCATCCATGCGGCTGAATATTCCCACCATTTTTGTAACAGGTGGTCCCATGGAAGCAGGGCAGGCGCGAGTTGGTGGCAAGGATTTGGCCCTAGACCTCGTGGATGCAATGGTTGTGGCGGCCGACCCGACAAAAAGTGATGACGAAGTTGCCACCTATGAGGAAAATTCCTGTCCGACCTGTGGGTCCTGCTCCGGGATGTTTACCGCTAATTCAATGAATTGCCTGACCGAAGCTCTAGGAATGAGCCTGCCGGGCAATGGTAGCCTGTTGGCGACTCATGCCTATCGTAAAGAACTGTTTGTTGAAGCTGCCGAACGTATTGTCGGGATGGCGCGAGCCTGGTATGAAAATGACGATGCCCGTGTGCTGCCCCGTTCTGTTGCGACCAAACAGGCCTTCGAAAATGCCATGCGTCTCGATATTGCCATGGGTGGGTCAACTAATACTGTATTGCACCTGTTGGGGGTCGCACGGGAGGCGGAAGTTGATTTCACCATGGAAGATATTAATCGTCTTTCCCTGAATACGCCCAACCTGTGTAAAGTTGCACCGGCGGTCCAGCACTACCATATGGAGGATGTCCATCGCGCTGGTGGTGTTCTTGGGATTCTTGCCGAGCTGGATCGTGCCGGGCTGGTGCATCGTGATGTACCGACGGTCCACTGCGCCACTATGGGGGAAGCGTTGGATACGTGGGACCTTGCCACTTCCGATGATCCACAAACCAAGCGGCGTTATCTGGCCGCTCCCGGACGTAAAAAATGTCTTGAGCCTTTTGCTCAGGAAACGTTGTGGGAGTCGGCTGACCTCGACCGCGAAAAGGGATGTATCCGTTCCATTGATCATGCTTACAGTGTTGATGGTGGTTTGGCGGTTCTGTATGGCAACCTGGCTCCTGACGGATGTATCGTCAAAACAGCGGGAGTTGATGAATCCAATCTGACCTTTACTGGGCCGGCCTGTATTTTTGAAAGCCAGGAAGAGGCTATTGACGGCATCCTTGGCGACAAAGTAAGAGCTGGTGATGTGGTTATTATTCGTTATGAGGGCCCCAAAGGGGGGCCAGGGATGCAGGAAATGCTTTATCCCACCAGTTACCTTAAATCAAAAGGGCTGGGTAAAAGCTGTGCCCTGGTTACAGACGGCCGTTTTTCTGGAGGAACCTCTGGATTGTCCATTGGCCATGTTTCACCAGAGTCCGCTGAGGGTGGCCCGATGGCACTGGTTGAAAATGGGGATCAGGTCGTGATTGATATTCCCCAACGGATTATCCGTGTTGACGTCAGTGACGAGTTGATTGCCCAGCGCCGTCAAGCCATGGAAGCGCGTGGCGAACAAGCCTGGCAGCCCCTACAGCGTCAACGTGAAGTCAGTCGTGCCCTGCAGAACTATGCAGCAACAACCACCAGTGCTGCGCGTGGTGCGGTGCGGGACCTTGAACAATTGAAAAAATAGTTTTGATCATACTGGTTATATGTTTTTTGGGCGATGTTGAATGGCGCAAGCCGCAGGAGGAGGATACACAGTGAAAAAAACAGGATCACAAATCTTATTAGAGTGTCTGCGCCTGGAAGGGGTTGATACGGTTTTCGGTTATCCTGGTGGAACGGTCATCAATATTTATGATGACCTGATGGATTCACCGATCAAGCATATTCTGAACCGTCACGAACAGGCAGCAGTCCACGCGGCCGATGCCTATGCGCGTGTCAGTGGTAAAGTTGGTGTGGCGATTGCGACCAGTGGCCCCGGCGCGACAAATACCGTTACCGGAATTGCCACGGCCTATATGGACTCGATTCCGATGGTAATCATTTCCGGGCAGGTACCAACCCCCCTGATCGGTAACGATGCCTTTCAGGAAGCCGATATGATTGGAATTACCCGGCCGATCACCAAACATAATTATCTGGTTCGAGATGTCAAAGATCTGGCACGCATCGTCAAACAGGCTTTTTATATTGCCCGTACCGGTCGCCCTGGCCCGGTTCTGATCGACTTGCCGAAAGATGTTCAAATGGATTCAACCACCTTTGAGTATCCGGAAACTGTCGAACTGCGCGGGTATAAGCCGACGGTTGCCGCCAATCCGCGTCAGCTTGAAAAAGCGGCAAAAATGATTCTCGCCGCGCGTAAACCGGTGGTTTATGTTGGTGGTGGTGCAACATTGTCGGACATGTCCGATGAATTGCTCAAATTCGTGGAAGCTATCCAGGCCCCTGTTACCACAACGCTGATGGGGATGGCCAGCTTTCCCAAGACACATCCGTTGTCGATGGGGATGCTGGGGATGCATGGAACCTTTTATGCCAATATGGCCGTTACCAACTCCGACCTGCTTATTGCGCTCGGAGCACGTTTTGATGACCGTGTCACGGGCAAAATTGCCACGTTCGCGCCTCATGCCAAAATTATCCACGTCGATGTCGATCCGACATCGATCAAGAAAAACGTTCGCGTTGACCTGCCGGTCGTTGGCATGCTCGAGGATGTGTTGCCGCGTCTGACCGAAAAAGTGCAGCGTGATCAGGGGGAACTCAAGGATACTGTTGAAGCGACCCAGCCGTGGCGTGATCAAATTGTCGAGTGGAAAGAGCAACACCCGATGTCTTACAAACAGACAAAGTCAACCATTAAGCCGCAATATGTCATCGAGAAGCTGCGAGAGTTGACCGAAGATGATGCCATTATCGCCACAGAGGTTGGGCAACATCAGATGTGGACAGCACAGTTCTTTGACTTTTCGCAGCCCCGTACTTTTGTAACCTCCGGCGGCTTGGGAACCATGGGCTTTGGTTTGCCCGCGGCTTTGGGAGCTCAGGCGGCATTCCCCGAACGGCAGGTCATTGATATTTCCGGTGATGGTTCGTTCCAGATGAATTCTCAGGAACTGGCAACATTGGTGCAGTATCGCCTACCGGTTAAAATTGTTATTCTCAATAATAATTTCCTCGGGATGGTTCGTCAGTGGCAGCAACTGTTTTTTGATAAACGTTACAGCCAGACATGCATGGAATTGCCCATCGACTTCGTCAAATTGGCAGAAGCTTATGGTGCGACCGGTTTGCGGGCGACCAAAGTGGAGGAAGTTGGCGATGTCATCAAGAAAGCTCTTGAGACTCCTGGTCCCGTTATTATGGAGTTCAAAGTCTCTCGTGAAGAGAATGTTCTGCCCATGGTGCCGGCAGGTGCGGGTCTGAACGAGATGGTTCTGGCCTCTTGATCGAATTTGATCAGACGATGTTATCAATTCTTGATCGCTGCCGTTTGGATGAAACAGCAGCCAGGGAGATTGCTGCATGAAGCACACAATATCCGTTTTAGTTGAAAATGAATTTGGCGTTCTGCCGCGTGTTTCCGGATTGTTCTCCGGACGTGGATTTAATATCGATAGCTTGTCCGTTGCGCCGACGCTCGACGAAAGTATTTCCCGTATGACTATTGTCACCACTGGCGACGACCGGATTCTAGAGCAGATTACCAAACAGCTTAATAAGCTGATTGATGTCATTAAGGTCATTGATTTTACCGATCAAGACTTTGTTGAACGGGAAATGTTGATGGTCAAAGTCACCGCTGAGGCAGAAACCCGCGCTGAAGTGTTGCGTATTGCCGATATTTTCCGGGCAAACGTGGTTGATGTGACTCCAAAATCCTATTCTCTTGAGGCGACCGGAACCCCGCAGAAAATCAATGCCCTGATTGAACTGTTGCGTCCGCTTGGCCTCAAAGAGGTGGTTCGTTCCGGTCCCATTGTGCTTGGTCGTGGTGCCAAAGGTTGGAAGAACTCGGAATAATCGTCTCGCTGTAGCAAGGCGATGAACAACGGTTTATTTTTCAGGCTCTTTTGTGGTATATGATAGGGGCTTGTCAGCAGAACCCAGTCTTCGATGTTGTTAAAGGAGCTGAGTTCTGGGATCGATAATTGACGGGGGCGAGTAATCGCCCCCGCTTTTGTGTCAGGGCTAGGCAGTTTTGCCTCCTGCCAGTTTCGAAGATGTACCGCTGACGTATTCATGGGTGAGGTTTGGCTGTCGATTATCCATTGCGCAAACGATTGTTCAAAAGTCCGTGTTGGCCAGCTGATCATCCCGTTTGGGGGCTCTGTGTGGCAGGTGAAACCGTATTAGGGAAATAACGATGAAAAAATCTTTTGGTGAACGGCGTGAAAATCTCCGCAGGGGCGTGTACATTCTGCCGAATCTGGTAACGACGGGGAGTTTGTTTGCCGGTTTTTACGGCATTGTTGCCAGTATGAACAGTCGTTACGATGTGGCGGCTTGGTTTATCCTTGTTTCAGCTGTATTTGACGCTTTGGATGGTAAGGTGGCTCGGTTGACAAACACTACCAGTCAGTTCGGTGTGGAATATGATTCTCTGTCCGATCTGGTGGCTTTCGGTGTTGCTCCCGGGGTCTTGATGTATTCGTGGGCGTTGCAGCCGTTTGGCAAGCTTGGCTGGCTGGCGGCCTTTTTATATGTGGTCTGTGGTGCTTTGCGCCTGGCGCGTTTTAATGTCCAGGCCAGCACGGTTGAGTCCAAGAACTTTGTCGGATTACCAATCCCTGCGGCTGCAAGTATGGTTGCCGCCTGTGTCCTGCTTTTCTACCATCTTGGTGGCGCCGGAACGATTCGCATGGTTTCGGTAATGGTCTTGATTTACGGCCTGGCTATTCTGATGGTTAGCAATGTGCCTTACTATTCGTTCAAAGATCCTGAGCTGCTCAAGCGCCGTCCCTTCGGCATGCTTGTCATTGCAATTGTGCTGATCATCGTCATTGTTGCTCAGCCTGAGGTGATGTTCTTTTTGATTTTCCTGATTTACACGATGTTCAGCCCTGTTCTTGCGCTGATGGGGTATCTGCGTCGACGTCAGGAAAACAAAGTTTCACAGGGCTAAACATAGTCTTATCGGGTTGAAAAACGTTGGCTGTATCCTGGACTTTGGCAGAGTTTGTTTGACTTGGTCGCAGCAGGTGTGATTTAGTTCAAGAAGTTTGAAAAAGCGGTGAAGAGGAGTAGTAACTCCGCTCCCTGTTTTAGAGAGTCGGCGGGTGGTGCAAGCCGATACAGGGTAAGAGTGAACTCGCCTTGGAGCTGTCACGGTGAAGCCGGATGGTCTAGTCGTGATCGTGAGCCTGCGTAAAGGGATGAATGAGGGTTTCCGAGTCAGGAAACCGAAACAGGGTGGTACCGCGTGAGCTTCAGGCTCTCGCCCCTGCGTAATCAGCAGAGGCGGGAGCCTTTTTTATTTTTCGGTTAGAAGGGGGGTGGTCGTGTGGAAACCGACCTAGGTGAGCTAGTCAGTTGGTCTCGTTTTGGTAAACTACAACATTATTCTACAACGGCCCCTATTCATGATAACCGGGGCGTTATGTCAGGAGGACGACATGTCTGAACCGAAAAAAGTGTTAATTTTTGATACCACCTTACGTGATGGTGAGCAATCTCCAGGTGCCAGTATGACCATGGAGGAGAAATTGCGAATTGCCTATCAACTTGAGAAAATGAAGGTAGACGTGATTGAAGCGGGTTTTCCGATCGCTTCGGATGGTGACTTTGAAGCGGTTAAAAAGATTGCCCAAGTCATCAAAGGACCTCAGATTGCCGGTCTGTCACGGGCCAATGATAAGGATATTGATCGTGCCTGGGAGGCTCTTCAGTATGCCGGAGAGCGTGGTCGGATTCACACCTTTATCGCGACCAGCGATATTCATATGAAACACAAGTTGAAGATGACTGAAGATGAGGTTGTCGCGACGGCTGTCAATGCGGTAAAACGTGCCGCCGGATATACCCCGAATGTCGAGTTTTCAGCAGAAGATGCTGTTCGCACCCGTTTGCCGTTCCTTGCCAGAGTGATTGAAGCGGTCATCGATGCCGGGGCCACTACGGTAAATATTCCGGACACGGTTGGGTACACCATGCCGTCGGAATATTTTGAGATTATCCGTTACCTGAAAGAAAATGTTCCCAATATTGAAAAGGCAGTCATTTCGGTTCACTGTCATAATGACCTCGGCTTGGCCGTTGCCAATTCCCTGTCGGCAGTTAGCGCTGGCGCTGGTCAGGTGGAGTGCACCATTAATGGCATTGGCGAACGCGCCGGTAACTGTTCCCTTGAGGAAGTTGTTATGGGCTTGAAGACACGTCAGGATATTATGCCGTATAAAACCGACGTGGTAACTGAGCATATCTATGCCACCAGCCGTTTGCTGACCACCATTACCGGGATTGTTGTTCAACCGAACAAGGCGATCGTCGGGGCAAATGCCTTTGCGCACGAGGCCGGAATTCATCAGCATGGTGTGTTGATGGAAAAGTCGACGTACGAAATTATGACCCCGGAGTCTATCGGGTTGAATCAGAATAAGCTGGTCCTTGGTAAACATTCCGGCCGCCATGCTTTCAATCAACGCTTGCAGGGCCTCTGCTATGATCTGTCCAAAGAGGAACTTGAAAAGGCGTTTGTCCGTTTTAAATCTCTGGCGGATATCAAAAAAGAGATTTTTGACGAAGACCTTGATGCGATCGTTGCCGATGAGATTATTCGCGTTCCTGAGCGTTATAAACTGTTGCAGATGAATGTTGCCTCCGGCTCTTTTGCTGCACCAACGGCTACGGTTCAGATGGAAGTTGATGGAGATGTGCGCAAAACGGCTGTTATTGGCGATGGACCGGTTGATGCGACATTCAAGGCGATCAAAGAGTTGTCCGGTTGTGATGTCCGTCTGCTTCATTTCTCCGTCGGTGCGATCACCGGAGGCACTGATGCCCAGGGGGAATGTACTGTACGGTTGGAAGAGAAGGGGCGCGAACAGTTGGGGCAGGGCGCACACCCCGACATTATTGTTGCCGCAGCCAAGGCTTATATCAATGCGCTGAATAAAATCGCCTCATTGCAGAAGAGAACCCCGGTCGATCTGTAATGATAATGTAAAATGACTGCAGAGATAACGGGGCGCTGTTCAGGCGTCCCGTTTTGCTGTATGGTGTGCGTTGCTGTTTACGCTAAAGTTGCCTCCTTGTGTTGTTGGCAGGATGGCATTGAAGAGATTCAAGATAGAAGGAGAGATTATGGGAAAAACCATCGCAGAAAAAATCTTTGAAAGCCATCTTCGTGATGAGCCTTTTAGTGGCACCAAGGTGCTTGACCTTGATCGGGTGCTGTGTCACGAAATCACCACGCCTGTGGCTATTGCCGATCTGGAGTGGCGCGGTAAGGATCGTGTCTTTGATAAAGATAAAATTAAGGCGGTCATCGATCACGTGACACCTTCAAAAGACACCAAAACAGCGATTCAGGCGAAAATGCTGCGCGACTGGGCACGTCGTCATGAAATCACCGACTTTTTTGATGTCGGTCACAACGGTGTCTGCCACGCTCTTTTTCCCGAAAAAGGCTATATCCGTCCCGGTTTTACCGTCATCATGGGTGATAGCCATACTTGTACGCATGGTGCCTTCGGTGCATTTGCTGCGGGTGTTGGTACGACGGATCTTGAAGTTGGTATCCTGAAAGGCGTTTGTGCTTTTCGTGAGCCGGCAACCATCCGGGTGAATCTTACCGGCGCTTTGTCGGCGGGTGTGTATGCAAAGGATGTCATCCTTTATGTCATCGGCCAGCTCGGTGTTAATGGCGCAACAGACCGGGTGATCGAATTTGCCGGTCCGGTTGTTGATGCCATGACGATGGAATCCCGCATGACTCTGTGTAATATGGCAATTGAAGCGGGTGGTACCTGTGGTATCTGTATGCCCGACGAAGTGACGGTGGATTACCTGTGGCCGTTCATTCAGGAAGACTATGCGGACAAGGCTGCCGCTGTTGCAGATTACAAAAAATGGCATTCTGATGCCGATGCCAATTACGATCAAGTGCTTGACTTCAACGTTTCGTCATTGGAACCACAATTGACATACGGCTATAAGCCTGACTGTGTCAAAGCTGTGGCCGAAATGGCTGGAACACCGGTTGATCAGATTTATATCGGTACCTGCACCAATGGCCGAATTGAAGACTTGCGCGAAGCAGCTGCTGTTCTTAAGGGGCGGCGTATTGCAGATACAGTCCGTGGCATTGTCTCGCCTGCAACGCCAAAAATTTTCCGTGAGGCGCTGGCTGAAGGGATCATTCAGATCTTTATGGATGCCGGCTTCTGTGTAACAAACCCGACCTGTGGTGCCTGTCTCGGAATGAGTAATGGTGTTCTGGCTGAAGGTGAAGTCTGTGCTTCGACCAGTAACCGGAATTTCAATGGTCGTATGGGTAAAGGTGGCATGGTGCATCTAATGAGTCCGGCGACTGCTGCGGCAACCGCTGTAACCGGCAAGATCACTGACGCACGTACCTTGTCTTAACCGCCAGAAAGGAATCTTGCAATCATGGAAAAAATCTTTAAAGGTGCGACGATCTTTCTTGATCGTTCCGACATAAATACAGATGAAATCATCCCGGCCAAATATCTCACTGAGGTGACAAAGGAGGCGTTGAAGCCGTATCTTCTGGAAGATTTGAAGCTTGATGGTTTTGATCCCAAAGGGGAAGCGTTGAAAAACGCCCGGGTTGTTGTTTCTCGCCAGAACTTCGGCTGCGGTTCTTCACGTGAACACGCGCCCTGGGTTTTTGAAGTCAATGACGTTCATACGATCATTGCCGAGGGCTATGCGCGTATTTTCCGCCAAAACATGTTCAATGGCGGGATGCTGGCCATTGAGCTGCCGAAATCTGACATTGACGCCCTGTTTGAACTTTCTGCACAGGGAATAGTAAATATTGATGTGGACGTAGATGGTCAGAAGATTGTTGCCTCGGTCAATGGTGTCGATAAGTCGTTTGCGTTCGAGATTTCTGAGTTTGATAAGGCCTTGGTGAAATCCGGTGGCTGGGTCGAATTCGCAGACGAGCGTTATTAACACGCTTTGCTGGAATTTCTGAATTTTATTCAGATGTGACCGGTCGCAGTAGTTCAAAAAAGGCTGGAGGAATCCAGCCTTTTTTCTTTAAACATTAATCGTGGGCCTTTTGTGGCTCACTGTGTGTGACATTTGTGGCACGCATGGTGTGAAAATGCCATGCTGGACACTGAAAACGTTTGACAATTAATCTGGCCGATTTTTATAGTGACTACACTTTTTGTGACGTCATCTGTTCGCCTGAATCGGCAGACTGTGTTGAGCTTACAGTCAAGGCGCAGGATGACATCAGTGAAAGCGAGGAGGAGAGAAGCATGGCAACACAAACATTTAAGGTAGCGGTTCTGCCTGGTGATGGTATTGGTCCGGAAGTAATGGCAGAAGCGATTAAAGTTCTTGACGCCGTGGAAAAGAGATACGACGTCTGTTTTGAGAAAACTCAGGCTAATGTCGGCGGCGCCGGTATCGATAATGAAGGAAAAGCGCTGCCGGAAAAAACGGTCGAGATCTGCCGTGAGTCTGATGCCATTTTATTCGGCAGTGTCGGTGGCCCAAAGTGGGAAACCTTGCCTCCCGATGAGCAGCCAGAGCGTGGCGCTTTGCTGCCTTTGCGTAAAATTTTCGGCTTGTTCTGTAATCTGCGTCCGGCCATTATTTTTCCTGCCTTGACGGGCAGTTCTTCTCTTAAGGAAGAAGTGATCGGGGGAGGGTTCAATATCCTGGTTGTGCGTGAATTGACCGGAGGGATCTATTTCTCTGAACCTAAGGGGATTGAGACCGTTGATGGTGTACGACGTGGTTTTGACACCATGATGTACACTGAGCCCGAGATCGAGCGAATTACTCGGGTCGCTTTTGACGTGGCTCGCAAGCGGGGCAGCAAGGTTTGTAGTATCGATAAAGCCAATGTTTTGTCGACCTCCGTTGTTTGGCGTGATGTTGTTGAGCGTGTTGCTAAAGATTACCCCGATGTTACCCTGTCGCATATGTATGTTGACAATGCGGCGATGCAACTGGTGCGCTGGCCCAAGCAGTTTGATGTCATGCTGTGTGGCAACATGTTCGGCGATATTATTTCCGATGAGGCAGCAATGTTGACCGGTTCGTTGGGGATGTTGCCTTCGGCGTCACTGGCAGAAGGCTCCTTTGGTATGTATGAGCCGTCCGGCGGGAGTGCCCCGGATATTGCCGGGCAGGGAATTGCCAATCCGATTGCCCAGATTTTGTCGGCGTCCATGATGCTGCGTTACTCCTTCTCTATGGGAAAAGCGGCCGACGCCATCGATACGGCCGTTGAAACAGTGCTTAATCAGGGCTATCGCACGGGTGATATCTATCAGGGTAGCGGTGATGAAAAAAAAGTAAACACCTGCGAAATGGGTGATGCCATTGTTGCGGCGCTGTAGCGCCGCGACGTTTTAAACAACGTTGTTTTTTCAGTAAAGGACACAAAGGGATGAAAGTCGGATTTATCGGTTGGCGTGGTATGGTTGGTTCAGTTCTTCTGCAACGCATGCAGGAGGAGAACGATTTCAACGGGATTGAGCCGGTCTTCTTTTCCACCTCACAGGTGGGCCAGGAAGCACCCATGGGGGCAGGCACCCTCAAAGATGCCACCGATATCACCGAGCTCAAGGCTCTGGACGTTGTTGTTACCTGTCAAGGTGGTGATTACACCAAAGCAGTGCATGGCCCGTTGCGTGATGCTGGTTGGCAGGGCTACTGGATCGACGCCGCCAGCTCATTGCGCATGGACGACCAGGCAGTGATCATCCTGGATCCGGTCAATCGTCAGGTGATTGATAATGCGTTGGCCGCTGGGCAGAAGGATTTTATCGGTGGTAACTGCACCGTCAGCCTGATGTTGATGGCGATTGGCGGTCTATTCCGAGCCGGTCTGGTTGAATGGGTATCCTCCATGACATATCAGGCAGCTTCTGGCGCCGGTGCACCCAATATGCGCGAGTTGCTTAGTCAAATGGGTGTGCTGGAAGATTCGGTTGCCGATTTGCTGGCAGATCCTTCTTCGGCAATTCTGGATATCGATAAGCAGGTCACCGAGACGTTGCGCAGTAACCTGCTGCCGACACAGGAATTCGGTTTTGCCTTGGCTGGCAGTGTCCTGCCGTGGATCGACCGGGAGGTTGAAGATGGCCAGAGTCGTGAAGAGTGGAAAGGCTATGCCGAGACCAATAAAATTCTGGCAACCCAAAGCCCGATTGCTATTGACGGTATTTGTGTTCGTGTTGGTGCCATGCGCTGCCACAGTCAGGCATTGACTATTAAGTTGAACAAAGATCTGCCCATTGAAGAAATTGAACAGCTGATCGCTAATGATAATGACTGGGTAAAGCTCGTTCCCAATTTCAAGGAACAGACTCTGCAACAATTGACTCCTGCAGCGGTTTCTGGAACGTTGACGGTTCCTGTTGGCCGGGTGCGAAAAATGAAGATGGGGCCGCAATATCTGTCGGCGTTTACCTGTGGTGACCAACTGTTGTGGGGAGCCGCAGAGCCGCTGCGGCGGATGTTGCAAATCCTGCTGGAAAAATAATAAAATCGCTGCAAGCGATTCAATCTGTGACACAATAACATGGTTCGTCCGCGTACTTTCGGGCGGGCCATGTTGTTTTTTAAGGAGTAGATGATGGTTCCTTTGAATGTAGCAGTGGTTGGTGCGACGGGTGCTGTTGGTCGTCAGTTGATTGAAGTCCTCGCGGAGCGGGCATTTCCCGTTGACGTGTTGAGATTGTTCGCTTCTGAATCTTCTATTGGCGAATTCATCGACTTTCAGGATAAACCCGTTGCGGTTCTGGCCTTGGATGACGTGGCATTTGTTGGCAGTGATGTTGTTTTTTTCTGTGCTGGTGCAAGTGTCAGTACGGCATATGTTGATAAAGCTAAAGCTGCAGGGGCGTTATGTATTGATATCTCATTGCCGTGGCGGGAAGATTCAGAGTCTTGTCTTGTCGCCCCGGAGATCAATGGATTACAAATCAATCGAGCCAAGCAGCGACAGTTGTCCTGTCCGGATGGTGTAACCACTATGTTGGCTGTTCCTTTGGCGGCTCTGGCGCAGTGCGCTGGGTTGAAGCAGGTTGTTGCCTCAAGCTATGAAGCGGTTTCTGGGTGTGGCCTGAAAGCTGTGGATGAATTGCGGCTTCAGTGTGGCGAGTTGTTGAATGGTCGTCCGGCGAAAAATGGGATATTTCCCCATCAAATGGCCTTTAACTGTCTGCCTCAGGTCGGCTCATTTATGGACAATGGTCAGACCGACCACGAACGCCAGGTGGAACTGGAATTGCGTACTTTGCTTGGCTCGCATCTTACTGTTGCCATGACTGCAGTACGTGTTCCGGTCTTCTATGGACATAGCGCCTCGGTTTATGTCGAGTTTGATCGGCCCGTTACCTTGGCGCAGCTACAGGATGTGTTGCAGCAGACGGGGGGCATTGAATGGCTGGATGTTCCGATGGATCATGAGTATCCGACGCCGGTTGATGCTTCAGGCTGTGATGAAATTACCGTGGGGCGCCTCCGTATGGCCAATGAACAGGGAACGGCTGTGCAATTCTTTGTAGCGCTGGATAATCTGCGTAAGGGAGCTGCAACCAATATGGTCCAGATTCTTGAACAGGTTTGGGCTGATTAGGGTATGGCGCGTTTGTGTCTGACGGTTGAATACGATGGAACGTGTTATGGTGGCTGGCAAGTTCAGCCGAATGCCACGACCGTTCAGCAATGTGTTGAAGACGCCTTGGCTCAGGTGGTTGGGCACCCGTTGCGTATCTACTCGTCCGGGCGGACAGATGCTGGTGTGCATGCCCTAGCAATGCAGGCGCATTTTGACGTTGAGACTCTTTTGCCCTTGCCCGCTTATCGTGAGGGCGTTAACCGCTTTCTTCCCGAAGATATTGCCATTCGTGAAGTTCGGCAGGTCCCGGACGATTTTCACGCCCGCTTTGATGCTCAGGGTAAGTGGTATCGCTATCGTATCTATCAGGGGCCGGTTCGATCTCCTTTGCATCGTTTGAATAGCTGGCATATCAACAGTTCTCTCGATGTTGCCGCCATGTGTCAGGCTGCGGAGTATCTAGTCGGAGAACATGATTTTGCGGCTTTTCAGGCGACGGGATGTGCGGCGACAACAACCTGTCGAACCGTGTTTTCCGTTGATGTGGGTTGTCATGATGGGCAGCTGTTGATTGATGTGCGCGGGAGCGGTTTTCTGAAGAACATGGTGCGTATTATGGTCGGGACTCTGGTGGATGTTGGTCGCGGTCGTTTAGCGCCGGACCAGGTTGGGACAATCCTAACGGGGAAACAGCGCTGCGAGGCTGGATTGACAGCGCCAGCACAGGGGCTGTGTCTGATGGACGTCTGGTACTGAGCGCTGATTTTACATGGAGCGTCATTGTTCGCAGAACGGGCAAAATCGCCTTGCTGGGAATTCATTGCTGTTGGATAAAAAAATATTGAAATGACTTGACGAAACCGGAACGATCGGCTATCTTTCGTGCTTCTGTGAGCCCCGTACAGCTACGCAGATTTTTAATAGATGAGAGGATTAAGTAAGATGAGCACGCAAATTGCTAAAGCATGCGAAGTAAAAAGAGACTGGTTCGTGGTTGATATGGACTGCAAGGTATTAGGACGTGTCGCTTCAGAAATCGCCAAAATCCTGAGAGGTAAGCATAAAGCCATTTATTCTCCCAGCGTTGATACCGGTGACTATGTCATCGTCGTCAATGCCGAGAAGCTGTTGCTGACCGGAAACAAGCAAGCGGACAAGATGTATTACCATCACACCGGTTTTCCCGGTGGTATCCGCTCGATCAGTGCTGACAAGCTTCTGGTAAAAAAGCCTGAAGATCTTGTTATCAAAGCGGTTCGTGGCATGTTGCCGAAAAACAAAGTAGGCCGTCAAATGCTCAAAAAGTTGAAGGTCTATGCCGGCAGCGAGCATGAGAATGCCGCTCAACAGCCCAAAGTACTCGATATTTAGTTTACTTAAGGAGAATGATTCACATGGCTGAACAACGATATAGTGCCACCGGCAAAAGAAAAACTTCAGTTGCCCGTGTCTGGATGAAGCCTGGCACTGGCAACATTACTGTTAATAAGCAGGATATCAACGACTACTTCGGTCGTGAGACCTCTAAAATGATTATCCGTCAACCCCTCGAGTTGACCGACAATGTTGGTAAGTTTGACATTTTCGTCAATGTTTGTGGTGGTGGCCCCTCTGGTCAAGCTGGCGCGATCAAGCACGGCATCACTAAGGCCCTGCTTGAGGTGGATGTTAACCTGCGTGGCGTATTGAAAAAAGCAGGTTTCATTACCCGTGACAGCCGTATCAAGGAACGTAAGAAGTACGGACGTGCAGCTGCTCGTCGTAGCTTCCAGTTCTCGAAGCGTTAATCTGTTTCGACGATACGCAGGACACAGATATACAGAGGGGGAGGCCGAAAAGGTTTCCCCCTTTTTTTTTCTCCTGATGGGAGCTCTTGTCTTATCGGGGCAGGTCGGTATATTGTCGTCATTGTTTATGTTTGAACGATGTAGATTTTATTCTGGAGAATCACTATGAAAGTTGCAGTTGTAGGAGCGAGTGGATATACCGGTGTTGAACTGTTACGGTTGTTGGTCCGCCACCCTGAAGTAGAGATTAGTGCAATTACCTCGCGTCAATATGAAGGGCAGAATATTGCTCAGGTGTTTCCTTCTCTGGCAGACTTGATTAGCCTGCCGTGTTGTGAGGTCGATATCGCCAAGATTGGTAGCGAAGCCGATTTTGTTTTTACGGCTTTGCCCCATAAAACAGCTATGGCCGTTGTGCCCGGTTTTCTCGAACAGGGATGTAGGGTGATCGACTTATCCGCTGACTATCGTCTCAAAGATGTTGCTGTCTATGAGCAGTGGTATCAAGAACATACCAGTCCTGAACTGCTTGACGAGGCCGTCTATGGATTAGTTGAATTATATCGTGACGAGATTTCTTCCGCACGTCTTGTGGCGAATCCCGGATGTTACCCGACCAGTGTGGCTCTGGCGGTTGCGCCTTTATTGAAAAACGGTTTGATCGATCATCGCTCTCTGGTGATTGACAGTAAATCGGGGACCAGTGGGGCGGGGCGGTCCGCTAAAACTGGGAGCCTTTTTTGTGAAGTGAATGAAGGGTTTAAGGCCTATAGCGTTGGCTGCCATCGTCATACGCCTGAAATCGAGCAGACGCTATCTGCGCTGGCGGGTGAAGCGGTAATGGTTAATTTTACTCCTCATCTGCTGCCGGTTAACAGGGGCATTCTTTCAACCTGTTATGCGCAACTCAGTCAGAATGTTACACAGGGGCAATTGGTTGCTCTTTATGCTGAAATGTACGGGGACCAGCCGTTTGTCCGGATTCATCCAGGCGGACAACTTCCCAATGTCGCGTTTCTGCAGGGCAGTAACTATGCCGACATTGGCTTTGTGGTTGATGAACGGACCGGGCGTGTTATTGTTGTATCTGCCATTGACAATTTGGTTAAAGGCGCTGCCGGTCAGGCGGTGCAGAATATGAACGTTATGGCTGGTTTTGTTGAGACGCTTGGATTGGATGTTGTGCCATTGTTTCCTTGATGACTTCTGCCTTAATGTTTATCCTTGTGTGGATTAGAGTGTACAAGGTCGCATGTTTCGGCTAAAATTGATTTCTGTAAACATTAAAAAACGTCGTGAGTGACTGAACGTAAAGGAGACGCAGCATGACAGAGGTTGCCAAATCCGGTTTTAGCGAAGCGGTTGGAAGTGAAGATACCCAAGAGGGTAAATATCTGACGTTCCATATGGGCGATGAGGATTACGGAATTGAAATCCGCTATGTGACTGAGATTATCGGGATCCAGCGGATTACCGAAGTTCCTGATATGCCTTGCTTCATCAAGGGTGTTATTAACCTGCGAGGCAAAGTCATTCCGGTTATGGATGTGCGTGCACGGTTCAATCTGCCTCCACGCGAGTATGATGAAAGAACCTGTATCGTTGTTGTTCAGATGAATACAACGTCTGTCGGTCTGGTTGTCGATAAGGTCAACGAAGTTGCAGATATTCCGCCCGAAAATATTGAGCCTCCACCGCGCTCCACAGCGGGTGGTAGTTCTGAATATATTCAGGGCATGGGTAAAATGGGCGATCGCGTCAAGATCTTGTTGAATGTCGGTAAACTTCTTTAAGATTCAGATCTTGATCAGATCGAACTTTAAATTCTGTCGTTAGACAACTCATTACAGCTGGCCACCTTGGGCATGACAGGGTGGCCAGTGTTCGTTATGCCTGGAGGTTTAGAATGAGCATTCAAAAAAAAGTAGCTGCCATTTTGTTGTTGCTGATGGTGTTTGTTATGGGAACAGCAATCTTTGTTGTTAATCAACAAACGACGTCATTACTCCGCAAGCAGGCTGAAGATGAAATGAGTGTTCTCAAGGATTCGGAATACCAGCAGGCAAAAAGTGTGTTTCAGAGTCTGAGCATTGGTACTTCCACCTCCGTTGAAATGGGTGAGATGGAGGTGTTTGATGACCTTCTAAAAGAGTTGTCAACGGTTCATAATATCGTAGAAGTGGGTTTGACCAACGGCGATGGGCGCATCGATTATTCGAGTGATGCAAGTCGTATTGAGCGGATGTTTGATTCCGCAATTTTTCAGCAGGCGCGTTCAGACAAAAGTGGTCAGTTCGGCCAACATGAGCGTAGTGAAGATATGGTCTTGACCCAGGGAAAATTTTTCTCTGAAAAATGTCTCGAATGCCATGAAGAAAATCAATCCGGAGATCTGGGTGGGGTTCTTTATTTGCGCTACAACCTCAAAGAACTGCAACACCGTCATCAATTAGTGATGCAATCGATGGAAGAAGGGATACGGTCCAGTGTCCGTACCATGGCAATCACCGGGGTCGGTGGTGTTGTTCTGGCGGCGGGAATCATCTATTGGTTGCTTGGTGCTCTCATCCGTCGTCCTCTGGTTGCCGTAGAGCAGATGTTTGATCAGATGGCTGCGGGTCGTCTCGATGGCCGTTTGAAGATGGAGCGAAGTGATGAAATCGGTCATATCGGTGATACCATTGATACCTTTGCTGATTTCCTTCAGCAGGATGTACTGGTGTCACTGCAGAAACTTGCCGAAGGCGATTTGACTATTGATGTGGTTCCTCGTGATCAACATGACTCAATTCGCATTGCTTTGAAAAAGGTCAGCGATGATCTCAACGATGTATTGATGCGCGTTCAAATGGGTGGAACTCAGATTGCATCTGGTGCTGCGCAGGTTTCCAACAGCAGTCAGTCACTTTCTGAGGGGGCTACAGACTCAGCCAGTTCGTTGCAGGAAATTTCTGCCTCGATGAATGAACTTGCCTCACAGACCCGGACTAATGCAGATAATGCCCAGCAAGCCAATCAGTTGTCAAACCAGGCTAAAACTGCAGCGGATCGAGGCAATCAACAGATGCGCCAGATGGTTACAGCCATGGCCGATATCAACGAATCCGGGTTGAATATTTCAAAAATTATCAAAGTTATCGACGAGATTGCATTCCAAACCAACCTATTGGCATTGAATGCCGCGGTCGAAGCCGCACGCGCTGGTCAGCATGGTAAAGGGTTTGCCGTTGTTGCCGAAGAGGTTCGCAATCTGGCGGCGAGGAGCGCCAAGGCTGCTCAGGAAACTGCTGCTTTGATCGAAGCATCTGTCAGTAAGGCGGAGCATGGCGCTGAAATTGCCGACAGCACTTCAGAGGCTTTTGGTGCCATTGTTGAAGAAATCAAGAAAGTCAGCGATCTTGTTGCTGAGATCTCTGCCTCCAGCAGCGAACAGGCTCAGGGAATTTCACAAGTTAATGATGGAATCGCCAAGATTGATGAGGTGACTCAGCAAAATACTGCCAGTGCCGAGCAGGGGGCTGCTGCTGCGGAAGAATTGTCGAGTCAGGCTGAACAGCTTTCAGACATTTTGACTGGTTTTCGCCTAAAACAGGCCGCAAGACAAAGTTCTCCTTTGCCAAACATTGCTGCACCAGTTAAAATGACTTCATCCGTTGTCGCGAAGCAAAGCGCGAGTGATGAGTGGGGATATACTGACCAAAAAAGTGCTCCTGTGCAAATAGCGCTGGATGACGACGATTTTGGAAAATATTAGTAATAGAGAGGGTTCTGGATTCGATGCAGGATTATTCTGATATTGTAGGAGAAGTGGGTGACCTCCCTCCAATGCCCATTGTTGCAGTGAAGGTTTTGGAGTTGTTGCAAGACCCGGATACTTCGGTCAAAAAACTGGCTGAGACCATTTCGTTGGATCCCGCTGTTTCGGCTAGAATGTTGAAAATTGCAAACTCTGCCATGTATGGGTTGTCCCGGCAGGTGACCACACTGCAAAATGCTTTGGTGATTCTCGGAGAAAGAACCGTGCGCAGTCTGGTTCTGGCTTCCAGTATGAGCAGCGTGAACAAGTCGTATGGCCTGCTTGAAAAAATGTTATGGGAAGAATCTATCGGCTGTGCTTTGGCAGCTCGCTTTTTCAGTATAAAGCTGCAGAAAGTTAATGCAGATGAGGCCTTTATGGTGGGTCTTTTCAGCAATCTTGGAAAAATTGTTCGCAATAATAATGATGCCGAACGATATCAGGATTTGGTTGAGGCGGTTTACAATGGTGCTGGCGAGTACCTGGTTTTGGAACAGGAAGTATTTTCCAATCCTTACCATCTTGTAGGTGCTGCAGTTCTGGATTCGTGGAAAATTGCTTCTTTGCTTGTCGAAGCCGTTCACCATCAAATGGATTTTAACACGGCAGATGTTGACAGCGATGTTGCCAATCTCTCTGCGTTGGTCAACTTATCGGCAGCAGCCTGCTCTCGCCTTGGTATCGGTCAGCGGGAGCCTGATGATGATCGAGACGTTGCGGCTTCAGCCGGCGCCGTATTCTTCAACCTTTCAGAAGGTCGTGTTGATGATCTCCTCGAAGAGTTCGAAGAGGTTTTTGACCTGAACCGGGAAAGTTTCATCAGTTGATTCTGTAAAAAAAGGGGAGTGTTGTCTCCTCTTTTTTCTTTTACTATCCTGAGTAAATCTGTCAATTAATGCCTTGACAAGTTTTTGTCTACGTTTGAGAATGGCTCTAATGTAACCATTTCAGCGGAGGTATAAAAATGACCCATGGTTTGGGACAGGTTGTTGCTGTGTGCGTCAGCAAAAAGACGGGAGAGCAGAAAAAAGCGGTTGAATCGATCACGTTGATCGAGAACTACGGAATTGAAGGTGACGCTCATGGTGGTAGCGAGCGCCAGGTTAGCCTTTTGGCTCAGGAAAGTATTGATACCATGCGGGCAAAAGGGCTGACACTTCAGGATGGTGATTTTGCCGAAAATATTGTGACGTCTGGTGTCGATTTGCTTCGAACACAGATTGGAACAGTGATTGAAATTGCCGATACCATTCTGGAAGTCACTCAGATTGGGAAAAAATGTCATCAACGTTGTGCCATCTATCATCAGGCTGGTGATTGTGTGATGCCGACCCATGGGATTTTTGTCAGAGTTGTGCAGGGTGGCACCGTTAGCCCTGGAGATGAAATCCATATTGAATATCCTTAAGAAAATGGTGTGAGAGCAGTTCAGGAGAGAGTCGTGTCAACCTTACCGGTTTTGTTGAAAAATCCCCGTATCCTCTTACTTGGTGCAGGGGCTGTTGCTGTGCAGAAAGCACGGGTACTGATTGATAATGGGATTGAATTCAGTGTGATTGCCGAACGGCAGTGTGAAGATTTTGCTGCATTACCGGTAGCCGTTTCATTACGTAGCGTCTCCCAGAAAGATTTAGCCGGATTTGACGTCATTGTTGATGCGACTGGCAATGACCAGGTTGGCCTGCTTTTGAAGGCCGAGAAAAAAAATCGTGCGGTCTTGGTCAACCGTGTTGATATGCCCGAGCAATGTGATTTTTATTTTTCATCATTGCTTCAGTATGGTGCGTTGAAGATTGCCGTGTCCACAGATGGTGCCAGCCCAACCATTGGTCGTGTGGTCCGAGATCGTATCCGACAGGTTCTTCCGGAACAACTGACTGATCTTGTTGAAGAAAAATTTCAATTGCGCAAGGCAGGACAAATTGACGTGGAACGGACGCGCTCAGAAGCACTTCGTGTGTTGGCACAAGTATTTTTGATCGGATGTGGTCCCGGAGATGTCGGGTTATTAACCCTGCAAGCTTATCAGTGTCTCCAGTCTATGGATGTTGTTCTGTATGATCACTTGATTTCACAGCCGATCCTTGACCTCATCCCCGAAACTACCCAAAAGGTCTATGTAGGCAAGAAAAAGGGGGCGCATAGTTTCAAGCAGGAACAAATAAATGCCATGATTCTTGAGTATGCCCGACAGGGGTTGCATGTTGCCCGGCTCAAGAGTGGTGACCCGTATATTTTTGGTCGGGGGGCCGAAGAGGCCGAGTTTTTGGCGGAACAAGGGATTCGTGTCAGTGTTATTTCCGGTATCAGTTCTGCTCTGGTCGGTCCGGCTTCTGCGGGAATTCCCTTAACGGCACGAGGTTATGCCGCCAACCTTTCTATCGTCTCGGCACATCTTTCCGGTAGCCGTATCAATACGGCCTGGTTGCCTTTGCTGAAGCTGGATTATCATACGACGGTTGTCTTGATGGGGTTGAGTTTTGCCGAGCAGATTACTGCTTTAGCCATTGCTGAAGGAGTTGAGTCGCAGCTTCCTGTCGCTATTATCTCCAATGCGTCGCGGCCACAACAGCAAACCGTTGTGACAACACTTGAAGAGCTTTCTGAAGCCGCAAAAAAGGCATTACGTCCAGCGGTTATGGTGTTTGGTGATGTGGTGAATCTTCATGATCGACTGCCCCATTTTATCCCTCAATCCTGATGGCAGATCTGGTTGCGGCCGCGTTTTTTTGCAACATAAAGACGTCGGTCCGCGCAGTCGATAAAATGTTGTTCCGACGTCAGATCATGTGGCACTACGCTGCAAATCCCGATGCTCAATGTTACGCTGGAACAGATTGGTGAATCCGGGTGGGCCATGCCCGCCTGTTTCATTCTCTCCTGAATCTTCTCAGCCACTTGGATGGCCTCGTCATCATGCGTCTGGGGCAGTAAGACGACAAATTCTTCGCCACCGTAGCGGGCGACAAAATCATCCGGGCGCATACACGCCTTGCTGATGTTTTTTGCCACCTGTTTCAAGCACAGATCACCTTGTTGATGTCCGTAGAAATCGTTGTAGCGTTTGAAATAATCGATGTCGATTATCAGTAGGGCCAGATGATTTTTCTTTCGGTAAGAGCTTTTCCATAACTTTGACAAGGTTTCGTCAAATTCACGTCGGTTTGCAATTGCCGTCAGCGCATCTATACGAGCCAGTTTGTTCAAATGACGGTTGGCTTCCTCCAATTGTGTTTTTGCCTCAAGGAGCTCCATTTGATCTTGAAGCTTTTGTGTGATGTCGTGAAATAATGTGATGGTTCCGACAACTTTTTCATTGGTGTAAATCGGTGTGCAGGTCAGTTCCACGGGGAATTGCTCTCCCCGTTTATTTTTGAAATATGCCTGTTCCTGCCGACAGGTGACCCCTTCTATGATCGAATTCAAAATAAAGCAGCCCTGATCGTGATTATTGTCATCCACGTGGAATAGATCATGGGCATCGTGGCCCAAAACGTCATCACGTTGCCAGCCGAGCACTTGGTCTGCCTCGGCATTGATGAATGTTATTCTCCCTTGTTTGTCTGTAGCGTACATCCCCTGGCCCATGTTATTCGAAAGAATCTGCAAAAAGTCTTCTGTGCTCTTCTGTTGTGTCTTGAAGCAGGCTGACCTGCGCCAATAATGGAAGATAAGAATGAATAAAAAGCTGATGAAGGCAAACTGAATGAGGGCATTGACCCACAGGGATTGGATATCGGGTTCTGGTGTGCATGCGATGAAGTAGGCCGCATGTTTATTTTCTGTGTTTTTGATGGAATGAAAAATGACGGAGTAAAATTGGTTGGAGTAACGAGTTATTAAGGCAAACTCCTGACCTGCTGTCATCTTTTCTTTGAGTTGTGGTCGATTGCGAATGTTTATTTGAATGTCATGAAGATATTCCGAGGGCTGCATTGTTCCGCCGAAATCCAGAAATTCTGTTGCCTGGGCGTTTTCGCACAGATAGTCCGGATGCAGGATCGATGGCGTATAGAGAAGTTGCTGGCTTGGCTCAAGTTTATACCAAAGGTCCGGCTTATACATGATGAACAGCAATTCTGTGCTAGTCGCTTTGGTAATTTTGCTCAATTCTGAGCTGATTTGCTGAAATGAATTGCTGATTTCAACTGTCCCAATATCACTACCGTGATAGTTGAGAGGGTAAACGTGGCGGAAACCATGAACCATGCGGCCCGTCTCATAACCGTGCACAATGATGTGTTCACGATTGGCGATTGCAATGGAGGGACGGTAGGGTATCAGGTCGTCATCTGCCTTATGAGGGGCATGAAAGCGCAACATTGAGTGCCCATCTGGAAAGTGAAAGT
Organism: Desulfuromonas sp.; assembly: GCA_002869685.1. Classification (GTDB taxonomy): domain Bacteria; phylum Desulfobacterota; class Desulfuromonadia; order Desulfuromonadales; family Desulfuromonadaceae; genus Desulfuromonas. The sequence goes on from PKUE01000025.1 coordinate 57,858, forward strand.
GGAACTGACGAATGGAATGTTGACTGACTCGAGCGTACATCTGATAAAGTTTGCGATAAAGTTGTCCGCGCAGTTCGTTACGTTGTTCTCCTTCGTTGAGGACAATGTCGTTAATTAATTTTAGAATATCTTCCTGTTGCAAAACTTCATCGGCAAGGGCGCGTGAAACAAGACGCAGGGTGTTTGTCACGCTGGTATAAGCAACCTTCTGACTGGACTCGCGTATCTTTAAATGATCTGATTTGAGTTGGGTATAACGCTGCTGAATGACAATGCCAGCAATAAAGATCGACATAAGCAGTATCACGTATCCGCGCGGGCCTTTCATGGTGTTATGCCCGGGATCGTCATGGTTTCAAAAAGGTCGCGAATCCTGACATAATCTGCTGGCTCGATTGCAATGCTGCCGTAACGTATTGATTGATCCCATTTTTGTGTCAATTGGTTATCGTTCGGGCAGTGGAGTGGGTTCAGTTTCAGGAGTTCATCGCGAATTGCTGCAATTGTTTGTACTGAAACGGTTCGACTGTTTGCAATCAGGAGGTAGCCGGGGACAGGATTGCTCTCGGTGATGATCTTTAAACCGAGGTGCTGGTATTCTTTTGCCATCGTTTTTGGTATGCCGGCAATTTGTGTGGTTCCACGTAGGACATCGAGGGCGCTTTCGCGCGGACTGCCGGAATAAATATAGCTGCCGTTTTTGAGACTGTAATCATGCTGGCGCAATAATGATTCAGACATAAGATAGCCGCAGGTTGCATATGGTTGTATCAGTGAGACAAAAAGAGGACGATCTGTGCCGATTTCGATGTGGTCTCCGCTGTAGGTCGCTAGGCAGCAGATAGAGTCTGCATTGCCCTGTTGGTTGACAAAAGCGACAACAGGAACAATTTCGGCTTTCAGGGCGGAAATTTCAACGTAAGGCAGCGGTGCTAGCATGGCAAGGTCAATTTCATTATTGAGAAGCCCCTCCCGCAGTTGGTGATAACTTGATGTGATCTTTAGATTTACCGGAAGGTGGGTGGCTTTTTCAAGGTAGCGGACAAATGGGCTGAATCCGTTTTGCAGTACCGGTTCGGAAGCTATTGGCAGGGGGGCAAACTCCAGAGATCTTTTTTGCAATGCGAAACAGCAGGTGGTGATGGCTAATAAAGACAAACAGCATATGGTCGCCCCCAATACTCTCACAAGCCCCCTAGTTTTTTTGCAAGCAGAAAATTAAAGCATTTTGTCAATCATGAAATGATTGTATCGGCAAGGGTCAAAATTGGCAATTGCTATTTCATATAAGGGGTATTCCGAATATGTATCGTGGTGTCCTGCAGAATTATGCTGGGGATGAACGGGAAGAAGTGATTGTTTGTTGCTGAGTTGGAGGTGTCCGTTCCAGAGGGCGGGAACGCCTTCTGGAACAGGTTTACGCAAAGATTACCGATGAACAACTCTGTTGCGGCCACAATCTTTCGCTTCATACAAGGCGATTTCAGCATCGTTGATCAAGTCACTGAGAGATTGTGTGCTTTCGTTTTTGCTGCCAATTCCGATACTGATTGAAGTGGTGATCTTGTGTTGATCAATGAAGAAAACACTGTCAAAGATCTCCTGGCGTAATCTTTCGAATCGCTGCACTGCATCTTGGGTGGCACAGTCACCAAGCAGAACGATAAAGGTAGGGCCACGATATCGTCCGGCTAGGTCTGTTTCTTCAAGGTTGCCATCAACCATCTTGGCAAGTTTTTGCAGAATCTGGTCTCCAGCAACCTGACCATAGGCATCGTTAAGAGATGTACAGTGGTCAATGTCGATCATGGCAACCAGTGGAGAGCCACCCGCATGAAGTGAAATGCCGACATCTCGCGATGCAATCTTGACGAAATAACGCCTGTTGTTCAAACCGGTAAGGCGGTCTGTTGTTGATAACGTATTGATTTCACGCAGCGTATCAAGCAGGCGACAACGGCATGTGCCAAGTTCGTGGAGGCGACGAATGACAAAGATAAGAATGAAAAATAAGGCGCAGAGCAGGGTGATGAGGATCTCATTAAGCTGCAACTCGTGGTGGTCATTGACCAGCATGGCCACTGTTTCGACGACATCATAGCGTAACGCGGCGTAGAGAATCATTCCTATGGCCAATATCAGCCATACCGTGTCAAGACCGAATTTGAAAAATTTTTCAGCCATTTAACAGGTCCTCCCAGAATAGACAAAACATAAAAAATGTATAAATTCTCACCTTTAACGTGATTTTGAAGAGGCTGCAGTGTGAGATGTTTAATTATTATGCAAAAAAAATGCCCGTTGAATCATCATATTTGAATGTGTGTATAGAACGAATGTTCTCGCTGATTTTAATCGAGCTTATGCTAGCTGTAAAATAGTGGAATATCGTTGATTTTACAGGGAATGATGCGTATAGTCCGCCGCAAATATTTTCCAGAAAGTGGTTTAAATTATTATGGTGCATTTAACTGATATCAGTAAGTCTTATGGATCACAGGTTCTTTTTAAGCAAGCCCGTATGCAGATTCTTCCCGGCACACGAACTGGGCTGGTTGGGCCCAATGGTGCTGGGAAATCAACAATCTTTCGCTTGATTACCGGCGAGGAATCAGCCGATGAAGGCGAAATCAGTTGCTCTAAGAAGACAGTGATCGGCCATTTTTCACAAGAAGTTGGTGAAATGGCGGGGTGCTCCGCGCGTGAAGAAGTCATCAGTGCTTCTGAAGAAACTGTTGCCCTAGGTGAGCAGATTCGTGTCATGGAGCAAGCTATGTGTGAACCGCAAAGTGATGATGAAATGGCTGCTTTGCTGGAACGCTATGGTGAGGCTCAGGCCCTGTTTGAACAGCGTGGTGGCTATGATCTTGATAGCCGCGCCGAAACGATTCTTACTGGTCTTGGTATTGCGCCGAAAGAGCAGTTGCTGCCGGTGGAATCGTTTAGCGGTGGTTGGAAAATGCGCATTGCTCTGGCTAAGATTCTTACTCTGAACCCTGATGTGCTTCTGCTCGATGAGCCGACAAACCATCTTGATGTTGAATCGATCATCTGGTTGGAAAACTGGCTGTCGACTGAATTCAAGGGGGCTGTCTTGATGACCAGCCATGACCGCGATTTTATGAATCGTCTGGTCAGCCGTATCATTGAAGTAGCCGATCAGTCTGTCACGACATACAGCGGCAATTATGATTTCTATGTGCAGGAGCGACAGTTGAGACGCGAGCAGCTTCTGGCCAGTTACCGTCGTCAACAGGATATGCTGGCTAAGGAAGAGGAGTTTATTGCCCGTTTTGCGGCACGAGCTTCCCACGCTGCCCAAGTGCAGTCACGGGTTAAAAAACTGGAGAAAATTGAACGGATTCAGATCCCTTCAGAACAGAAAGTGGTTCGGTTTGAATTTCAGGAGCCCGTGCGAAGTGGCGAAGATGTATTCAGTTTTAATGCGTTGTCGAAATCTTGGCCTGGAGTGGGAGAGGGGGAAAAGACCGTTTTCAGTAATGTTAGCGGACTGGTTCGCCGGCAGCAGAAAATTGCTGTGGTCGGAGTAAATGGTGCGGGCAAATCAACTTTTCTTAAAGTTCTGGCCGGCCAGACTGCTCCGAGTGCTGGCACGGTAACTTCTGGCGCGAATGTCGATATCGGTTACTTCAGTCAACATGCTATGGAGTTGTTGAATCCTGAGAAAAGTGTATTTGAAACAGTCCAAGAGGTGATGCCACAGGTTTCTATCGGCGTTGTCCGTAATCTGTGCGCGGCCTTTTTGTTTCAGGGTGATGATGTTGACAAACGGGTGTCGACATTGTCTGGTGGCGAGAAGAGTCGCCTGGTTCTGGCTACGTTGTTAGCCCGTCCGGTGAATGTGTTGATTCTCGATGAGCCGACAAACCACCTTGACATTCAATCGCGTCAGATTCTTCTTGAAACACTACAGAATTTTTCGGGAACTGTGCTGCTTGTTAGCCATGACCGTCATTTCTTGCGCAGTCTGGTCGATCGGGTTTTTGAGATCGATCATGGCGAAATGCGCAGCTATGAAGGGGATTACAGTTATTATCTGGAGAAAAGTGCTGCCCTGTGACGCAGCTATCGAAGCCGTGTCACAGACCAGAATAGTGCGCTTTGGCTCGGGTGATTTGCGACATTGGATCTCAATTGGTTTGTGTCTCAACCCAGAATACGCCGCGAAAATCTCCGGCTTTATAGCCGGTGGCCTGATCGTTTGGATAGTATTCGTTTAATGCTGCGGCAATGTCCGGGGCAATGGTTGTGCCATGACATTTCAGGCATGGCTGGCGTATATAGATCGGTTTGATATAGCCTTGTTTCCCATTCAGCAGATCGACGGTTTGGCTCTCTTTGATCGGGGTGCCGGTTTGGTAGCCGTCCAGGATTTCTGCAACCCAGTGAGGGGCTTGGTTGTCCGGGTTGCGTAATCGGGTTGTGCTCCGTCCGATTGCAATCTGGTCAGTAGACAGTTGTGCTGCAATTTCAGGCGCTTTTATCTGACAGACCTTAATGGCCTGCGTTGGCCCCTGCTGTAATCCCTGTTTCAGTTCTTTCATCAAGGCTTTTTGAAATTGGCCGATCAGCTGTTCTGGTGATGGTTGCGCCATGGTTGTTGAAACAAAAAACAGCAGACTGACCACGGCCATAATTATGGCTGAAATCTTCATGTTGCCCTCCCTTTAATCGT
>PKUE01000136.1 GCA_002869685.1 Desulfuromonas sp.
ATATCCCCGTCACCGTCATTTGCGACAACATGGCCGGCTACCTGATGCAGCAGGGCCGGGTGGATGCGGTGATCGTCGGCGCGGACCGCATTACCGCCAACGGTGATGTGGCGAATAAAATCGGCACCTATACGGTGGCAGTGCTGGCCAAGGAGCATGGCATTCCGTTTTACGTGGCTGCGCCCATGTCTACCATCGACCTGAGCTTGAGCGATGGTTCACAGATTCCCATTGAAGAGCGCGACTGGCGTGAAGTGACCCATTGTGGTGAGACGCAGTTGGCTCCTGACGGGGTCAAGGTGTACAACCCGGCATTTGATGTGACACCCAATCATCTGGTGACGGCCATTATCACCGAACGGGGCGTGGTCAAAGGGGATTACCTGAACGGTTTGAAAGCACTCGCACAGCAAAGGGGCTGATATGAAGGAGCAGGTGGATCAACTGACGAGACTGTTGCAGCAGACCGATCAACAGGGGAAGGAACAACTGTGCGCCTGTATTACGGCAATGGGGTTTGCTGAACCGGAACGTAGTGTGACCAATCTGCAACTTCTCTATGATGTCCTCGGTAATGCACCTCTGGTGGCTCGGCAGGCTGAAGTGGCGTTGTTGTGCAGTGATCCCGATCTGGCTCTGAACAATCTGGAACGTTGCAGCAATACGGTGGATGCTGCTCAGTTGACCCACTGTCTGGAGCATGAGACCAGCAACCGGCAATTGATGGTGATGCTCGGCGCGTCGCCGTTTTTGACCAGCATCCTGTGCCGGGATGCGGAATACTTCATCGACTTGTTTACCCGTGGCGAAGTGGAGCGCAAAAAAGATGTCGATCTGATGGTCGCCGAACTGGCGCAGCGTCTTGATCCCGAGGAGGATTTCGAAGCGCTGCAGCGGTGCTTGCGTCGTTATAAATATCGCGAAGTGTTGCGGATCAGCGCCCGAGATTTGAGCGAAATCGCCATGCTGGAAGAGGTGACGGCAGAGCTTTCCAGTCTGGCGTCGGCCACGTTGCGCATTGCCTGCAGTCACTGTGAAAAACTGTTGCAGCAGGAATTGGGAGTTCCGCTGCTTGACGAACCGGATGAGCAGGGGCGCGAACTGGCCACCTTTACCGTCCTCGGTATGGGGAAGTTTGGTGGCTGGGAACTCAACTTTTCCTCCGATATCGATCTGATCTACTTTTATTCAGCCACCCAGGGGATGACCAGCGGCATCACCAATGACAAAGGGGTGACGGAGAATCAGGTTACCCTGCATCAGTATTTTGTCAAGCTGGCCGACATGGTCACCAAAGCCATTGGCCAGGTGACGCAGGATGGCTTTGTCTTCCGCGTCGATCTCGATCTGCGTCCCGAGGGCCGTAGCGGCGAGATGGCCTGTTCATTGCGCGCGGCGGAAACCTATTACGAAAGTTGGGGGCAGAACTGGGAACGTTCGGCCATGATGAAGGCGCGGCCGGTGGCGGGTGATCTCGAACTGGGCGAACAGTTGCTGTGGGCTCTGGAGCCGTTCATTTATCGGCGTTATCTCGATTACGGCATGATCGAGGATCTCAAGGAGATGAAGCAGAAGATCGACTGTCATCAGGCCCAACAGGACAACTGCCAGAACAATCTCAAGTTGGGGCGCGGTGGCATTCGTGAGATCGAGTTTTTCATTCAGGCGCTGCAGCTGATCTTTGCCGGTAAAAATCCCCATGTGCGTCAACGCAGCACCCTTAAAGCCATGGTGTTGCTGCGTGATGCCGGACATCTCGACGCCGAAGATGCGGCAACCTTGCGCCAGGCGTATATTTTTCTGCGCACGGTGGAACACCGCATTCAGGTGGTGCAGGAGCGACAAACCCACAATCTGCCGACGACCAAGCAGGATCTACTGTCGCTGGCACGGCGCAGTGGTTTTGACAGTCTGGAGGCGTTTGAAAATTGTCTGCAACAGCATCGTGACGATGTGGTGCGAATCTACCGCGAGTTGTTTTATGCCGGCGAAGACCAGCCCGAGGACACCATTGAGCCGCGGGTGCGCGCTTTGCTTGATGATGGTGTCGATAGCGATTTTGCCAAAGACCTGTTAGAGGAGGCTGGCTTTCGTGATGTCGAGCAGGCCTATGAAAGTCTGTGCCGGTTGCGTGAGGGGAAATACGGCTCGCCCATGACCCGCCGGGTGCGGCGCTATTTTCAACGGATTTTGCCGGTGCTGGTGCAGGAGGTTGTTTCGTCTCCCGAGCCGGATATGGCGCTTAACAATCTCGAAGAATTTCTCATGCGTATCCGTGCTCACGGTACATTTTACGCGTTGATGGCTGAAAATCACGCCATTGTCCGGCTGCTGATCTCACTGTTCAGTACCAGCAAGTTTCTGTCGCGGATTTTTATTCAGCGCCCGGAGATCCTCGATTCACTGGTTTCCAGTGGTTATGCGGTGGAATTTAAATCCCTTGAAGTGCTGCGCGACGAGCTGACCGACCAATTGAAGCAATCGCTGGATTATGAGGATCGGCTGGATCAGTTGCGGCGTTTCCGCAACGAAGAATTTTTGCGCATTGCCCTCAACGACCTGCGTGGCGACCAGTTGCAGGGGCGTACCACCATGCAACTCAGTTGTCTGGCGGTGGTGTGTCTCGAAGCGGCGGTGGAATTGGCGCGCAATGAACTGATTCCCCGCTTTGGCCTGCCGTATTGTCCGCTGGAACATGGTGGCTGGCGGGAAGCGGAATTCGCCGTGCTTGGCATGGGGAAACTGGGGGGGATGGAACTCAACTACCACTCCGACCTCGACATTATTTTTATTTACAGTGGGCAGGGGAAAAACCGTCCGGTTAAAGGAACCGACCCGGACCGCTTTAAGGAACTCTCCAACCAGGAGTATTTTTCGAAACTTGCCCAGCGGATTATTTCGGTGCTGACCCTGGCCACACGCGAAGGGCGGGTGTATGAAATTGATACCCGGCTGCGTCCTTCGGGAAACCAGGGACCGTTGGTTACCAGCCTGGCGGCCTATGAGAATTACCATCTGGAATCGGCCCAATTGTGGGAGCGTCAGGCGCTGACCAAAGCTCAAGTGGTCGTTGGCCCTCCCGATATCACCGAACGTATTGAGCGGATCAACGACCAGATTACCTGGGAAAAACCGCTGCCAAAGGAACTGCAATCTGAAATCTATCGCCTGCGTGGACGCATGGAGCGGGAGATCGCCCGTGAAGGGGAAGAGCAGTTCAATATCAAAACGGGACGCGGCGGCATGGTCGATGTCGAATTTTTGGTGCAGTACATGCAGTTGCTCTACGGTAAGGAGGTCCCAGAAGTCCGGGTGTGCAACACGCTGGCGGCGTTACACGCCATTGGTGAGAAAGGCTTACTCGCCGCCGGAGTTGCGGAAGACCTGAGCGCGGGCTACAAGTTTTTGCGCCGGTTGGAAAATAAGTTGCGCCTGGTTCATGACCAGTCGTTCAATCAGATTTCAACGGACAAGGCCAGTCTGCGCAAGTTAGCGCGGCGCCTCGGCTATCATGGCAGTGCCGATTTGCCCGAGCGCCATTTCTTAACCACCTATCGTAAGATGACTGAACGGATCAGAACCCATTTTGATCATTATTTGAAACCGCAAGCGGGTCAGTGACGGTACTGGAACTGACTCAATCACCAACATCTTTTTTCCATTATGGAGAACGCTTTATGACTCGTCTGAAATTGCTGGGTATTGTTGTGCTGGTATCTTTGGTTGTCAGTGGTTGTGCCTGCCTCGATATTCCCTGCGTCTGATCGATGTGCCGCGCGGCTCGATGTCGGGTCGCGCGGCGGCGAAGTAATATACGCTCTTTGTCGTGCTCAGTTCTGAGCGCCTACGATTCCTGCTCGTCACCCTGCAACCGACAGCAGCAGATGGTGTTACGCCCTTCCTCTTTGGCCCGATACAGACATTGGTCCGCCGCAAAAATAAAATCCTGAACGGTTTCACCGCCATCCGGCAGGCAGGTGCAGCAGCCAATACTCAATGTGATGCGCTGGTTTTTTTCATTGCCCGGATGTTCAATGGCCAGACTGCCGATCTGTGCCTGAATCCGCTGGGCGACATGCTCCGAGTCGTCATGGCCAGTCAGTGGCAGTAGAATGGCGAACTCTTCACCGCCGTAACGGGCGACAAAATCCTCTGGTCGTTTGCAGGCTTTTTGCAGGGTCTGGGCAACCCGCCGGAGACATTCATCCCCCTGAAGATGGCCGAACAGGTCGTTGTAGCGCTTGAAGTGGTCGATGTCGACCATGAGCAGAGCCAGTGGCTGCTTGTGGCGTGCGGCACTGCGCCATAGCCGCTCAACCTGCTCATCAAAACTGCGCCGGTTATAGACACCGGTAAGGCCGTCGTGACTGGCAAGGTTTTTCAGACTGGCATTGGCTGAGATCAATTCCTGCTGTGCCTGTTGCAGCTGCTCTTCCTGCTCGCGTCGCTTGGAGATGTCCTGGAAGATTGTTGCCGTTCCAATGGTTTGTTTGTGGTCGCGTAACGGGCTGCAGACGACCTCAACGGGAAACAGAGCGCCCGTGCGGTCAACAAAGTAGTAGGCGTCTGAACGGATGGTTGTGTTGGTACGTAATACCTCTTCACAAATACACGGTGAATGATCGTCAGTGTCCTGAGGCTGGTGGAATAATTCGTGAGCGTTACGGCCCAACATCTCTTTTTGTTGGTAACCGAGTAAAACCTCCATGGCCGTATTGGTAAAGGTGATGGTTCCCTCATGATTGGTGGTGTAAAGCGCGGTACCGAGGTTGTCGGAAATATTACTGAGAAACAGCGCCTGGCGTTTTTCGTTTTCATCTGCGGCCAGAAACCGGAAGCGATACAGCAGGATAACCGTGAGCAGGACGGTCGCCAGAACGCCCATCAATATCCCGTCGTTGCGAATGGTGGCAATAAACGGCTCCGGGGTGACCGACATGATATAAGCGGCGTGCTGTTTCAGGGTGTTCTGGACCGAATGGAACACCACAGTATAGGTGGTCCCGCGCAAATTGACGGCAACGGCAAAACTGCGGTGCTGTTTTAATTTTCTGGCAACCTCTGAAGAATGGGACAGCTTCTGCTGGACTCTGTCCACCAGAGGCGATTCTGAAATCTTCTCAGAACACAGAGAACTGATCAGATCGGCTCGTTCGATGATGTAATCGGGGTGCAGCGGTGTTGTCTGATAAAAGGTGTGGAGGTCATCGAACAGTTTGTTCCACATTTCGGGACGGTAGAGCAGGAATGCCAGTTGACTTTTATTGCTGTTGTTCAGGGTGTTCAGGCCGTCCTCTGACAAGTGTTTGAATTCGTTGCGGATCTGATAGAATGACGTGCTGATCTCAACGGAGCCGATGTGCTCTCCCTGGTAGCTCAACGGATACACATGGCGAAAGCCGTGAAAAATCCTGCCACTTTCAAAACCATTGACGATTTCGTGGTCGGTGTTGGCTCTGACTACGGAGGGGCGAACGGCGACCAGTGAGTCGTCTGAGCGCGACGGGGCGTGAAAACGCAGCATGGAGCGACTGTCGGGAAAATGGAAGTGCAGTTGCCGTACCTGCTTACCGCGTAAGCGTTGGTAAACCGGATCCAGTAAGCGGTAGAGTTGCCCGCGCAGAATATTTTGTTCTTTGCCGTGGCTGTTGGTGATGTCGTGGACCAGTTTCAGAACCTGTTCGGTTTGGATGACTTCGTCATTGATGGCTTGCGCCAGCAGGCTGTAGGTGTGGATGGAGCTTCTGATTGCAGCCTGCTCGGTAAACAGGTGTTGTTGGAGGTGGTCATTCTGAATCTGGATGCAGCGGCTGTAGATCAGCAGGATCGCTCCGCATAGGAACAAAAAGAAGATGAACGACGAGACCAGGTAGCGTTTCATGGCAGTATTTCCGGCACGGGAAAGCGGGTTAACAATGCGCGGATGGCATCATAATCTTCGTCGTGGGCTTCAATCATGCCGTAACGGATCATTTTTCCCCATTCAGGTTTTTCCTTCTGGTCTGCAGAGAAGGCGTGATTCAGTGATAACAGATCGCTGCGCAGCTGGTCTATGGTGGCAGGATCAAGAGTACGACGATTGGCCACCAGCAGAAAACCGGGGAGTGGGGCACTTTCATCGAGAATCGTCAGACCCAGATTTTCATAGCGTCGGGCAATCGTCGTTTTGACCCCGGCCAGAGCCGCATCACCGCGAATCACCGCCAGGGCCGCCTGTTCATGGTCACCAACATAGGTGTAAGGGCAGTCATTCAGGCTGTGCTGGTATGGGCTCAGCAGCGATTCGGTGACCAGATAGCCGCAGGTGGAATAGGGCTGGGTCAGGGCGATGGTGGGGTAGTCGGCATCAAGGTTCGGATGGTTATGGCCAAAAGTCACCAGAGAGCAGGTGTAGGTTGCTTTCTGGTGTTTATCCAGAAAACGTACGACCGGAATAATGTCAGGGTCTGTTTTTCTTGCCATGACATAGGGCAGAGGGCCCAAATAAGCCAAATCCAGTTCATCGTTATGCAGGGCCTTGAGAAGATCCTGATAATCTTTTTTGTAGATCAGCGAAACGTTCTGGCAGGTTAATTCGGAGAGGGAGGAGCAAAAAGATAAAAACTGCTCTTTGACCAGATGCTCCGACAACATGGGCAAGGGGGAAAAGCGCAGGGTTGACGATGGCGACGCCGCGAACACCGAAGAAAGAGGTAAGAAGATGAAGAGAGCCAGAAGTATCCGAAACATCGTTGTTTCCCTTTATTGCTGCCGTTGTCGATTTACGGAGTTACGCTATTTTATGCGTTGCATCGCCTTTCTGGAGCGCATCTTCTGTGGCCCCCGCGCCGGAAGAACGCGGGCATCATGTATTCCTGTTTATGAATATAAATTTTTCGTTAATAGCTTCCGTTTATACTAACCCAATAATCTAATGATCGACAAGCTTTCTATTTGATGTGTCGATCCATGGCAGATGGGTGCTCGCGGCGGCGTGATTATCACAGCGGCGTGGGCTGGAGCGTTTACTCCGGGTGCTAAAACTCCTTGAGGTTTTTGTCCAGCAGGTGGCGTGGCTGCACATTGCGCATGGCGTTGAGCAGGCTGTTTTTGATCTGGGGGATCTCCTCCTGCAGCTGTGCAACCAAGCGCTTCATGCGTTGACGTTTCTGGTCGCGGCGGGCCAGCATCGGGCAGCTGCAATCCACCCGTGGCGTCCCACGCAATGTCGCCCACTGTGCGATCAGTGGTTCTTCGACATAGACCAATGGGCGAATCACGGTTTGCTCGCCGTTATCAGCTAACAGCTTGGGGCTCATAGCGCTGATGGTGCCGGAATAAAACTGGTTGAGCAGCAGGGTTTCAATGTGGTCGTCAAGGTGGTGACCGAGCGCCACCTTATTGCAGCCGAGTTGCTGAGCCGTGGTGTAAAGAGCACCACGTCGCAGGCGCGCGCAAAACGCGCAATAGGATGAACCCGGACGCAGATGGGCGTTAATCACCTCTTCGCCGTTGGTGGTCTCAATGTGGCCTTCAAAGCCGAGTTCTTTCAGGTAGTGGCGGATGGTCGCGGTATCAAAACCGTCAAAACCGGGATTGATGGTAACCGGGATCAGTTCGTAATGGATCGGTGCGCGGCGCTGAAGCTCTTTGAGCGCGTGCAGCATGGTCCATGAATCCTTGCCCCCGGAAATGGCGATGAGAATGCGGTCGTTTTCCTCAATCAGGTTGAAATCACCGATGGCCTTACCGGTCAGCCGTTTGATTTTATCAAAGAGTTTCTGCTCGTTCACAATGGATCCTGGCGCAATAAAAGGATGGAAAACGCTGACTATACCCATGCCTGGTGGCCAGATCAAGGGGGATTGCTGGTCCCTGACCAACGCATTGGCTTCGATCAGGGACCATGGCGGAATCAGGATTCGATTTTAACATCAAAGAACGCGCCGTGGATCTCGGCGCCCACTTCATTGATGCGGGTCTGAGTGTTGTCGAGATATTCGTGCAGACCGTAATCGAAAATCTCCTCCAGTGAAGCATACTGAAATTCGGTCATCAGGCGGCCCAGTTCCTGTTCCGCCCGGTTGGCATAGGTACCGCGCAGACTGCCGGTAATCAGACTCATTGAGGTCATGGCCGTGGCCAGACAGTAGTGGATCGAGCGGGGAAAGTTGCGTTCGAGCAACAGGAACTCGACGATCTTCTTCGGATCGATCCGACCGTGGCGCTTGCGGTACATTTCAAAGGCGCTGGCAGAGCGCAGCAGCGCCCCCCACAGGATATTGTCGTAAGGGCTGCCGATATAATCCACCGATGGCAGCAGAATAAAGTATTTCACGTCGAGAATGCGCGAGGTTTTGTCGGCGCGTTCGAGCATCCGACCCATGCGGCCGAAATTCCAGCCTTCGCCGTGGGTCATGGTGGATTCAGTAATGCCGATAAAGGTGTGGCTGGCATTCATGATATCGACGAAAAACTGATGGGGCAGGTCCATCGATGATTCCCGCGCCGCCGTGTTCATCATCAGGTAAAAGGTGTTGAGCTGCTCCCACATCTCCGAACTGATGTACTCACGGATGGAGCGGGCGTTTTCCCGTGCTGCCCGCACGCAGGAATAGATGGAGTTCGGATTGCTGCGATCGAAGGTGAGAAATTCGATGGCGTTCTCCCGCGTCGGGGCACCGTACAGTTCCTTGAATATCTCATGGTCGCCGGTAGTGTTAATCAGTGGCTGCCACTGATCGCTGGCGTTGTCGGGGATATCCAGGGTCATATGGTAATTGGCGTCGATAAAACGGGCAACGTTTTCGGCACGTTCAATGTAGCGGTTCAACCAGTAAATGGCATTGGCAACACGACTTAGCATGACAACTCCTCCTGTTGGTTGACGGTAGATTCAGGGGAAGAGCCGCCCTGCGGATTCAAAACCCAGGTGTCTTTACTGCCGCCACCCTGCGAAGAGTTGACCACCAGCGAGCCTTTTTTCAGGGCAACGCGGGTGAGACCGCCGGGCAGGACATAAATAGAGTCCTTACCGTAGAGGATATAGGGGCGCAGGTCGACGTGGCGTCCTTCAAAGTGGTCGTCCACCAGAACCGGCACGCGCGACAGCGCCAGGGTGGGCTGGGCGATATAGGTGCGCGGCTTGGCCAGAATCCGCTGACGGAATTCGTCACGCTCGGCCTGGGTGGAGTGTGGGCCGATAAGCATGCCGTAGCCACCCGATTCGTTCACCGCTTTGACCACCAGTTTGTCGAGGTTTTCCAGGACATAAGCGCGATCGTCCTCACGCCAGCAGGCGTAAGTGGGGACGTTATTGATGATCGGGTCTTCGCCCAGGTAGTAGCGGATGATCTCGGGGACGTAGGCATAGACGGCTTTGTCGTCGGCTACGCCGGTTCCTGGCGCATTGGCCAGGGCGACGCTGCCTTTGCTGAAAGCTTCCATCAGGCCGGGAACGCCGAGCATGGAATCGGAGCGGAACACCTTCGGGTCCATGAAGTCGTCGTCAATGCGCCGGTAGATCACATCGACCCGCTCCAGTCCGGTGGTGGTGCGCATCATCACTTCACCGCGATGGACCACCAGGTCGTTACCCTCCACCAGTTGAACACCCATCTGCTGGGCGAGGAAACTGTGTTCGAAATAGGCCGAGTTGTAAATACCCGGTGTCCATACGGCGACTGTCGGTGTGCGCAAACCCTGAGGGGCCATCTCCTGAAGCATGTCAAGCAGGCGGCTGGGGTAGTCGGTGACCGGTTGGACACTGCAGGCGTCAAACACCATCGGGAAAGTGCGCTTCATGATCAGGCGGTTTTCCAGCACGTAAGACACTCCTGACGGGCAGCGCAGGTTGTCCTCAAGGACGTAAAATTCACCGTCGGCACCCCGGACCAAATCGGTGCCGGTGATGTGACACCAGATACCGTGGGGCGGTTTGATGCCGAGACAGGGTTTGCGGAATCCATCCGCAGAAAAAACCAGGTCGGCGGGGATAATATTGTCGCGGATAATTTTCTGCTCGTTGTAGATGTCGTTGATAAACAGGTTCAATGCGCGAATGCGCTGTTTGAGCCCCTGTTCAAGGCGCTGCCATTGTGCTGCTGGAACAATCCGCGGCACAATGTCAAACGGGAAGATTTTTTCCGTCTGGGCTTCGTTGTTGTAGACGTTAAAGGTGATGCCCAGATTCAGCAACGCTTTTTCCGCCGCAATCTGGCGTCGTTGCAGCTCCTGTTCGGGGAGGGCGTTGATCCGCTCGACCACCAGTTCGGCCCCGGCGCGGGGCTGTCCTTGAGGGGTAAACAATTCGTCGTAAAACCCCTCAGTGTCATAACCATCAAATTTCATGTCGTGCTCCTTTCCACGATAGTTCGCGTCGGTCTGTTTCGAGGCGAAAAAAGCGATTAAATGTTGGAGCGGACGCCGTTGTCCGGTAAGCGGGCGACGTCAACCGAGACCAGAACCTCGTGATGACCTCCTCCCAGTGCGACCCCTTTGAGCGGGGACACATCGGAAAAATCCCGACCCCAGGCCACGGTGATATGTTGCTGATGGGGGCGCTGGTTGTTGGTCGGATCAAAATCAAGCCAGCCAATTGTCGGAACATACACCGAAAACCAGGCATGGGATGCATCGGCCCCCACCAGCCGTTCTTGACCGGGAGGGGTTAGTGTTTCAATGTAACCGCTGACATAGCGGGCCGCCAGACCGATGGAGCGTAGACAGCCGATGGCGACATGGGAAAAATCCTGGCAGACGCCGTGGCGATTGGCCAAAACCTCCGTCAGTGGTGTAGAGACATTGGTGACTTCGGGGTCGTAGGTGAAGTCGTGGTAAATCCGCTGCATCAACTCATCCACCGCGTCGGTGATGGAGCGTCCGGCACCAAATGACGGTATGGCATAGTCGGCCAGGGCGGCGCTGGCAGTGACATGGGGTGAGTTGTACATGTAGGGGGCGCTGTTGAGCAGCTCGCCAGTTTGCGTCAGCCCCATCCGGGCTTGTTCCCAGGGGATCTGCGCACCTAACGCATAACCCGTCTGGTCAACTTCAACGTCGATGGTACTGACCGCCGTTATCGACAGGCTGTTATGCGGGGTCTGAATGGCGAAAAAGTGGAGGCGATTATCGAAGAAATCACGTCGTTCCTCAATCTCGGTAACCAGTGGTACAACCTCAAGACGACTGTCGAGGCAGCGCTGGTGAGGAGTGTTCCGTGGCAATAGACAGGCTTCATTACGACATAGCTGGACCGGATCACTGTAGCGGTAGCCGGTCAGGTGGCGCACGCGGTATCTCATGGTCGGCCCTCCTGCGGTGCGGAACGCAACTGCTGCGGGGCGACACTGGGGCTGAAATAGAGCTGCATCAGGGTGTCCGACAACAGATCGAGTCGTTTTTTCTGCGACTCAAGGAAAACGCGCAGCAGCGGATACTCCTCTTCCCCTTCGGCGCGGCCGGCGAGTTTTTTATGCCCGGTGCGCCCCAGTTCTGCAAGAGCTTCATCAATCAGCTGCTGATCCTGATGGGGTTGCTGACTGAGTTTGTCGTGAGGCAGCGCACAGATATGTTTGTGCAGCTGGTGCAGCTGATAAGCCAGCGAGCGCGGATAGTGTTCATCCATGATCAGTAGCTCCAGAATCAGTGACAGTTGCATGAACGAGCGGTAGCGACGGCGGAACACCATCAGGCTGTTGCAGGTGGACAGGACCGCTTCGCGAATCTGCGCCTCGGTGGAATTCTGTTGGCAGGGAACCAGGGTTGCCTGGAGCAGGGCGATCAGGTTCAATGCCCGTTCGATGCGGCGACCGATGTTGAGCAACAGCCAGGCGGTTTCACGCGACATGTTTTCACCGGTCAGGCCGGTAAATCCCGAGAGTTGAACAATGAGTTCATTGATGTTTTTCAGCAATCGTCCGCTGCCGATCTGGGATTTGCTGATCCGCGGGTGCCAGTTCTGGCGCAGATTATCGACAATGCGCCAGCCATCTTCCGGCAGCAGGTCGCGTACCGCATAGGCCGACTGGCCGAGGCTGATCAGCGAGGAGCGCAGGCTGCCGATCCGCTGGCTGTCGCAGGCCAACGCGTGCAGTTCTCCGCGCGGATCCGCCAGCTTTTTGTCGGCGCCCTCGCCGGTAAAGCCCGGATAGGTCAAGGTCACATGGGTCAGGGCGCGCAGCAGTTGGTCGAGGCTCTGGCGATCATCGGGGTCGTGGAACTCGTTGACCTCATACAGCTTGGTCAAAATCGAGCGGATCAGGCGACAGGTTTGCTCGGTGCGTTCGGCATAACGTCCGGCCCAGAATAAATTTTCCGCACAGCGGCTCGGCAGCGGCATGAAAACCGGGCGCAGCAACTGGTTGGGATGGGCCTGCAACCACAGGTTGACCTGTTTGTCCTGTTCTTCGGTCAAGACCCAGGTGTCCTTGATGCGACCGCCTTCATTGTTGGCCAGCAGGTTGCTGCCATCTTCATGGACCCGGGTCAAGCCGCCGGGCATCACCACGTAACTGTCGCGTTGGGCCGTCAGGTAAAATGTCGAAATCCCTCGTCGGGCGACGATTTCGTTGTTCTCAAAAGTAGGGAACGTCGCCAATTCCATCAACTGTTGGCCGACGAACAGATGGGGATTGGCCAGGATCAGCTGCCGCCATTGCTGCCGTTGTTGCGCCGTCAACTGACCGGGCGTTGATTGGGGCAACCCAGGAAGTGGATGGATGGGGCGGATGGTCAACTCATCGAGATGGTCGAGCACGTAGTTGCATTCGTGGGCCTGGCCGCACCACCAGGTGGCGACTGAGGGCAGCAGCAGATCCTCGTCCCGCCAATGGCGGCAGATGGTGGGGAGAAAGGCCATCAGCGCCGGGTTTTCGATAATCTGGCTGCCAACGGGGTTGGCTACGGCCACCTGGCCACTGCGTACCGCTTCGAGTAAGCCGGGGATGCCCAGCAGAGAATCGCCACGTAATTCCAGCGGGTCGCACATTTCATCAACCAGACGGCGCAAAATCACATCAACCTGGCGCAGTCCATCCACCGATTTCAGCCACACCCGGTTATCACGCACCACCAGATCGCCGCCCTGGACCAGGGGCAGGCCGAGGTACGATGCCAGATAAGCATGCTCAAAAAAAGACGGATGATCCGGGCCGGGAGTGAGCAGGATGATGCAGGGTTCCTGCTCCTGTTGTGGCGACAACGAGGACAGATGATCGCGCAGGGCGAGAAAATACATGGCCAGACGGTGCACCTGAAACGGCTCGAACAGTTGTGGAAAGCTGCGTGACATGATCAGGCGGCTCTCTAGGGCATAACCGCCTCCCAAGGTTGGCAGGGCGCTGTCGGAGAGCACCCAATAACTGCCATCGCGTCCCTTGGCCAGATCCGGCGCGTAGAGACTCAATGGCGAAGTCGCGCCGAATAGACCGTTACAGGGCAACAGAAAGTGGCGGTGGGCAAATGCCAGTTCTGCCGGGACAATGCCGTCGCGAATCAGCGTACGAGGGCCGTAGAGATCCTGAACGATCCGGTTGAGCAACTCGGCTCGTTGGACCAGACCACGCTCCATCTGTTGCCACTCTGTTGAACTGAAGACAACGGGGATCGGGTCAAATTGCCAGTCGCGCGGGGCTTCGGGCGAGTTGAACACATTGTGGATCGCCCCATTTTCCTTGAGCAGGCGTTGGGCATCTTTACACCTTTTGGCCAGACCACTTCCGCCAAGGCGACTGAGGAAAGCCATCAGTTGTTGCCATTGCTCAGGGACAGGGGTGTCGACCGTGCTTAAGGCAGAAAAGCGCTCTGCTGGCAGCAGGTCGATATCCAGATTAAGGGGCAACGAAGGTTGTTTCACGTTCGATATCTTTCGACCGATTCAGGGTTAACGTCGTAAATCCAGGGTACAGGGAAATTCTTCGTTGGGTTCTTCCAGTGCCGGAGCCATGGGCGCCGGGGCTTCGCTACGCGTGAAAAACTTACCCAGGGTTTCCATCTGTGGTTGTACCTGCAACGGCCCCGAACTGTGCTCGGTGGTATTGAACAGGTCGCGCCGCCGTGATTCGGCGGTGATGGCATTGACCGGGAACACATCGTAATTGCGTCCGCCCGGATGGGACACATGGTAGGCACAACCGCCGATGGAGCGGCCGTTCCAGGTGTCGATGATGTCGAAAATCAACGGGCTGTGTGGAGCAATGGTCGGGTGCAGCGCCGAGGGCGGCTGCCAGGCGCGGTAGCGCACCCCGGCGACAAATTCCCCCTGACGGCCAGTGCTGATCAGCGGCAGACGGCGGCCGTTGCAGGTGATGACGTGACGCCCTTCGGTGAAGTGACGGACAAACACCTGCAGCCGCTCTGTGGACGAATCGACAAAGCGCGACATCCCTTGGCTGGACACCTCTTCACCAAGGACATGCCACGGCTCGATGGCAAAGCGCAACTCCAGTTCCATGGCGTCGATCTGCACCGTGCCGTAACGCGGAAAGCGGAATTCAAAGAACGGATCAAACCACTCCAACTGAAACGGATAGCCGGAGCGATTCAAGTCGTCCACCACTTCCTTGAGATCCTGACGCACAAACCACGGCAGCAAATAGCGGTCATGCAGGGTGGTGCCCCAGCGGATCAGGTCGTGGTGATACGGCTCTTTCCAGAATCTGGCCAGCAGGGTGCGGATCAACAGATTCTGCACCAGGCTCATACGTGCATGGGGCGGCATCTCAAAGCCGCGCATCTC